>JBEKUR010000340.1:0-4951 GCA_049514855.1 Terriglobia bacterium
CGTCACCCTCGCCCCACCACTCGTCCTGGTTTTGCAACACCGACATGGTCACGCCCACGTAGTGGCCGCGGCCAACGGCTTCCATCCACACGTAGTTTCCCTCCCCGTCGAGGTTGGGTCTCGTATCCACAAGCGGGTCGCCATTGGAACTCCATTGGTTGGTCCAGCCCTGGCATGGAGCACACTGGCGATACTGGGCGTGAAAGTAGAGGGGCTCCGCAGGCAGCGGGTTCTTGTAAGCTCTGTAATCGATGTTGTAGTAGAGGGCATTCACCGGCAACTTCCCCTCATTCGTTATCGTGATCTTGCCCATCTTCTGAAACGGCATCGGAAAGTAGGAATTCAGCGCCTTGCTCGAGCCCACGGCCAGCGGGAATGACTGGAAGGTGAAATACTCACCCAACCCCAGGCCAAAGAAATCACCGATGGGAGCTTCCACACTGGGGCTTGATTCGTTGTCCCAGTACATGCGGAGGACAAGTTTCTTCAGGTGGGATTTTTCTGCGCTCGCAATCGTAAACCAGAGATGAGTGATGACTCCCGGCCCGGCTTCTTCAAACACTGTCAGTGTCTCGCCGGCTTCCATCCTCCTCATATCTTCGTTGGCGCCAGTTCGGTCGTAGCTGGAGACGCGCTTCAGCACATAGTTCTGCTGCTGAGTAATATCCGGGAACAATCCACTTAGATTCTGGGCAACAGTGGATGCGGGCAACGTCAGAATGGTTAAAAGAAAACCCAGTTTGCGCATTTTCGACCTCCAGAGACTTTGGAACAGCATACTGCTGAGAGCGGCGCAATTCTATCACGAGCCGCTCTGGAGTGCGGCAGCTCGCTGCCGCTTTTGTAGCGCCTTTGTAGCGCCGACCCCGCAAGGCGGGGTCGGCACTTTCGCACTCCCGCAGTGCTGACCTGACAGGCTGCGGAAAAACCCCTGATTAGTGAGGTAGCGGCGATCCCGCGACTGCGGGATCGCCACGACTTCAATCATTGCAACACGCATATGGCGGCGTGAAGCCGCCGCTACGCCTTTTTCCGCAGCCTGCTAAAGGTCAGCGCTACGGGGTGAGGCGCGAGCAAGCTCGACACGCAAAAGCGGCACTCCGTCAATTGACGGACCGCTCACCCAAACCCTTCCTAGCCTCGAACTGGGCAATTTTTGTCTGCTTAAGTGGTACACAGAAGGCTTAAAATAGCCCCCTTGAAGGTCGAAAAGGAGCGTTTTTTGCCCAAAAGGCGCACTTTCTTCACTCCAAAACGAGTTCGTTTTTGCAAAACGAACTATGCTAAGTTCTTTATTTGCAATAAATCATCCAGTTCGTTCCCTCTATTTCAACATCTTTTGGCATCCCACGCCCCTTGCAGCCTCGCGGTGGCCTACCGTCCTTGCCATTAGATCTCCGCGGCTTGGCGTTCCTCGTCATTTGGGCCAACAAGCCTACCACGATTCCAGCCTCGTGTCAAGAGACACAGTGTCGGAGAAATCCAGGCTCTCGACTTCGATCCCAAGCGGGGTTAAGCTTTTGGCGAAGGGGACCGGATTCTCGAATCCGGCACGAATATGGTTCAAGCGAGAAAACGCCAGATCAGTAGTCCTACCAACTCGATGTTGAAGGTCTACCGGCGGGCTTTGGCACAAGGGACAACGCGCGAGGGGTGGCTGGCTGTCGAAGGTCCATTTCTTGTGGAGGAAGCCCTCGGAGCCGCTCCGGCAGTTCGCATACATAGTGTGCTCGCGGCCGAAAGCGGTCTAGCGAAATTTGCGCGGCTTATGGAACAGTTGCCCGTTGAAGCAGAAGCCGTGCAGGTTCCTGACCGCCTGTTCGAGCAGGTGGCGCAGACGCAGAACCCCCAGGGAATTGCCGCGCTCGTCGAACTGCCGCCTCACAACTTGGATACCATCCTCGAGGGCCAGAATTTGCTACTGCTGGTGGCCTGCGGGGTCCAGGACCCCGGCAATCTGGGCACCCTCATGCGCAGCGCGGCGGCCTTTGGGGCTTCGGCCCTCTTCACGCTCCAGGAAACCGTCTGCCCTTTCAATCCCAAGGCCGTGCGGTCTTCAGCGGGCGCGATCTTCCGCCTTCCGGTCCTGGCGGGCTTCGCCACCAATGAACTCCTGGATCGCCTGCGCGCGGCTCAAGTTCGCATCCTCGCCGCCGACCGCCACAGCCCCTTTCCGCTTCACGAGGCGGACCTTAAAGGCTCGCTCGCCATCATGGTGGGAAGAGAGGCTTCCGGCCTGCCACCGGAGATTGCCCGTGAAGCCTCCCTGCTCTTGAGTATTCCCATTCGCCCGGGGATGGATTCGGTTAATGTGGCGACCGCTGCCAGCGTTTTTCTTTACGAAGTTGCTCGGCAACGCGGATTTCAGTATTGACGGGTTGTCATTCCGAGCGAAGCGAGGAATCTCGCTCTGATTCCGTCCTCTACAAATCGAGGCGAGATTCCTCACTTCGCTCGGAATGACAGGGACCACTTTCAAATGAATCAGTGATTCAATGAGCTAATTCTTATGAGCCTTTTCGAACCACCTGCCGCAGACCATGCTCGCAGCGCACCGCAGCGGGCTCCGAGTCCTTCGCCCCTGGCCGACCGCATGCGGCCGGAAATGATCGAGGAATTCGTCGGCCAGGTTCACATCCTGGGGCCTGGCAAGCCACTGCGCAAGCAGATTGAGCGTGACGAGCTGGCCTCGATGATCCTTTGGGGGCCGCCGGGCTCAGGCAAGACCACACTGGCAACGATTATCGCGCGCAAAACGCGCAGCGAATTCGTCCGCTTCAGCGCGGTCCTTTCCGGCATAAAAGAAATCAAGGGAGTGATGGCCACGGCGGAAAAAGTGCGGCAGTACGGGCGGAGAACTGTCCTTTTCATTGACGAGATTCATCGCTTCAACAAGGCGCAGCAGGACGCCTTTCTCCCCTACGTCGAGCGTGGCGACGTGGTGCTGATTGGCGCCACCACTGAGAACCCTTCCTTCGAAGTCATTTCCGCGCTCCTCTCCCGCGCCAAAGTCTACATGCTTTCAGCGCTCTCCACCGACGAGGTCTTGACGCTGCTGGAGCGCGCCTTGAAAGACGAGAAACGCGGCTTGGGCAGGGAAAGAGTGGAAATCTCGCAAGAGATGCTGCGCCAGATCGCCGTGTTTTCCAACGGCGACGCGCGCGCTGCTTACAACACCCTGGAGGTAGCCGTCGCCGCCGCCCAACACGAGGGCGAAGGTGAAGAACATCGAGCCGTCGTTACGGAGGCCATCCTCGAAGACGCCATCCAGCGCAAGATGCTCCTCTACGACAAAGCCGGCGAGGAGCACTACAACCTGATTTCAGCCCTCCACAAGTCCGTGCGCAACTCTGACCCTGACGCTACTCTCTACTGGCTGGGCCGCATGCTCGAGGCCGGCGAAGATCCACTCTACATCGCGCGGCGCATGATTCGTATGGCGTCGGAAGACATTGGCCTTGCCGACCCCAACGCCCTCGCAGTAACTGTTGCTGCCATGCAAGCCGCGCATTTCCTGGGCATGCCGGAAGGTAATCTGGCGCTTGCTGAGGCGGCCGTCTACCTTTCACTCGCTCCCAAGTCGAATGCGCTTTACGTTGGCTATGGCGAAGTCGCGCAAGACGCGCAAAAGACCATTGCCGAACCCGTGCCGCTCCACCTGCGCAACCCCGTAACCGGCTTGATGGCCAACCAGGGGTACGGCAAGGGCTACCAATACGCCCACAACGCTCCCGAGCGCCTCACCGACATGCAATGCCTACCTGATAACCTCAAAGAGCGCCGCTACTACCGCCCCACCGACCAGGGATTCGAAAAAAGACTGAAGGAGAAGCTCGCGGCGATTCTGGAATGGAAAAAGAAATACGCGCAGCGGTAACACTGTGCGCCCTTTGTCTGCACGGCTGGTCGGGCAAAGGAGGCTGGTGGAAAGCACCGCTATTGTTTTTCCCTTTCCTTGCTGTTCGCTGAGTGTGGCTTATTCTGCTCTCTGATTTGGCGAAGGTGTTCGAGAAACTCTTTGCGTTCGCGGGCGGCTTTTTCGAAGTGGCGTGTTTTTTCGGTGAGATAACGCTGCCCTTTGATTTCGGAGCTCTGCAAGGAATCAGCCCAGGCGCGCAATTGGCGTGAAATGCCTTCGGCGAGGGATTTCAAATTTGAAATCTCAGATTTCAGATCCGAGAAGCCGGGGAGTCCCTCCAGCAGGCAGAGCATTGAGCGAACTTCGCCGGCGGACCCGCGCGATATGTAGAGGAAAGTAAGCAACTCCTGGGTGGTCCCTCGTTCGAATCCTTCCGCAATGTTGTTAGAAACGGAAACGGCGGCGCGCTCAATCTGATCGCGCAAACTGAAGCGCCCTCGGAATGGGACCTTGGCCGTCATGCTATGGATTTGGACCGCCAATTCGATGGCGGCTTTCCAGACGGGCAGCTCTTCGAAGCGGTCGTACTTCATGCACATTCACCGCGAATCACATTGTTGTGTCGCTGAAGCCTGGGCTCTTGAGATCTCAAATGTGAAATTCCTCATGAACAAGGCGGCCAAGTTGCCGCAATGGAAGTGTGCTTGCCATCTTGCGGGAACTCGAGTTCAAATCCCCTCCGTCACAAACCGCTTGGCATGTTCTTTCAGGATGCAGCGGTCCTGAACCACAAACAGTCCGGCGGCGCGGGCGCCGGCGGCGGCCTCTTCGTGGATGACCCCTTCCTGCATCCAGACCACTGTGGCGTGCTTGCGGATGGCGGCCTGGACAACTTCGGGCACGAATTCTGAGCGGCGGAAGATCACCACGACTTCGAAAGCATCGGGGACGTCATCGAGGGTCGCGTAAGCCTTCTCTCCGAAGACGGATTGCTCGTTGGGATTCACAGGGATAATGCGGTAGCCGTAGGCCTTCATATAGGCGGCCACGCCGTAGCTTGGCCGCGAGGGCTTGGAAGAAAGGCCGACCACG
>JBEKUR010000341.1:0-4948 GCA_049514855.1 Terriglobia bacterium
ACTCGGCGTCACCGTGCCAGACCGCCTCAATTTTGATCAAGAATGTAGTGCAGACTCGAAGATAGCCTGAACTGATTCCAAAGCACTTAGCCTATTTCCCGCCCCTTTCGTGACGAACTTGGGCTAGTTTCGACAGGTAGACTTCAGAAGTAATTGAGAATGGAAAGCCGCTTGGTCATCAGCTGGCGCAGTGCATTGCGGCTGGCGGGATTCCGGCGTGGAAGGGCGTTTTTCATTCCAAATCCGGGTTAGGTGGTGGGTTGGGCTGTTTTCGCCAGCTATCCGTAAACGCTTGCCGACAATCCGCGAAGGTGCGGACCAACTTCCGAGTGGCCGACCACTCCCCAACTGACCCAGTCGTTCTGGAGTTTTGAGCGTAATGGCGATATTTCAACAGTTGGCCGGGTAGTGTTAGTATGGTCCCGCTGAAATGCCGCGCGGCACGCCTTCTCGTGGCGGCTCGCGCTCCCTGAATCGACAAGCTCGCACTCCTCCCGGAAGCACGCCTCCGAGTGGCCCTTCCGAGGCGGAGATGCAGGAAAGGCCGGACCCATGCCCAGCGAATCCAGAAAGATCCTGATAATCGGCGGAGGCGTCGCTGGCCTCTGTGCGGCCGTCTACGCCCGCCAGTGCGGTTACCAGGCCGAAGTTCTCGAGATGAACGACGTGCCCGGCGGCCTTGCCATGAGCTGGCGCCGCGGCGCTTATACCTTTGAGACTTGCCTCCATTGGCTTCTCGGCTCCCGGCCTGGTGCCGAATTCCACAACTACTGGCAGGAGCTTTTCGACATCTCCGAGCTCCGCTTTGTCGATCACGACGAGATGGCCCGCATCGAGACCGAAAACGGCGACAGCCTCTCTATTCCCACCGACCTCGCCCGTCTGGAGGCCACGCTTCTCGACCGCTCACCCGCCGACGCCAAAGCCATCCGCGCCTTTGTCGCCGATGTCCGCCGCCTAGCGGGTTTCCGCATGTTTCTCTCCGGCCAGGGCTGGGCCACCAGCGCCGCCGTCCTGCTCCGCGATCTGCCGATTTTCCCCACCCTCGCCCGCCTCTCCAAAGTCACCTGCGAGCACTACGGGGCCCGCTTCCAGGATCCCCTCCTCCGCGCCTTCTTCGGCCGCGGCGAGCTGGCCCAGCTCTCCGCAGTCGCTTTAATCTTCTCTCTGGCCTGGATGGCCGACCGGAACGCCGGCTACGCCATCGGCGGCTCGCAAGCCATCATCCGCCTTATTGAAAAGCGCCTCAAAGATCTCGGTGGCGCCATCCGCTTCGGCGCCCGCGTCAAGCGCATTCTCGTCGAAGACGGCGCCGCTGTTGGCGTCCAGCTTGCCAACGGCGAAACCCTCCGGGGCCACTGGGTCATCTCCGCCGCCGACGGTCACGCCACCCTCAACGAAATGCTAGGCGGTGCCTTCACCAGCCCCAAGCTCAAAGCCGCCTACGAGAAGAATCCCATCTTCCCCTCCTACTGCCAAGTCTCCCTCGGCGTTGCCATTGATCTCGGCTACATGCCCCACTTTCTGACTCGCATTCTCGACTCACCCCTCCGCGTCGACCCCGAGACCACCCTCGAGCAGCTCTCCTTCCGCTTCTTCCACTTCGACCCCACCTTCGCCCCACCCGGCAAAACCGCCGTAACCTGCTTCCTGCCCACCCACAACTACCCCTACTGGGACAATCTCCGGAAGAATGACCTCCTCACTTACCGCGCCGAAAAACAGCGCGTCTCTGAGGCGGTCATTGACGTCCTCCAGCGCCGCATTCTCGGCCTCCGCCCCACCATCGAAACCGTCGACGTCTCTACCCCCGCCACCGTCCTCCGCTTCACCGGCAACTGGAAAGGCAGCATGGAGGGCTGGCTCCCGGTGCCCGGCGTCGGCTTCAGCCCGCTTCCCAACAAGCTTCCCAGCCCGCGCCGCTTCCGTATGGTCGGCCAGTGGGTCAATCCCGGAGGCGGCTTGCCTTGCGGTCCCATTACCGGACGCCTCGCCCTCCGGGAGATCTGCCGCGAGGACCGCGTCCCCTTCACCCCGGGGAAAAGTGGCTAATAGGTTGTCCACATGACTGTCGAGATCAGGCGATAGCACTCACGACGAGGGGAGGGTGGTCCGGATTCTGGTCGTGTCACGCGCAACACAGAAGTTGGGCCCCGGGGACCGAATAACTTCAGGTTGGCCGACCATTCTCCCGCAACTTTCCACAACCCCGTTTCTGTTCAGCGTTTTTCGAGGCACAGGAAGTGGACGCGGCCGCTTTCCTCACTGGCGAGATCAGCTTGGGAGCATTGGAGAATGCCCAAGAATACACCGCAGCGTTCCCGGTAAAAGTCGTCAGCACCTCACCCGGTTTCGAGCTCACAAACGTTTGACGTCTGGTTATTTGATGAGGAGACCATCGGGGGAGCGGCCCCTCGACGCCGTAGCACCGAGGCCCGTCTAACAGTGATTCCCCAAATCAATCGCCTGAGCGGCTCAGCTCGCGCTCGCTCGGCATCACATCTTTATTACGACTGGCAGCGTTCGAAAACCTGCCGGTGCAGACGATCGTTCACGAACTGAGCCCCGAGGAGCGCGGAAGCCGTCATCCGGATGCTGTATTCGACCTCCAGCTTGGTTCAATTACTGTGTATCGAGTTATTCGCATTTGGGGTTTGATGCTCGGAGGAAAGTCGTAATGACCGGGAACTGATACCGAACCTCCTTTCGCTCATGTAGACTGTAATACACAACAAACGCCCGCGCCTTTTCGTCTTCTACCAATTTACTGCCAGTTGCCTTTCCATGCTCCCTCATCCTGCTCAATAGCAGTGAGTCTTTGCTAAATAGGATTTCCCCAAAACAAGGCAGCTTTTTTTCCTCGGGCCAAGGCACTCCGGCATTTCTTAGTACAGTTGCGTTCGCTGTACCTGAGTAGTTATAGATGTATCCCTGATAGTAGGGAGAAAACTCTTGTCCACCTGCGATCGGTATCGACTGCCCCGGAAGAAGCGTTTGCGCGATCGGGTAACTCACGTTGTACCCATCCGGCATAATCACAAATATTTGCGACGCGATGACCGGTCCATCTCCTGTGTTCGATAGCGTGATACTGAAATTAGGGTAGAGGCCAGTGTCGAAACTCCAGACCGTCACCTGATCTCTCCAGTTAAACATTTTGTACACATCGGGTATTTTGCCTACAATGAATGTAACCGCAGACGCTACCAAGCTTATCAGGCCGGCAATGCCCGCCACGTAAATGACAGTCGTTCTCCATGCCGACTGGTACGACCTGCAAACAGGGCAGAGCCTAGCTCCAACGGACATGGATGAGCCGCAATAAACACAGGGCTTTGTGTTTTCCGAAGATTTAAGATCGTCTGGCATATAGCTGTGCTCCTCTCACCCCAGATCGGCTCCTCTGCTGGGCTCGGAACCCTAGATAATCCAAGAACTCGGCAGCAATTAGTCCCATGTCTTGCTGCCCAGATCCTTTGTGAGCCTCTGGCATTTGCGAGCTGCTTTAGGCCCTCGGTGACGGCCTCGTTGACGTTTTCCATCTCAATGTCCACGAATCGGAATTTGATGCGGCCATCACCGGGTCCGTTTTCGCTGGCTTCCCGCTGCTGCCCTTTGCTCCCATAACGCCCCTTCTGCTGCGAACCAACCTGGAGAAGAATACGATTGGGGACAGTGCTCATTGTACCATCCGGACGGTTACTTACATCGCTATCCGAGTGCGGAAAGATTGCGCAAATAGCCACGTAATCATCTTTAGTAACGCGTGGATGGGCTAGCCCAATTCTATCCCACGCGCGGCGGCGACGAGTTGTTCTCAGCGGATGACGAGCTACTCGGAAGTTGGCCGGTGTGAAGCCGCGGGCTTTCCGCAGGGCACTTTGACTGCACTACCCCTGCCTGACGGCGTAGTGTTTACCGACGGTATCCGCCGCCGATTTCTGGCGTGAAATCCCCTTCCCACCACTGATTTTCAGGTGATCGATATCGCCGGGAGCGGATTGGGCCTGAGAAGTCTTAGTGCTGTATCGGAAGCGCGCCGACTGCATAAAGTTGCGGAGTAGCAGAGCCTCTGCCCGGCGCGCTTTCGATACAGCGACTTGAAGGAAGCCGCCCGTGTTTGCGGCGGACGCGGGAATTATGGGCTTTGAATGGCGAAGCTATGGTCGTAGGTTAAATGGGTGAGCCGGCGGAATGAGTTTGTGAGGGCCAGGAAGCACGGATGGAGAGTGAACCCGGGCTGGATCGGGTGCGGTGTGCGCTGTGGAGTTGAGGACGGAGGGTTTGTGGGTAGGTGGCCAAGCACACCAAGGCGTGTGCGTGGTGGGCACGCGCGGTCTTTTCGCGTGAGGGAGCGGTACTTCATGAGAACCTCGCGGAGGAGAGGGGTGGAGAGCGTAAGCACATCTCCGCCGCCGTCAGGCGCTCCAAGATGATCATTGGACCGCCGCAGTGGGGGCAGAACCACGTGGAAGTGGAAGGCTGTCGGGTCGAGCAGCCACCTTCCTCCCCGGGTTGTGGTTCTGGGGCGGGTGGCAAGTCGGTCGGTCGTCCCAGGAACTGGAAGCAAAGTGGCAAGAGAGCCGCCCGCCGTCGGTGGGCCAGAAAGCCGAAGTGTCGGATACGCACGAAGCCGGTGGGAAGCACGTGGAGCAGGAAGCGGCGCAAGAACTCCTCGACCGCCAGAGTCATCAGGCGCTGCTGGTTGCCGTGCGCGGAGTCTCTCCAGCGAAAGGTGACTTGGTTGCCCTGCAGGGAGACTAAGCGGTGGTTGGAGATCGCCACGCGGTGGGTATAGCGGCCGAGATAACGGAGAACATACTCGGGGCCACCGAAGGGCGGCTTGCAATAGACCACCCAGTCCCGCCAGAACAGGGGGCGGAGGAAGGAAGCGAAAGCCTTCGCTTCCGCCAGAAGCTTGAGGTCCCCGTAGAAGCCGAGTTGGCCG
>JBEKUR010000342.1:0-4926 GCA_049514855.1 Terriglobia bacterium
TCCCCGCCACCGAAGCTACTTCTTTTCCGTCGATAATGTGTCCAATTTCCTTCATCTTGTTCTCTCCAATCCTCAGAAAATCAACTTCAACGCCAACTGAATCAAGCGAGGATCATCCGCAGCCGTCACGATCCCAAAATATGAACTGTTAAAGTTCCTGTAGGGAAGCGAATTGTAAGTGGCGAAGTTCGGGTGGTTAAGCAGGTTGAACGCTTCCACGCGGAATTGTACGTTCACCCTTTCTCTAATCTGAGTGTTCTTGATGATAGAGAAATCAACGACTGCCTGAGGATGCGTGGCGATCGTCCCCCGCGCCGCAGTCCCAAACTTCGTCAAGCCTGGGAGATTGACGGGATCGAGGGGCGCCGGCTTCGCGAAGCAGCTCGTGTTGAAAACCTCATTGACGCTGAACGTGAAATTCGAATTGGGATCACAGACCTGGTCCGGCCGGGTACTCCAACCCATGTTGGTTACGGCGCCCCCGGTAGCCGAGAGATGAAATCCGCTCTGGAAGCCCATGATCGAGTTAAGCTGCCACCCCCCGATCAAGTATTTCACTGCCGCCGGCGCCCCGGCGCCAAAAGCCTTCCCCTTGCCAAACGGCAGTTCCCAAATGGGGCTTATGCTGAGGCGGTTGCGTACGTCGTCCGGCGCCAGGCCGCGCTCCAGTCTTTTGTCCAAGGGATCCTGAATCCCACTCTCCTGCCCCGGAGTTCCGTATACTTCGCTGCCGTAGCCGAGCGATTTGGCCCAGGTATAGTTAGCCATGAAGCTTAAGCCTCTCGACCACCGCTTCTCAACCCGCACGGTCCCAGCGTTATAGAAATTGTCGATATCCGATTGATCGTCATCCGTATAGGCATAGTTGGCCCAAGGCACCCGCGACTGCACCGACCCCAGCCCCGGAGTCATGGGGTAATTGGTGGGGTAGCGCTGGGCGAGATGTTGTGCGTCGTTCCCAACATATCCCACATCGAGCAGCAGATTCCCCCATTGGTGCTCCACGTCTAAACTCCACTGCTGGACATCCCCCCAGTGAAAATGCGGGTCGATGCCCTCGGCCTCGGCGGGTGCCCCGGACTGCACGACGCCACGCGGTCCTCCAACACTGAAGTTGTAACCTGGAATCGTCGCGTGCGCGAAGTCCCCAGTTACTTCGGGCTCAACGGCAAAGGGAAGCAGTCGCTGGGTGACCGCGCCGAAATCGCTGAAGGGCATGTACACATAGGATACGCCGTAGCCCGCGCGGATAACCGTCTTGGGGCTGAACGGAAGCTTGTAGGCAAAACCAATCCGGGGAGCAAAGTTATTGTCGTCACCGAAGAGAAATTTATTCCGGCTTACTTGTGTGAACGGAAACGTGAGATCCGCTTTCGTTATTCCCGCGCCAGGAATGGGATTATTAAGCGGTGCGTTCTTCTCATAAGTCATCACACCATTCGACGGGTCCATGAACCCCAGCCGGTGAAACTTGTCCTCGGGTGCAGTATAAAGCTCGTAACGCAGCCCGAGGTTGATAGTGAGATTGGGGGTGACGCGCCAATCGTCTTGAATGAAGGCATTCCAGTTGGTGGTTCGGGTTCTTCCAATGTCCCCGATATAGTTGATTTCCGTGTAGTCGGGAACCCCCAGCAAGAAGTCGGCAAAGCCAGTCTCGGCGTAGTCTCCTGGCTTATCGGAAGTGTACGTCCCGGAAAGGTCATAGTAGCCATCGGGAGAGCGAGCGATGTAGTAATCGTTCTGGACGCGCCGGACGTCGATCCCAAACTTCACACCATGGCGGCCCTTAGCCCAAGATAACATGTCCACCACTTGGTAGACGTTGTCAATGTTACCGTAGGGCTCGATGTCCCCCAAACCCGTGTACCCTGAGATGCCGAAGATGGGAAACCCTGCGAGCCTGCCACCCTCTACTCCGCTTATGCCCAACTGGGAGGAGAAGGAGGTCCCCTGCCGGGGGCTCACGTATCCGAAGTTCAGGCGGTTATAACCCGCTCGAAACTCGTTGACGACTGTAGGCGAGAAGGTGTGGACCCAATTGGCGGCGACATTTCTGCCATAAAACTGGTAGTCGGTCTCACCCATGTTGGGGATCGCGCCCGGAGTGAAGTCCGTCCGATCGCTCTGCGCGTAGCGTCCGAAGAAAGTGTCTTTCGAAGAGAACTGGTGATCCACGCGAGCGTCGATCTGATTCGTGTCCCGTTTGAACGGCTCACTGTTGATGTAGTTTCTAAACGGGTCACCGGGATTGTTGGGCTGGGGGTAGAACGTCAACGCCTTCAGCGCGGTCTGATTGAGACGGTCGGTCGGAATGACGTTTCCGGGGAAGGGGTCGCGAATGCAACATACGCCGTTCGCGTCGAGCCGAGTGGTCGCCGGGTCATAGATGGTATAGCCCGCTTGAGAGAAGTCTCCGGTCAGGATGCCTCCGGTCGGAACCCGTCCCACACTCGTCAGCGGTTCCCGCTGCTCGAAAAGCTCCGCGTTGAAAAAGAAAAAGGTCCGGTCCTTGCCATTGTAAATGTGCGGGAAAACCACCGGACCACCGACGCTCCCTCCCCAATCATTGCGGCGGAGCACGTCTACCGTAGGTTTGAAGAAATTACGGGAGTCTCCCAGCGCGTTGTTGCGCACGAACTCAAAGAGGCTGCCATGGAGGCCATTCGTACCCGATTTGGTCGCCACGTTAATAACAGTGCCGCCCGTCCGCCCGAACTCCGCGGAGTAGTTGCTAGTCTGAATCTTGAACTCCTGAACCGCGTCCAGGGAAGGAGAGACAGAGAAATATCCGCAGTTGGGAGAGACGTTATCCACGCCGTCCAGGGTGAAGTTGTTGTTCGTCGGACGGCCGCCGACCGAGGTTACAGCGAAGCCTTGGAGGATTTCGTTGTAATGCCCAGGCGCCGACGCATGCGTGGCCGGAGTGAGGAACGCAAGTTCCATGAATTGGCGACCGTTGAGCGGCAGATCGACCACGTCGCGGTTGTCGACCACCTGTCCGACCGAGGAATTCTCCGTGCTCAGTAAGGGCGCAACACTAGCCACTTCGACCGTCTGGGTGACCGCGCC
Organism: Terriglobia bacterium; assembly: GCA_049514855.1. GTDB lineage: Bacteria > Acidobacteriota > Terriglobia > UBA7540 > UBA7540 > CAVROP01. Next base: position 3,070 of record JBEKUR010000342.1, read on the forward strand.
GACTTGGAGTACGATGTCAGCGCGAACGCGCTGCTCAACCTGAACGGTTAACCCGGAAAGCACCTGCTTCTTGAAACCCTCATGCCCAGCCGTAATGGTGTATTCTCCAGGTGGAATGAAGGGCACAACATACTGCCCGTCGGCGTTCGTCACCACGTTATAGCTGACCTTGGTGGCGTCATTTGTGACCGCAACTTGGACTCCCGGAATGACCCCGCCGGACGTGTCGGAAACGGTCCCGACGATAGTTCCCGTCACGGTTTGACCCAAAGCGGTTGGGGCGGAGAGCCCGAGAACAAAGACACCAGCTAACACCAAAAACACACCTAGCACCACTGGTTTTCGGTCCATGATTCTCCTCCTAAAGCTCTTGTCAGCTTCGTCGCCCCTTCATCGCGACGAGAGGCTGCATCCTGGTTCTGCCACTACTCTTGCTGCACAACTATAAACGCACAACCCTCCCAGACGCACGCTCAAAGATGCACAGGTTCCCTTCGCCCCCTCGTACTGGCGTCGCTTAGCCACAACCAGGATAATCGCGCGTCCGATATTGAAGCCTGTCTAGCGCGTGGTGCACTGGAAGAATTACTGCACGCAGAGTTTAGCACTCGTCGAGTCGAGCACTCACTTCCACAAACTGTCCCCTCGTACTCCCTTGATATTTCACAGATATTCTAGCGGTATCGTTCTTAGCACAACTCCATAGGCATGTCAAGAATAAAATGACAAGGTGTCAAGCCCAATTAGAAATGTCCCCATCCTTATCCGATTAGAAGTGTCCCCTTTTTGTGTTTCGTCTTTCTCGTACTTTGTCTCCTCTTGTTCTTCTCTCTTGAGTTTTTGTTGTAGTTGAATCAGGTCGTTGGCCTCGGCCTCCGCGCAGCCCTGCGGAGCCCGAAGGGCGGAGCGCTTAGGGCGAAGCGGAGGCCGAGGCCAACGACGGCGCGCCAGCGGGCCGGGCCAGGGGCAGGCTTCCCAAATTCCCTTCCCGGTAACCGCCCCGCCAGGGATGGTCGGGCCCCGGTCTCCACTTCCTCTTCGTCGTCGCTTGGGGAGCTTCTCTCACCCTAGCCTCATCATCTTGCCTACCGACCACCGGGCGCGCCTCGATCTCTTCCCACCTCAGCTTCTGCCCTCGGTAGTGAATCTCCATCCTCCCGTCCTCCCACTCGCACACCGTCACCTTGCTCTTCGCCGGCGCATGGTGTTGGCTCTGCCGCTCTACTTGATAGAAGCGGCTCGCGTCTCGCACCACCCAGTCGTTGCTGAGCACCCTCTCCCTCTCCAGCCGGAAAATCTTCTCCAACTCCCTCCCCCCAGGGCTGGGCAAGTGGTAGTCTTGCTCGGCCGCCGCGGCCACCGCAAAACGCGCGTTGTGCCCCTCGCCGTATTCCTCCTCCAGGTAGCGGTTCACGTCCTCTAGCCTACTAATCTTCTTTCGCCGCATCTTCTTCACCAGACGGTCCTGATGCGTGCCGTGATTCCTCTCCACTCGCCCTTTCGCCTGCGGAGAACCCGCCGCCACAATCTTAATCCCCAGCCGCTGACACATCCGCCCAAACTGCGTCACCGGCACTTCTCCTCGCAGGCGCTCTCCCGCGTTGGGCTCCCGTACATACACATTCTTCCAGTCCGTGTACAGCGCTTGCGGCACGCCGTAGCGCTCGATCCACACCCTCAGCACTCCCGCCGCCGCCCAGATGGTCTCCTCCTTCCCCATCCGGCAGAGCATCGTCCCCGTGGCATCATCCACCATGTTCATCAGACAGCCCCCCGGCCCCCGCCCTTCCAGCCAATCGTGAAAGCTCCCGTCGAACTGCACCAACTCCCCAAAATGCGCCTTGCGCTCCCGCCTCC
>JBEKUR010000343.1:0-4890 GCA_049514855.1 Terriglobia bacterium
CCCCGCGGGTTTCCACCACCACCAACGCTCGCCTTACCGCCTCGCCGTCCAACTCCCGGCCATTGGGGTTCAGCCCGACGGAGTTGACGTGCACGCCTGGTTCGAGCCATGCGCCCTTTAGAACAGGCTCCGCAGAGTGTGTCGTGGCGCAAATGACGTCGGCGCCCGCAAAGGCTTCCTTCCCTGCTTCGAACACCTTGGTTGGGATCCCCAGCCCACGCGCGATTTCCTCTGCCATGGCGAGGGCTCGAGCGCGATTGCGACCCACCACGCGGACCTCCTTGATGGGTCGCACACGCGGGATGACGTTGGCGTGCGCGCGCGCCTGGACTCCCGTCCCCACGATGGCCAGGATACACGCCTCGGGGCGCGCCAGCAGCCTCGTAGCCAGCGCTGAGCCAGCGGCAGTGCGCAGGGCAGTGATCGCCGTGCCGTCCATCATGGCGCGCGGGGAGCCTGTGTGCGCGTCGAAAACCAGAATCACGGCTTGATGGCTCGGCAAACCTAGCGCGGCGTTTTCCGGGAAAACACTCACCAATTTGGTCGAGAGAGTTTGCGTAGAACCCAGGAAGACGGGCATGACGGCCAGCAAGCCTCCCCGCTCCCGGACCTGCACCACAAGGCGCGGCGGCATGGAGACGCGACCGGCGCTCAGTTCGACCATCGCCGTGCCGAGCGCCTCCACCAAGCGGTCCAAGTCCAGCAGGCTTTCGACCTCGTGTCGGTTCAGGACCAGCATATTTCAGAGTTGACAGTTGATAGTCTACCGCCCCCAGCAATCGTTAGGTCCACCTATCCGTCAACTGTTAACTGTCGACTGTTCACCCTCGCCTGCCTGTCAGGAAAGAAACCTCGTCGAGCCAAATGAAAGCTTGCACCATCGGTTCCTGCGAGGCGTCCAGTTCACCCACCGCACCGAAGAACGCCACGCGCCCGTCCACGAGGAACACGACCCTGTCCGCCAGCTTGCGTGCCAGTTTCATATCGTGGGTCACCACCACCGAGGTGAGGCCCGTCTGGCGCTTCAGTTTCAGAATCAGGTCAGCAATGGTCTGCGCCATCAGCGGGTCTACCATAGTGGTTGGTTCGTCGTAGAGAACCGCTTCCGGCTTGGCGGCAAGAGCCCGTGCGATGGCCACGGCGCGCTTCATGCCGGTGCTCAGGTCCGAAGGCATGAGATCGCGGACGCCATCCAATTCCACCATCGCTAAGAGTTCACCGACTCGGGCCTGAATTCTATCTTCATCGAGCGCCAGCCCGCGTTGCGCACGTTCCCGCAGAGGGTAGGCAACATTCTCGCCCACCGTCAGTGAATCAAAGAGCGCCCCCGATTGAAAAACCATGGTCACGCGGCGCCGGACGTCAAACAACTCTTCCTCGGGCATCTTCGAGACTTCCCGGCCGGCAACGAAAACCTGTCCTGCGTCCGGTTGCAGAAAGCCCAGAATGTGCTTAAGGGTCACACTCTTTCCCACCCCGCTTTTCCCCAGCACGACCACCATCTCGCCCTGGCGCACCTCAAAATTCACGTCCTCCAGCACCGGCTGTTCGTCAAACGCCTTGTAAACGTGGACGAACTGAAAATACGGGGACTCGAAACTCTCGGATGCTGGGCTGCTCGTCATGTGCGGCCACTTCGCTCCCCAGAGAACACCGGAAATGCCCCCAATTCGGCCCCTACAGTTTGATTGTGGAGAGCCTCTAATTGTCGCCGCACCTTCTCATATTCCTCAGGCGTATTTGCATTATAGAAAATGCGGGGGGAGAATCCTGCGCGCGCAAACTCGGCCTTGCTGATGGTGCGACGCTGAACCTTTTTGAAGAATCGACCCACTTGGTTCTGTCCCAAGCTAAGGCTGGAACGGACGGCCGAGAGTACACGCCGTCGCAATACCGCACAAAGTGGGTACACTCCCTTCGCCCAAGGCGGGGGAAGCGTTGCCGAAGCGCGGCTTACTAATGCCTGTTCGCAGAGGTAGCGAAGAAATCCGGCGTCCATAAGGGGCATGTCACAACTCAAGAACAAGCTGAATTCTGTGCGCGCCCTGCGCAACCCGGTATGAATACCGCCCAGAGGCCCCTGGCCCGGGATCTCATCTTCGTAAACCTGAATCCCTGCGTCGGCGAATCTGTCGGGAGGCCCGATGATTGACACCGAACGACAGATGGCACGCAGCAAGCGAATCTGCCGGTCCACCATGCTCTCTGAACCCAACGGCAACCTGGCTTTGTCAAATCCCATGCGCCGACTCGCTCCACCCGCGAGTACGAAACCTGAAACCTCACTGAATCGGCGCGGCCTGCTCATGGGGAATCTTGACCTGAACCTGTGCCTGGCATCTCGACCTTGCGCTCCAGGCCGATCAACAGGAATTTGCCGTCATTGCTCAGCGTGGGCCGGTAGACATAGTGCTTTTCGGGAAGCTCGAACGCAAGTGCGTCAGGCGAGCCGGCATTAGCCTCTCGCGCCTGGAAAACCTGATCGTCCAAGAACTCCCGCCAATTCTCTTCAATCATCTGGCGGAACTTCTCCAGGCTCGGCGCATCTGTCTTCAGGAACTTGCCCGGGTCAATCAGGGTGTAGGCACTGCGAAAATTGTGCAGGTGCAGCGCCGCGATGAAACGGTATAGGGTGTTATCAGGGCCGGGTGAGTATTCCGTTTGGGCAGGAACGTAGGCTTGCCCGTCCCAGTGATAAACGCATCTTGCGCTGAAGCCGCGATGCCCGCCGGGCTCGAATTGCAGAAGTCCGGGGTCTGCCCGCCCGATTACGATCATGTCTGTTTGGTCAAGCTTTGCGTTATCCTGAAATTCAATCTGGCCGTGCTCGAGGGCATTGTAGCGGTTATCTCCTCCCTGACTGTCCCAGAGTAAGGCGGCCTCATGTTCGCGCAACTGAAATATCGCCGGGTAAGGTACGGCCGCTTCCCCCATCACATTCACCACGGCAATGCAGCGACCCGTGCTTTTCCCGAGCCGGACGACTTTGAATTGAAAATTCTCTGCTGGGGCGGCAAGGCGTGAGGCTTTCCAGCGAGTCCCATCCCAAGAGAGCAAATAAAGTCCCCGCAAAGAAGGGGGGGACGCCTGCCCCTGGGTATCCTCCTGACTCGTCTCGGTGACCAGCAACTTCAGTGCAACTTCTGAAACCCCGTCGCCATCCAGGTCCCCCAATTCAATTAGCTCAACGGCGGAGGGTTCACTTGAGGCCTCATCTTGCTTCTTCACCGTAGTGTCGAAGGCTTGACCCAACACGCCAAGATCGGGGGCGGGAACGTTTCCCAAGACAGCCTGAATCCCAGCCAGCATTTCGTCGCCTTGCTCAGCCGCAGATGGCGGTGACGGCTCAGAGCCCGTCTCCACCTGCCCTTGCTCACCCTCTGGAATGGGCTGGTCCGCTGGATTCCGGGGTTCCTGCGGGGTTTGGCTTTTAGTTTGGTCTTGCTGGTTGGGAGGAGTGTCTTGGGCCAGTCGCAGCCGATGTTGCCACGAAATGCCGACGGTTGGAGCTCCCAAACCTGTCCAAACGGCCAAGACCCATATTCCGACCCGATACCCAAGGCCCAAGGACTTCAGACGTTCGCAGATGGTTGAGACAAGTCGCATGATTGCCAACATTATAGGACATCTGCGCCTGTGTTACCAAGTGCTCAAATTTTGGGTAGTGGGTCAATTTGATGCTGTAGCGGCGAGTTTACGTCGCCAAATGGCGGCGTAAAGCCGCCTCTACATCGTGACCCACTACCAAATCTTGGGTGCTGGTGTCATTTGGAATGGGGATCCACTCGAGCCGCCGGTCATTCCCGCGAAAGCGAATCCAGTCCGACGACAGCACATTTCCAAAGGTTTGCGGAGTTGATTCCTCCCGCCATGGCGGGGCGGGAATGACTAGGTCGCGCAAATGCCGCATGGCCCTGATGAATTTTGGCAGATCCTTCTCCATCGAGCACACCAATCCACTGAAGTCCTTACGGGGCTTCACGAATCTCAAATTAGCACTCGACGCCAGAGAGTGCTAATTCGTAAGTTTCAGACCCATTTTGAGGCTTGACAAATTCCTCCCAAACAGGTATATTGGCACTCGGTGGGTCCAAGTGCTAAAGGCTCGAGTGGGAAGGCCGCCCGGCAGTCGCCCCGAAGGACCAGGCGCGGATGGCGTTGCGAGGCGAGGTTTAGAGCTTGGGTTGACCACGATAAGTTTTTTGGAATTGAGTAATCAAAAGAATTTGTAGACGAGAGGAGACTCAAACATGAAGGTAAAGCCCCTGCATGATCGGATTCTGATCAAGCGAGTGGAAGAGAAAGAAACCGTGAAGGGTGGAATCATCATCCCCGACACAGCCAAGGAAAAACCCCAGGAGGGTGAAGTGATCGCCGTGGGCGGCGGGAAGAAGACCGAGGAAGGCAAGGTCATTCCTCTCGACGTGAAGGCGGGAGACCGCATCCTTTTCGGAAAGTACTCCGGCACCGAAATCAAGATCGACGACGTAGAGTACCTGATCATCCGTGAAGACGAAGTGCTGGGGATCATTGAAGCGGCAAAACAATCTGCTGCTGGCGGGAAGAAATAAACCGGTCTAATGCCGCGCTGCGGCATGCCGGAAGGCACGACGTGCGGCTAAAGCAAATACGGGCTCGATAAGGTCCGCTACCTGCCAAGGAGCAGGGCGGAGCCAAAAATTTGGAGGGAGTTAAAGATGGCAAATGCAAAACAGATTGTACTTGGTGAAGATAGCCGCCAGGCTATTCTGCGGGGTGTAAATAAGCTGGCGGACGTTGTAAAAGTCACGTTGGGCCCAAAGGGTCGCAACGTGGTTCTGGATAGGAAGTTCGGTTCCCCCACGTCCACCAAAGACGGCGTGACCGTGGCCAAGGAGATCGAGTTGAAGG
>JBEKUR010000344.1:0-4870 GCA_049514855.1 Terriglobia bacterium
ACAGCAGCACGTCGCTCAGCAGGCGGCCCGCGCGCAGACCGTCCTGTTTGTGAAGCACGGCGCGCAACAGTTCGTCGGTGCGCAGATGCCCCTTCAGCAGAATTGCCGCGCCGCCCGCCCGCACCAACCGGACGGCGGCCGCCGCGGCGTCGTTTGGCGCGTCCACGAACTCCGCGCGCTCGAGCAGCCCGCCGAGTCCCAGAGCTTCCGCGATTTCGTGAATTTTCCTGAGATCGCCGGCCAGCACCGGTATGGCGATGCCCAGCCGCAATGCTTCCGCCGCCGCGGTCAACGCCACTTCATCGTCCGCCGAGACTACGGCGACGCGCCGCGGGCCGAGGCCTTTGGCGCGTTCCCGAAGTTCTTCGAAAGTGCGGATCACCATCTCAAACGACACCGTACTTGCAGACCCTCAGCGGCACCGGGTTCAGTTCCGCCTCGCCGATTTGCGCCACTAGCCGCTCGATACAATACCATCGTATTGCAAATTTGCAAACCCGCCGGGAGAAGTCTCCGATACTTGCTCGCGATTGTCAGTTGCGGCAGTGGGTGTTAGAATCGTATGTTTTTGTTATCTAAGTACAGACCTCATTGTGAGCCTGTGCTTTTAGGCGCGAGAGTTTAGCTTCTCGGGAAGGCTCTCCTCTTATGCGTGCTCAGGGGTTGGGGGCAGGAGTTGCCCGGGTGTCAAGAGAGCCAAGCAAGTCGGTCCGCTGAGGTTCTTAAGCAGGCGAAGGAGGGGTTCGGTCCTCGGATGAACTTCCGGGTTTCAAGCCGCTCACACCCCACGATCCAAGACCCCTGATGACCTTTTATGAAACTCCGCGTCCAACAATTGCGTAAGGGATGATTCTATGCCCGTGATTTCAAGCAATCTCATCTGTAGGGAGAAGAACTCTCGATGAAACTTAGGAGCGCACGTTGGTCTGCCTTCTTCTTAGCGCTGGGCTCGCTTCTCATCGCCCAGAGCATGCATGCCCAAGCGACCAGAACCACCAACCCGGCAACCATGGAGTTTGGAAACACAGGTTGGTTTCCGAGTTTCTGGGGGCCCTATACCTCGCCTTATGTTTCCCAGCCAAAGATGAGCAACTCGGAGCGGCTTCATTCGTTGATCAGTGACGGTAAGCTGCGCCTTTCTGTCGAGGATGCCCTTGCCCTGGCGCTCGAGAACAACCTCGACATCTCCGTGGCGCGCTATAACCTGGGTTTTGCGCAGACGGACCTTTTGCGTGCCAAGAGCGGCGGCGCAACCCGCGGGGTGCCAGGCGCATTCTCCTCCTCGGCGCTGTTTGCAGGAGCGATCGGAGGCGGCATCAGTGGTATCAGCAGCAGCAGCACGACTAGCGCCAGCGGAGTGACGGGCAGTGGCGGCGCTACGAACGTGGGGGTAATCGGCTGCTGCGATCCAGTGGCAGGGGCCCAGTTCGGATGGGACCGCAGAACCTCCCCACTCAATTATATAGTAGTCAGCGGCGCTCCCGTGGTCACCACTCAAACCACCAGCGGTGTCGCCTACTTTGGCCAGGGTTTTCTGACTGGCACCAGCTACGCAGTGGCAGTGAGCGGCTACCGCCAATCCACAACTTCCCTCAACACGCTGTTCAACCCCGTCGTCCCTACAAGCCTGACGGTGGGCTTCGACCAGCAACTGCTGAGCGGATTCGGCTATCGCGCTAACGCCAAGTTCATTCGCATCGCACAAAATGACCTGAAAATATCAAACACTGTTTTCCGTCAACAGGTGAATACGACGGTCGCTCAGGTTTTGAATCTTTACTGGGATTACCTGTCTTATAAGGAAAACGTCCGTGTAGCCGAACAAGCCTTGGCCTTCTCTGAGAAACTCCTTTCCGATAATAAGCGTCAGGTGGAGATCGGTACGTTGGCGCCCATCGAAGTGGTGCGAGCGGAATCCGAGGTGGCTTCCGATCAACAGAATTTGATTGTTGCCCAGACCAGCCTGCAACAACAGGCCGAGTTGATCAAAACGGCGCTCGCGAGGAAAGTTGACTCGGAGTTGATAAGCGCTCAGATTGACGCTGTGGATAAACTCCCGGAGCCAAGGCCGGACGATATTCCACCCTTGGATCAAGCCTTGAAGCTAGCACTCCAGAATCGCCCGGAGATCGAACAGGCCGACCTCAACCTGCGTTACCAGTCGGTCGTGATAAAAGCAAATCGCAATGCCTTACTCCCCGTCCTCGATGTGTTTGCCACTTACGCCCCCTCGGGACTCTCAGGTCTCAGTTCCGTGCTCGCGCCTTGCCCGTCGGGGTACACGCCGAGTGGGAAACAATGCCTGTCCTACCAAGGCATCTCGCAATCCTTGTCCCAATTGTTCCGCGGCAATTATCCGGATTATTCTTTCGGCTTCACTTTGCAATTCCCGATTCGGAACCGCTCCGCGCAGGCCGACGCAGCGCGCGCCCTTCTTGAACAAAGGCAACTCGAGGAACAACTTCAGAGGCAGAAGAATCAAGTTGAGCAGGATGTCCGCAGCGCAGAAATTGGGGTGATTCAGGCCAAGGCCCAAATCCAGGCCGGAGTGAAGGCGGTCCTGCTGGCGCAGAAGACCCTCGACGCGGAACAGAAGAAATTCCAGTTGGGTGAGTCCACCGTCTTCCTGGTGATTCAGGCGCAACGCGACCTGGCCACGGCCGAGGGCAACGAAGTGAAAGCGCGCTCGACTTACGCCAAGGCCCTCACGCAATTTCAGCAGGTCACCGCCACCATTTTGGCTGAACACCATGTCGAATTGAATGACGCGCTTCAAGGGAAGGTGACCCGCTCGCCTAACATTCCAGGCACGCGCGATGAGCCGGCCATTCAGACGCCCCCTGCAAGCCCGCAAGGATAAGCGGGACGTCGGAGGGGTCTTACAAGGTAGGTAGGCGGTAGGTAGTAGGTGGGGGAAGAACTTTTCCTTTTTCCCATCCCGCCCCCTTAGGTAGTTGTAGGTTTCGCCCTAGCAAGAACTCAAACTCAACTACTGCTAGATTCTTACCGCCAAACTCTGTGCAGGTTGTTGCACACATTTTTGCGGCATCGCCCTTTTCGACTTTCGACTCTCGACTACCTCAGGAGCGCGAAGAATTCCAGATCCGTTTGGCTAGTATTTGGGTAGTAGGTCAATTTGATGTAGAGGCGGCTTTACGCCGCCATTTGGCGAGGTAAACTCGCCGCTACAGCATCAAATTGACCCACTACCAGTATTCGGCGAAGTTTGACTTTGCATTTGGCCTTGAACTAAGATGCCCTTCAGGTTACAGCGTACGATGGAGAAAGGGCAAAAAACGGGCACAGAACTTGGGATGGGGCGTTCCGAGCGCCAACCCTCCACTACCCAAGCCCGCTGGGAGGAAGAGGTACTCAATCCCGCCCTCGAGAGGTCCCCGGAGCGGCAAGAAGTCTTCACAACTCTTTCCGGCGTGCCCGTCGAAAGACTGTACACCCCATCCGATCTCGCTGATTTTGATTATTCGCACGACCTCGGCGATCCGGGTGAATACCCTTTCACACGCGGCATCCACCGCACCATGTACCGGGGCAGGGTCTGGACCATGCGCCAGTTCTCGGGATTCGGCAGCCCCGAGGATACCAACCAGCGCCTGCATTACCTTCTGAAGCAAGGGCAAACGGGACTCTCCATCGCCTTTGACCTGCCTACCCTAATGGGCTATGACAGCGACCACGCTCTGGCTGAGGGCGAGGTTGGCAAATGCGGGGTAACGGTTTCATCTCTCGCTGATATGGAGACCCTGCTCGCCGGGCTACCGCTCGAGCAGGTGACCACCTCCATGACCATCAATTCGCCTGCGGCCATCATCTGGGCAATGTACCTGGCGGTGGCAGAAAAGAGCGGGGCCGAGCTCAAGAAGATCTCAGGAACAACACAGAATGACATTCTCAAGGAGTACATCGCCCAAAAGGAGTACATCTTTCCGCCCAAGCCTTCCATGCGCCTCGTGGTGGACACTATTGTGTATGGCGTCAGGGAAGTCCCCCGCTGGAATGCCATCTCCATTAGCGGCTACCACATTCGTGAGGCAGGATCGACAGCGGTGCAGGAACTCGCCTTCACGTTGCGCGACGGCATGGAGTACGTCGAGTGGGTGGTACGCGCAGGCATGAGCGTGGACGAATTTGCTCCCCGTCTCAGCTTCTTTTTCAATGCGCACAACGACTTGTTCGAGGAAGTGGCAAAATATCGCGCTGCCCGCAGAGTTTGGGCGCGGGTGATGCGCGAGCGCTTTGCCGCGCAGAATCCCCGCTCCTGGCTTTGCCGTTTTCATACCCAGACGGCGGGTTGCTCGCTGACCGCGCAGCAACCCTACAACAACGTCGTGCGCACTACCCTGCAAGCTCTCGCGGCGGTTTTGGGGGGAACGCAATCTTTGCACACCAATTCCCTTGATGAAGCTTGGGCTCTCCCCACCGAGGCGGCGGTTACGATAGCGCTCCGGACGCAGCAGGTCATTGCTCACGAAAGCGGAATAACAAACACCGTTGATCCGCTCGCCGGATCCTATTTCGTGGAGAAGCTGACGGCCGAAACCGAGCGCGCCTGTTACGAGTATTTTGACAGAATTGATGCCTTGGGGGGCATGGTGGCGGCAATCGAAAAAGGCTTCCCACAGAAAGAGATTCACGAGGCCGCCTACGCCTATCAGCAGGCCGTCGAACGCAAGGAAGCGGTCATTGTGGGTGTCAACGATTTCGTAACCAAGGAAGAGCGCCCCATCACCCTATTGGTAATCGATGAGAACGTTGCCCGTCATCAGCGACAGAAGTTGGAGCAGTTGAAGAAGCAGCGGGATAATTCCCGCGTCCAGGCGACCCTCGAATCTTTGGGAAACGCTGCTGCCAC
>JBEKUR010000345.1:0-4823 GCA_049514855.1 Terriglobia bacterium
CTCGGTGATATCCAATTCGTTGAGTGCCACGCATGCGCGCAGGGATGTTGCGGCGGTTCACTTACCGTGGGTGGTCCCTATGTTACTCGGGGCACGATTCTGAGCTTGGTAGCCCGGTTCGGGAATGCCCCCTGCCAGGACCGGGCAAAGATACGCGAGTTGTATCAAAGACGCTATTTCTCGCTGCCAGGCAAAATCTCCTCGAGGCCTTTCGCCCCACTGGATAAGGACATATCGAAGGCAATCGAGAAAAGGAAGCGCATTCAGGAAGCACATGAAGGGCTGCCGCAGATCAATTGCGGGGCCTGCGGCGCGCCCACTTGTCTAAGCTTTGCCGAAGACGTGGTCCTGGGGCGCGCCCAGTTTGAGGGCTGCGTGGTCCTCACCGCGAAGCAGGCTCGGAACGCGGTCGGTGCCTCTTCTGGGCTAGCCAGCAACCCGCAGGTACTCACCCTATGACGATTCGGGAGGTTGTCGACAGCTCGCAGCTCGAGATTCTGGCGCAACCCGATGGCCTTGACGCGGAGATAACAGGAGGCTATGCCAGTGACCTCCTAAGTGATGTTATTGCCTACAGCAAGGCAGGCAACCTTTGGGTCACTTTGCAAACGCATCGCAATATCATCGCGGTGGCCACGTTGAAGGAGCTGGCTGCGGTCGTTCTGGTGAATGGGCGAACCCCTGATCCTGAAACACTGGAGAAAGCCCGGGAGGAGAAAGTTATCGTGTTGGGCAGCCGGCTTCCAGCGTTTGAGCTGGTCGGAAGACTGTACCAGATGGGCATCCGGGGGATCATATGATGCCCCGAATCTTTAAAGCGGATTTGCACATTCATACGTGCCTCTCCCCCTGCGCCGAGTTGAACATGGGTCCCAAAGCGATCGTAGACCAAGCCCTCCAGCAGGGTTTGGATGTGATTGGCATTTCCGATCACAACTCCTCGGAGAACGTGCCCGCTGTGATGAGGGCCGCGCAAGATAGAAACCTTACGGTACTGCCAGGGATGGAAGTGACCTCGAAGGAAGAGGTGCACATCCTGGCGGTTTTTGACAGCGTTGATAGGGCGCTCCAGCTTCAGGAGATCGTGTACGAGCATTTGCACGGAGAAAACGATGCCGAGGCTTTCGGACTTCAGGTTGTCGTAAATGAAGATCATGACGTACTTGGGTTCAACAACCGGCTGCTGGCTGGCGCCACCGAACTCTCCATCGAGCAGGTAGTGGATAGCATTTGTGGCTTGGAGGGCCTGGCGATCGCAGCTCACGTCGATCGCGAGACGTTCGGGATCCTCGGGCAGTTGGGGTTTGTCCCTGAAGATTTACACCTGGATGCTTTAGAACTGTCTCGAAACACCAGCCTCGAGGAAGCAAGGCGGCGCTTTCCGGAATACGCTGGCTATGCTTTCGTTCGTTCGTCCGACGCACATTCGGCAACGGATATCGGCAAGGTCTGGACTTCGCTGCTGCTATATGAGCCCAGCACGCGGGAAATCAAGAAGGCCCTGCGCGGGGAGGACGGCAGACGGGTGGTGCCAGAGGAGGCCGGTGTTTGCGCTGCTCGGCGAGAAGAACGGGCGTTGGGATAGGTTTCACATGGAGGATCTTTCTCTGCACGTACTCGACATCGCGGAGAATTCCATCGCAGCGGGAGCCAGGCAGGTGGAAATCCGGGTGCGGGAGAGCCGCCGAGAGGATCTGCTCTCCATCGAGATTATCGACAACGGACGTGGAATGAGCGAGGACATGCTTCAGAAGGCGACGGACCCCTTTTTCACCACTCGAACCACCCGCCGGGTGGGGTTGGGCCTGTCGCTTTTTGAGCAGGCAGCAAAGAGGGCCGGGGGCGAATTCAAGATCGCGTCCAGCCCCGGAGCGGGAACAAAGGTCACCGGCGTGTTTCAATACAGTCATGTCGACCGGCAACCCTTGGGGGGTATGGACCAGACAATTCTTGCCTTGGTCGTCGGAAACCCGGAAATCGAGTTTACATACCTGCATCAAGGCGACGATTCGGAAATCTCGTTCAGCACCAGAGAAATCAAGGCTCAACTGGGAGACATACCGATTAATTCTCCCAAAGGAATATCGGCCGTCAGGAAAAGTCTGGAAAAGGTGAGGGAGTGTAGCGCCGCCCTTTAGGGCGGCACGTGCCGGTCCCGCAGACGCGGGACCGGCGCTACCAAGGGAGGTAGGTGCATATGCAGTTGGAAACGGTTGAAAAGATCATTCAACAACACAACGCACAGAAAAACGCGCTCATCGCGATGCTGCAGGACGTGCAGAACGAATTCAGCTATTTGCCGCAGGATGTTCTCACGTATATATCCCGCACTATGCACGTACCCCTCAGTCGCACCTACAGCCTGGCCACCTTTTACCGGGCCTTCAGCTTGAAGCCCAAAGGGAGGCACCCGGTAGCAGTTTGCCTGGGCACGGCCTGCCACGTGAGGGCTGCCGTGAAGATCCTCGAGAAGTTCGAACGGCAACTCGGTATCAAGTGCGGGCAGACCACGCCGGACCTCAATTTCGGTCTGGAGGTGGTCCGCTGCCTCGGATGCTGCGGGCTTGCCCCCGTGGTCACCGTGGGTCCAGAACTGTACGGCAAGGTTTCTCTCCCCAAAGTAGACCAGATCATCAAGCAATATTCAAAAGAAGGAGCCCGAGATGCCAAAACTTAAGTTGGAAGACTTAGCGGAGGTCCGAGAGAAAGCCAGGAAGTCCATGTCCCTCCGCGAGGGCGCCGCCCGCGTCAAGATGACGGTTCACATGGGCACTTGCGGCATTGCGGCGGGCTCGCGCAAGATCCTTGAAGCTGCCTTGCGGGAAGTAGAGGGGAGGGATCTCAGGGACGTGATGGTGACTACCTCCGGTTGTGCAGGTCTGTGCAGCCGTGAACCGATGGCTACGGTGGAGGTGGTTGGCGAAGCTCCTGTGAAGTATGTGGATCTGACGGAGGGAAAGATCAAGGAAATATTCACGGAGCACGTTCTGGGAGGAAAGATCTTGCAACCATATGCACTCGCCATAGGGAGCGAACGGACCTATTAACGTTGTAGGGGCAGGCCTTGTGCCTGCCCAGGGCGACCACAAGGGTCGCCCCTACATCGCGCGGCGAGCGGAGAATCCTGGAGGAGATCCAAATGGCGTATCGAATGCACTTAATGGTTTGTGCGGGGACGGGTTGCGTCTCCAATCGTTCGCTCGAGTTCAGGGACGCCTTGCAGAAGGAGATCGAAAAGCGCGGGCTGGACAACGAGATTCAGGTAGTGACCACGGGTTGTAATGGTTTTTGCGGTGTCGGTCCTCTCATGGTCGTTCAACCGGATGGGATTTTTTACCAGCAGCTCAGCCCCAAAGACGTTCCGCATCTCGTGGAAGAGCACTTTCTGAAGGGCAGACCCGTCAATAAGCTCATGTACGTTCCACCCGAGACCAAAGCGCCGGTTCCCAAGATGATGGACATTCCTTTCTTTGCCCGTCAAATGCTCATCGCGCTGCGGAACCGAGGTCTGATCGACCCGGAAAGCATCGATGAATACATCGCCAGAGACGGTTATGCGGCGTTAGCCAAGGCGCTTACCCAAATGACCCCGGAGGAGATCCTTAATGAAGTCAAGATCTCCGGGCTGCGAGGCAGGGGAGGCGCAGGGTTCCCGGCAGCGACGAAGTGGGAGGCCGTTCGGGACGCGGAGGGAGAGCCGAAGTATGTGATTTGTAACGGCGACGAAGGGGACCCGGGCGCCTTTATGGATCGCAGCATAGTGGAATCGGACCCTCACTCCGTTATTGAAGGAATGTTGATCGGGGCCAGAGCCATCGGAGCCCGCTGGGGCGTGGTTTATATCAGAAATGAGTACCCCTTGGCCGTCCAGCGAATCCACATTGCCATCGCTCAGGCTCGCGAGTACGGCCTTTTGGGGGAAAACATCTTGGACACCGGGTTCGATTTTGACATCTCGGTCTCCAAAGGAGCCGGCGCATTTGTTTGCGGAGAGGCAACAGCGCTGGTGGCGGCCGTGGAAGGCAGACTCGGAGAACCGAGAGCCCGGCCTCCTCGGCTGGCGGAAAAGGGACTCTGGGGGAAACCCACCTGCCTCAACAACGTCGAGACGTGGGCGAACGTCCCTCCCATTATCAACCGGGGTGGCAATTGGTTTGCCCAGATCGGAACCGAAAAGAGCAAAGGCACGAAAGTCTTTTCACTAGTCGGGAAGATCAAGAGTACCGGGCTGGTCGAAGTCCCCATGGGCATTACTCTCCGCGAGATCATTTACGACATCGGAGGGGGAATACCCGGCGGCAAGAAATTGAAGGCCGTGCAGACCGGGGGACCTTCCGGCGGGTGTATCCCCAACGAACTGATCGACTTGCCGGTTGACTTCGAGACCCTCACCGAGGCCGGTTCCATGATGGGCTCGGGCGGCATGGTGGTGATGGATGAAGACACCTGCATGGTGGATGTGGCCCGCTACTTTCTGGGCTTTACTCAGGACGAGTCTTGCGGCAAATGCACTCCCTGTCGCGAGGGCACCAAGTTGATGCTCGATATCCTGACCAAGATCACCGAAGGCCACGGGACCATGGAAGATTTGGAAGCCTTGGAGGAAGTCGCCAAGATCGTCGCAGAAACGTCGCTCTGTGGATTGGGAACGTCGGCCCCCAACCCGGTCCTGACAACCCTGCGCTATTTCCGCGATGAGTATCTTGCGCACATTGAGGCGCACAAATGTCCCGCCCACGTCTGCCGGCAATTGAACACCTACCGGATCGACCCGGAGGTCTGCGTTCAGCGCGGACATGGTTGCGGTGTGTGCCGGCGCGAGT
>JBEKUR010000346.1:0-4796 GCA_049514855.1 Terriglobia bacterium
GAGCGGCCAATACCAGGTCAAGGGTTCGTAGAATGCGCGATGATCTTCTGGAATATTACGAGAGTGAACTTAGCTTCCTCAGGCAGATGGGAGCGGAGTTTGCCGAGAAGCATCCCAAAATTGCGGCGCGCCTGCAATTGGATGCAAACCGTTGTGACGACCCGCATGTCGAGAGGCTGCTCGAGGGTTTTGCATTCCTCGCTGCCCGCGTTCACCTGAAAATCGACGATGAGTTTCCCCAGATCACGGAGGGGTTGCTCAGCGTTCTCTATCCTCATTTTCTCCGGCCGATCCCTTCCATGACGGTGACGGAGTTCCATCTGGATCCTGAGCAGGGCAAGCTCACCACCGGCGTGAGGATTCCCCGTGGCTCGGTGCTCTATTCACGGCCCGTGGAGGGAGTGCCCTGCAAATTTCGCACTTGCTACGACGTAACCCTCTGGCCCCTTGAGGTTGCCGACGCGAAGTGGTTGACCCCTGATAAGCTAAATCCTCCTCTGCGCGCCCCGGAGGCGGTGGCGGCCCTGCGGCTGGAACTTCGCTGCCTTTCCGATGTCAGCTTCGACAAACTCCAACTCCCGTCGCTGCGCTTCTTCCTGAATGGGGAAGGAGATATTGTACAAACTCTCTACGAATTGCTCTGCAACAATTGCACGCAAATCGTGCTGAGAGACCCTGAAAACAGCCGCAAGCCTCCGGTCACACTGCCCGTGAACTCTCTGCGGCCCATGGGGTTCTCCGAAGAGGAATCCATGCTGCCGTACCCCCGCAGGTCCTTTGTGGGTTACAGGCTTCTGCAGGAGTACTTTTCGCTGCCGGAAAAATTCTTCTTTTTTGAACTCCAGGGGCTGGAGCGACTAGCGCAAGCGGGCATGGGCGGACGCGCCGAGATCATATTTCTCATTGCACCTTTCGAGGTCAACCACCGGCAGCAAAGACTGGAAGTTGGTGTCAATGCCAAAACCATCCGTTTGGGATGCTCTCCGGTCATCAATTTGTTTCCTCAAACGGCGGAACCAATCCTGTTGACCCAAAGCCGCTCGGAGTACCCTGTCGTGCCGGATGCGCGGCGCAGGAATGCCACGGAGATTTTTTCGGTCGATGAGGTCCTCAGTTCGAATCCCCAGACCCATGAGATTACTTATTACCAGCCTTTCTATGCTTACCGGCACAGGACGTTAAAGGACAAGAGTCAAACCTTCTGGCACACCACGCGTCGGCCCTCGAAGAGGAAAGGTGATGAAGGCTCGGAAGTCTACCTGCACTTGGTCAACCTCTCCTCGCGTGCTTCCTTGCCTGAGGCGGAGACCCTAACTGTCCGGTGCACGTGCACCAATCGTGACATCCTGGCGCGCTTGCCATTCGGGAACGAAAGTGGTGATTTCGAAGTCGAGGGAGTTGGATCTATCAAGGGCTCGGTGGCCCTGCGCAAGCCCACGGCAACCGTTCGGCCCCCGATGGGGAGGGGCGCGCTCTGGCGCCTTATTTCACACCTGGCCTTGAACTACCTTTCCATCGTGGAGGAGGGCAAGGAGGCGTTCCAGGAAATCCTCCGCTTGTACAACTTCTCCGATTCTGTTGACCTTGAAAAACAAGTCGGGGGAATCGTGAGCCTGGATAGCCAACGTCACTTCGCGCGGATCATTTCGGAAAATGGCATATCCTTCGCGAGAGGGACACGGGTTCAGATGGAGTTTGACGAGGAAGAGTTCGTGGGTGGAGGAGTGTTCCTGTTTACCGCGGTGATCGAACGTTTCCTGGCGTTGTACGCATCGCTCAACAGCTTCAGCCAGCTTGTCGTCAAGACGCGCCAGCGGAGGGAGGTGTTGAAAGAATGGCCACCTCGAGCCGGCCAAGCGATCCTGATGTAAGCAAGTCGGCGCTGGAAGAGCGGCTCCGTAACGAGCCTTATCTCTTCGAGTTTTTCCAGGCCGTGCGCCTGCTGGAGCGCTTCCTCCCCGACAAGGTGGGGGTGGGCAAGTTCGCTCCGCCCGCGGCGGAAGTGGCCCGCTTCCAGGCTAATTCGACACTGGCCTTTCCGGCCAGCGAGATTCAGACTCTAAGCTGGCCGGAGAAGGGCCCCGTGAAAATGAAAGTCAACTTCATGGGGTTGACCGGGCCGGAAGGCGTGCTGCCGCTCAATTACACGGTTTTCTTGGCGGAAAGGGCGCGGGCGGGCGATTCCTCGGCAGTCGATTTATTCGACACTTTCAATCACCGGATCATCTCCCTTTTCTTTCAGGCCTGGGAGAAATACCGCTTCTGGATCGCCTATGAGCGCGGCGACCGCGACCAGTTTTCACATCACCTGCTGGATTTGATAGGCCTCGGCACCCCCGGCCTGCAGGGTCGTCAGGCGGTGCCGGATGGCTCTCTGCTTTATTATTCGGGTCTGCTGGCGCAGCATCCGCGGTCTGCGGTCGCGCTCGAACAGATATTGAATGACTACTTCGAAGTTCCGGTTGAGGTGGAACAATTCGCGGGTGGCTGGTACCGCCTTGATACCAATACCCAATGCTGCCTCGAAGGCAGGAGCAGTTATTCCGAACAACTGGGAGTGGGCGCGGTGGTGGGCGATGAGGTCTGGGACCAGACAGCACGCGTCCGCATAAAAATCGGGCCCTTGTCGCTGGCCCAGTACAAGGAATTCTTGCCCACGGGTTCGGCCTTCGAGCCCTTACGGGTGCTGACACGCTTCTTTTCGAATGACGAGTTTGATTTTGAAATTCAGCTTATTTTGAACCGTCATGAAGTCCCGCGTTGTGAACTTGGCGCCGACGCGGAAACTGCCCCTAGACTGGGCTGGACTACTTGGGGAAAAACCAAAGAGATGGCGAGAGACGTTGCAGACACTATATTGCAACTTTGGGAGGGAAATGCACATGGCACTAAACCTAAAATCGTTGATCGGAAAGCTAAATGAGTTAACGCGCATCGCACTCGAGTCGGCCGCCGGTCTGTGCTTGTCCCGGACGCACTACGATATCGAGGTGGAGCATTATCTGCTGAAGCTTCTGGACCAGGCGGAGGGTGACTTTGCTCGCATCACCCGACATTTCGGCGTCGACAAATCCCGGCTCGCCACCGAGCTGAACTGGAGTCTGGACAAGCTCAAGACCGGCAATGCTCGGACCCCTGCCCTAAGCCCTTCCGTGGTGAAAATGATGACAGAGGCGTGGACCATCGGGTCTATCGATTACAACGCCGGGCAGGTCCGGACCGGTTTCACCATCCTCGCCCTTACCACCAACGATGAGCTGCGCAGGCTGGGCCGTGAGATAAGCAGGGAGTTTCAGAAAGTCGACGGTGATGTTCTACGCAAAGACTTCCTCTCGATTGTGGAAGGCTCTGCTGAACAAATGGCGACAAGTGTGGCGGCGCCAGCCGGCGCTCCCGGCGGACCCCGGCCCGCAGGCGCTGGCAAAACGGCCAATCTCGATCAATTTACGATCAACCTCACCGAGAATGCGAAGGCCGGCAAGATTGATCCGGTGCTCGGAAGAGATATGGAAATTCGGCAGATCATTGACATCCTGATGCGCCGCCGGCAGAACAATCCCATTCTCACCGGCGAGGCCGGGGTGGGAAAGACCGCGGTCGTGGAAGGCTTCGCCCTGCGGGTGGCCAAAGGGGATGTGCCGCCCCCGCTTCGTAAAGTCATGATTCGCTCCCTCGATCTGGCCCTTTTGCAGGCGGGCGCGGGCATCAAGGGTGAATTTGAGAATCGGTTGAAAGGATTGATCGAGGAGGTCAAGGCTTCGCCGATTCCCATCATCCTCTTCATCGATGAGGCCCACACCATGATCGGCGCGGGCGGCCAGGCCGGCCAGAACGACGCTGCAAACCTGCTCAAACCCGCCCTCGCCCGCGGCGAATTGAGGACCATCGCCGCCACAACGTGGTCCGAGTACAAGAAGTATTTTGAAAAGGACGCGGCCTTGGCGCGACGTTTCCAGGTCGTCAAGGTGGAAGAGCCAATCGAAACCCAATGCGCGGTAATGTTGCGGGGAATAATTCCCGCCCTCGAGAAACACCATAAGGTCCGCGTTCTCGACGAGGGCTTGGTTGCCGCCGTGATGTTCTCGCATCGCTACCTGGCTGGCCGCCAGCTTCCCGACAAGGCTGTAAGCGTTCTGGATACCGCTTGTGCGCGCCTGGCACTCGGCCAGAGTGCTACGCCTCCCGCCATCGAGGATGCTACCCGCCAATTGGACGACTTGGAAGTCCAGCAACGAATTCTCGAACGTGAGAGTGCCCTCGGCGCAGACCACGCGGAACGCCTGGAACAGATTGCAAAACAGAGGGTGGAGGTTGAGGCCCGCCTGAAAACCCTCCAAGAACGGTGGACCAAAGAGCACGAACTGGTCTCGAAGATCCGGGAGCTGCGCGCCCAGGTCGAGGCGGCGGTTTGCGGCGACGGCCACGGTGCGGTGTCTACGGCCAAACCTGCGCCGGAGGGTGCTGCTCCAGCCTCCCCAACCGCTGCGGCTAAGCCTGCGGCCGGAGTCGCCGCTCCAGCCCCCGCGGCCGCTGCCACCGAACCTGCCCCGGCTCGCGACCCAGAGGCTTTGCGAGCGGAACTCGCGAAACTGGACACGGAACTGGCAGCATTGCAGGGCGAAACGCCGATGATGAGGGTGGCTGTCGACGCCCAAATTGTGAGTGAGGTGATCTCCGCGTGGACAGGAATTCCGGTGGGCAAGATGCTCAAAGATGAGATTTCGACAGTCCTGACGCTCAGTGCTCACCTCGGAAAACGGGTGATTGGCCAGACCCATGCCCTGGATATCATCGGC
>JBEKUR010000347.1:0-4794 GCA_049514855.1 Terriglobia bacterium
CGGGAGTGGCGGCGGGAGTAGATGGCCTTTTCATGGAAGTCCATAACCGCCCCGAGCTGGCCCTGTCGGACGGCGCCAACGCACTGGCCCTGCGGCGGTTCAAACATCTGGTCATGAACCTCCGGGATCTGGGTAAGTTTGTGCGAAAACTTGACAAGCCTTCTCCCCCTCCCGTAGCATAGCCTTTCAAGTTTCGCCTATTTATTCTGGAACGCGAATTCTCGAACAGCCTTACCGGAAAAAGAGAATCGGCGGGACCTATAAGAGCGTGTGGACTTTTGAGCGGCTCCTCAGCGAGGTGTAACCGTGAGAATTACGGCGCGTTTCGCGGACGATATTGTCATTGTGAGCTTGAGCGGAAAATTCCTGGCCGGCAGTGATGGGCCCTACCTGAGACAAAAGGTTAAGGACTTTATCGACGCGGGGACGAGAAAACTCATCATCGATTTTTCCGATGTCCCTTACATTGATTCCACGGGTTTGGGTTTTCTTGCAGGGGCTCGTGTGACGGCTCAAAATGCCGGCACGCGAATGGTTTTGGCGAATCTTAATATGCACGTTCAGAAAATCCTGGACGAGGTTAAGCTCTCGCCATTCTTCGTCATTGCGCCTGACGACGCGGCGGCAATGGCCAAGGTGAATGAAGCAGACCCGCTCGCACAAGATGCTCCCTCGGATGCAGCAAAGAGGCCCAGAGGGAAAAGGCGATCCATCAATCCGACTGAATCCTGAGATCGCCGCGCGCGAGGGGTCCCCATTCCATTCTCTAGAGGTGGTAGTTTATTCCGTCCTGGCGGAGGGAAAGCGCCTCGCCGGGCCGGCCTGTCGGGACATTGGCGAGCCGGCCCTTGTGCTGTGATGGTATTCATGCGGGGAGAGTTTATGGGGAAGATAAAGTCCTTGGTTCTGCTGACTTCGATGCTGGGGGGGTGGCTTGTTTGGACAGCGCCACTCGGATGCCAGGAACACAATCCGCCGGCAACCACGAACTCGTATATCCAGCATCTCGAGGATCCCAGCCGCGCAGCATGGCAGAAACCTGAGGAAGTCGTTCGAGCACTGAATCTCAAATCCGGAGAAAACATCGCGGATATCGGCGCAGGTTCCGGATATTTTACCGTGCCGTTTGCCCACAAGGTAGGACCAGCCGGAAAAGTCTACGCCGTTGACATCGATCGAGAAATGCTCGCGTACATTGAGCAGCGCGCCAAGCAAGAGAACCTCCAGAATATCCAAACTATTCTCGCTGGCGCTCACGATCCGGAGTTGGCGCCCGCGTCCGTGGACCTGATCTTTATTTGTGCGACCCTCCACCATATCACTGACCGGGCCAAGTACTACCCCTTGCTCGCCAAAGCTCTGCGCCCCGGAGGCAGGGTCGTGAACATCGACTTTCAAAAACGTCGGCTGCCGGTTGGGCCTTCCTTCGAGATGAAGATTGCCAAACAGGACGTGCTCAAGGAATTTGCAGCTGCAGGTTTTCACCTTGCCAGGGAGTTCAATTTCCTGCCCTACCAATACTTCCTGGTTTTTGAGCGATGAGTCCTTTATCCGGGGACTTGGTGATTTCTAAATGGGCCTCGAAGCCCAGCGGCCGCGGCAGGCAAATCGGCGTTTTGCGGGACTGTGGCGCTGGGGGGAAGGACCAGGCAGCTTGCCGCGCAGGTGCGACCTCATGAGCCGAGTGGAACGGAGTCTGGTCTTCTCTGTTGTCGTCCTGAATCTTCTGCTCACCGCATCTCCGTGGTTGTCTGCCCAATCGAACACGCGCCTGCTCCTCGCTGCCGGGTCCGGTGTGCCAGGGCACGCGGGATTCTCCTTCGGGCCATTTTCCAGCCTGGCCATGAATGACAACCGGGAGATCGTCTTCCTTTCATCTCTGCGGGGTCCACGGAACGAGCTGCGGGCTGTCGTCAGGTCCAGCGGCGTAAGTTTTTCCGTGGTGGCCTTTCAGGGTCTGCGGGCGCCGCTCCTCAAGACCTCTTACGATTCGTTCAGCGCGCCCAGCCTCAATGACGCGGGGGCGATTTGCTTTGCGGCTAGCTTGAAAGATACGGAGGGAAATCCCAGCAGCGCCATCATCCGCGTGGACGGAACAGGCGCCAGGGCGCTGGTGACAAGCGCCGACAGCCTTCCGGGAATTCCGGACGCCGCCTTCCTCGAATTCTCAGCGCCTTTAATCAACTCGCAAGGAAACATCTTGTTTGGCGCGCGCTGGGGCGGCAAGAATCCTGGTACGGGCTTGTTCCTATGGACGCCGCGCGAGCTGCGACGCTTGGAGTTTCCGGCGGGTGTCTCCCCAATACCTAAAGACTTGTTCGAGCCGATTTTCTTCAGCCACGATGAGGCGGCCCTGGCTCGGCGCGGCACTCTCCCCGAGGCCGCCCTCGAGCAGTTCTTCCGCGCCGTGGCCATTCGCAGCTTTCAGGAGCTCAATCCTCCACCCGATCCGGCAGAGGCCCTTCAGATTCTTGGTCCGCGTGCCGGCCAGGCGCCGGTCCAAATGGTCCTGGTCGTTATGGAGGGCGAGAACGTGCAAACGGCGCTCTTGGCGGGCGACCCTTCCCAGCCGGTGATGGCCAGGCATGTCGCTGGCGCCCCTGAAGTCAAACCCCTGGGCCAGATCGAGGGTCAAACCACTTCCACTCAGGGAAATATCATCTTTGCCGCAACACCCCTTGATTCACCCGCTGATGTGGGGCTCTATTGCTTTTGCGCCGGTCAAGTCACGCGCCTGACTTCAACCGACGAGTTCTTACCCATTGTCCAATCGGCGCCGGGAAAGCCGATTCTTTCTTTGGGTGGTGACTCTGAGCAAGCTGAAGCCTTCATCGCTCCCGACGCCTTCGAGGCTGGGTCGGCAATCTACGTCACCTCCATTCCCTAAGGGTGAGTCGAAAGTCGAAAGTCGAAAAGTCGAAAGTCAAAGGTCGAAAGTCGAAGGTCAAAAGTGCAGCGGTCCTGCCTGCCTTTCGACTTTCAACCTTCGCCGGTTGACTCCTTAACGGCCAGGTGAGTCGAAAGCGGAAAGACTTTAGGGCCTTAAGACTGTTAACTGTGAACTGTAAACTGTTAACTTTATTCAAACCTCCAGCTTCCAGGGCGCGCGATATTCACGGCTCAAAAGCTTTTGCGCCGCCGGACTGCCCTTGGTCAGTCTTTGGCTGGCCACGTCCCATTCCAGCCGCTCCTTGCTCCGCAGGGCAACGTTACCCAATAGGCAGGTGCTGGTCGAGCGGTGGCCAAACTCAATATCGCTTTGCGGCAGCTTGCGGGTCTTCATGCACTCCAGCATGTTGGCCACATGGTTTTCCAGCCCGTCGTCCACTCTTTCCATTTTCATTTCGGCGGTCTTTGCTACCCGCTTTCCCTCGACTTCATTGCCTTCCGGGAAGACTTGAAAGCCCTCGCGGTCCACAAACATTGTTCCGTCCGTGCCATGGATCTCGATTCCGTAACCATGGGTGTCCATCGCGCTCTCATTGCACAGCCGGTTTTCGTAGGTGGCGACAAAGTCGGGGTATTCGAGCGTTATCTGGAGTGTATCGGGGGTGTCGCTGTTGTCCTTGAGGTAGAACTTCCTGCCCGAAGCCGTGATGGTATGCGGGCCATCGACTTGCAACGCCCACTGCACAATGTCGAGCCGATGCACGCCCCAATCGCCGGGCCACCCGTTGGCATAATCGTAGAAGTAGCGGAAGGTTGACCAGCGGTCGCCCACCCCGAAGCGGTTCCAGTTAAACCCCACTTTTGGCGCCGGCCCCAGCCACATGTCCCAATCGAGTCCCGGTGGCGGGTCGCAGTCCGGGGGATTGCCGATGCCCTCCGGGTAGATGTTGGCATAGTTCTCGGTCCTTACGAAAGTGACTTTTCCGATCAGCCCGTCCTGGACCAGTTGCGCAGCTTTCTGGAAGTGCAGGTTGGAGCGCTGCCAAAGCCCTACCTGCACTACGCGCTTGTACTTCCGCGCGGCCTCCACCATCTTCTTACCTTCTTCGAGAGCAACGCATATGGGTTTCTCAACATACACGTCCTTCCCCGCCTGGCACGCCATTACCGTGGGGAGGGGATGCCAATGGTCAGGGGTCGCCACGATGACCGCGTCGATCTCCTTGTTGTCGAGTACTTGCCGAAAGTCCTTCAGCGCTTTCGCCTTTCCGCCCGCCGCCTCTAGCCCTTTCTGCAAATTGGGTTCGTAAACGTCGCACACCGCGGCGACTTCCACGCCCTGCCTCATGAAATGTCTCATGTTATCGACGCCCTGGCGTCCGCAGCCGATCAGGCCCAGCCGGATTCTGTCATTGGCGCCCAGGACACTACCGGTGCTGGCGCCGGACATCGCAAGGCTGACGCCTGCGGTGCCCACCGCCGCCCGTTTGATGAAATCACGCCGGTTGATTTGCTCGCTCATAGCTCATTCCTCTTTTTCGTAAATGAAGATGTAGTTCAAAGCGTCGCCTATTGTAACAGGCTTTCAGAGCCGGCGCTCCTTCTGGTAGTGGGTCTGGTAGTGGGTCAATTTGGTGCTGTAGCGGCGAGTTTATCTCGTCCGCCGCGGCGGACGGCGTAAAGCCGCCTCTACATCAAATTGACTCATTCAGGATGTGGAACCACCCGAGCGGTTTGTCGAAATGAAATAGATCGTGAGGGCGCCCAAAATTCCGCCTGCCGTGACGATGCCCCAGGCGAGATTGTAGCTGTGACGCGTGTCGAAGATGTGCCCGGCCATCACCGGCCCACAAGTCTGGCCCAGCGAGTCCGCCATAATGATCAGTGCCAACAACTTCCCGAGTG
>JBEKUR010000348.1:0-4757 GCA_049514855.1 Terriglobia bacterium
CCGTAACCTCCTCTGCCTGGCTTTGTTGGATCTGTGTCCGGGCCGCCTTCAAGGCGTGATTATGGACCACCGCCATTTGGATCGCTTGCTCGAGGTCGATCCGCACATTGGGTGCGGATTGCTGCGCAGCGAGTATTTGACATCCCAGGACTAAAGGAAAGAGGAGCGCCTTGGCAGCAAGCCGAAGTCGAGACCGTGCCCATTCTTGAGTTATTTGCATGTCAGGCATCCCACAACACCGTCAACATAGATTTGGTTTGGCTTTGAGGAGTAATTAGGACGTCAATTCCAGGCTCGTCGATGACAAACCGTGGCCCGGCAAGCAGGTTAGGAGACAGGTGGCGCGCGCCCGAGCATAACGATCGACTGGTAGGAATGATAGTCACCCGGACAGAAAGGAAGCAGGCGGGATACTGAAACCGCAGCGTGCAGCGCCGGGGATGCGGTCACCGACAGACCCAGACTCTGGCGAACCATTTGACAGACGGTGCAAGTCAACTCTGTGGTAACCGGCGGCCGTGGTTGCGAACTGCCCTGACTGACAGCAGTTGAAGCACCCCCGGCGAACGCCGTCAAAGGGTGTTGATGAAACATTGCCACCCAAAGCAGGTGGCACTGGAGCACCGTAAGGCAGCAAATGATAGCCGCCCTGAGAGGCCGTCGTCTGAGGCAAGTGCTCACCGCTAAGGATTCTATCACAATTATAATCGTAACTCGGGCCAAAATCTTCCGAATGCGGCAGGCAGTAGGTGCCAGGTGGGAACTGAAACGTGGGAGATAATACGTAGGGACAAACTTCCATCCCCACATGCCACTTACTACCTACGGCCCTCCTCCTAACCATCTACCACGTGCCGCTAAGTGGGGACGACCTTGATCCCCTCATCCCCCACACCACCTACTACCCGCCACCCCGCAGATCGTATTGAGGCTGATGCTTGCGCGGCCACTTGACCCGGCGCGGCGGGGCTGCAGCTTTTCTCGTCTCAAAAGCCGCCGATCTACAAGACAGGTGCGCGCTACTCTGCCCGCAAGGCCTCGACGGGATCCACCGCTGCCACGCGGCGGGAGGGCAGATAGCTGGCGAGCGCGGCAGTCGCAAGGAGGCCGATGCAAACCGCG
Organism: Terriglobia bacterium; assembly: GCA_049514855.1. Lineage (GTDB taxonomy): Bacteria > Acidobacteriota > Terriglobia > UBA7540 > UBA7540 > CAVROP01. The sequence goes on from JBEKUR010000348.1 coordinate 1,123, forward strand.
CCATAGGTGACGGGATCGACAGGGGTCACCTTGAACAGCAGCGAGGACATCAGGCGCATCAGGGCGATGGCCACGATGAGCCCGCAGGCGACGCCCACCCCCGTCAGCAACAATCCGTGACGAACGAACATTCCTGTCAGTTCCCGCTGCTCGGCGCCCAGTGCCATGCGAATGCCGATCTCCCGCCTCCGCTGCGAAACCGAATAAGCGACGGTGCCGTAGAGTCCCACGATGCCCAGCAGCAACGCCATGGCTCCGGCGACCCCGAGCATCACCAGCGTGAACGAGGTCCGCGCCATCGATTTCCTGTAGAAGTATTCAAGGTTGCGGACGTCGGCGAGTGGAAGATTGGCATCGACTGACCACACGGCCTGCCGGATCTCTTTCATAAAGCTCTCCGAGCCGGTGCGGTGGCTGCGGATGACGAAAGTCAGGCTGCGGCGCACCATGGGTTCCTCATCAAAGAAATGCCGCATCAGGATGGGCCAATTCACCGAGGCCGGCGCTTCCGCATTCACGCCGTCGTCGTGAGAGTTCGCCACGACGCCGACGATCTCAGACCAGTCGTCCTTGGCGCTGGTCCGGATTTGCTTGCCGAGGGCGCGGGTCGGGCCGCCAAAGTACTCGCGCGCCATATTCTCACTGATGAGGGCGACCGGCCTCTTGTCGTAGATGTCAGTCCAGGTGAAATCGCGGCCGGCAACGAGCGGAGTGCCCAGGGTGGTGAAGTACCCGGGCCCTACGAACCGGAAATGCCGGAGCGGCGCAAGCTCCCCCTCCGCGTAGGCTCGGTCCTGTGCGTAAACCGGATTAATACTGGAATTTCCATCCATGGGAACGCCGGTGCCGACGGCTACGTAGGAGACACCGGGCATGGCCGCGATCTTCCGCAGAATCTCCTCGTCCATGCGGATGACCCGCTCGGCCACGGGTACCTCTGCTTCGGGGATCGCGAGCCTGAACGTCTGGACCTCGGCGGGCCGGAAGAATCCGGGCTGGACCTGAGTCAGTGCCCGGAAGGTACGAATCATCAGACCCGAGCTGATCAGCAGGACCAGCGCCAGCGCCACCTGTACGATCACCAGCATATTCCGCGCGTGATGCCGCTCCCTGCTTTGGCTCAGCGAGCGTCCTCCCTGGCGCAGACCGGTTCCCAGACGCCCGCCGGTGTATTTGAAGATCGGGATGGAACCAAACAGCAGGCTGGCGAAAAGCGAGACCAGCAGGGTGAAAAGCAACACGGGCGCATCAATACCGATTTCACCGAGACGCGGCAGGCCCGCCGGCGCCATCGCCACCAGGACACGCAATGAACCGTAGGCAAAGCCCAGCCCAAGCGCGCTGCCCGCGAGGCCGAGAATGAGGCTCTCGAGCAGCAACTCGGCGGCAATTCGGCCCCGTGTGGCGCCCAGCGCGGCGCGAATGGCCAGTTCCTGCTGGCGTCCTTCGGTTCTCACCAGGAGCAGGTTGGCGACGTTGGCGCAGGCGATCAGCAGCACCATCCCGATGCTTCCCATGAGAACCCACAGGAGCTTGCCGACGTCGCCCACCACGTCCTGCTTCAAGGGCCGCACGTACGGGCCGAGTCGCGCCTGTTCGAACAGCTTGGGACTGAAGCCTGGCGGTGGCGGGAAACTGCGGTTGACGATGGGGAGCAGGCGCGACACCTCGGCATTGGCCTGCGCGACGGTGGCGCCCGGCTTGAATCTGGCAACAGCCGGGAAGCTGAAATTCCCAAGCCATATCTTGTTGCGATCGAACTTGAAGGGCAGGATCAGCGATGGTTCACGCTGATCCACGGAGTGGAAGCCCTCCGGCATCACGCCGATAATCTCCCGCATCTTTCCGTCCACCCGGATGCCTCGCCCAACGATCGAGCGGTCGCTGCCGAACTTGCGGCGCCAGTATCCGTAAGTCAGCATCGCAGTGTCGGGGCTGCCCGGCGAATCGTCCTCCCGATTGAACCAGCGCCCCAGCATGGGCGGTATGCCCAGAATTGGAAGTGTGCCATCCGTGACCAGTAGCCCCAGGACCTTTTCGGGCTCGGCCACGCCAGTTACGTTGACGGAGTCACCTGTGTAAAGGCCGACGTCCTGAAAGGTGCGGTTCTGATCGCGATTGACAAAGTAGTCTGCCGGCCCCAACGGCAGCTCCTTGATGTTGAGGCCTGGAGCGGTGAGCCAGACACCTGCCAGTCCCTCCGGGTGGGGATAGGGTAGAGGCTTCAGTAAGACGTCCTCCAAGACGCTGAAGATCGCTGTGTTCGCTCCCACACCCACGGCCAGCGTGACCAGCGTGATGACAGTGAACATCCGGGTACGACCGAGCCTGCGCAGAATCTGCCTGAACTGAATGCTGAACCATCCCATGGACATAGCCTTCCGGCGAACATGCTCTCACGGGAACTGCCGCGCGTCCGCCAACCAATCCTCAATGGTCAATACGTTAGCGGGCGAGGGAAGTTCCGAAAACTGTTGGGGGTAATGGGGCTGCGGGGCAGGGAAATAGTACGGCGCCGAAACTAGTGTAGCGTCCCGTAATTAGCTGGACAGTGTAGCGCCGACCCCGCAGGCGCGGGGTCGGCAGGTGCCGGTCCCGCATGCGGGACCGGCGCTACGTCGAGCGCACTGTCCAGTTATTTCTGGGACACTACACTAGCACCGTCAGCGCGCCGGATGACTGGGCATGGCAGGTCAGGCTTAGTGAAGGGTCGCCAGACCATCGGCGTCGAAATCGCTCAAGGGGACGAGGGAATTCCTCCGGGACCGGACCTTCACCTCCAACGTTTGGCACGGTTCCAAGCCGTCGGCGGTGACGCGAATCGTGATGGGCAACGTCCATCCCTTGCGCGTCTGGACGTAGAAGGCGATGCGCCCACCTTCGAGATGAACCGGGCTCTCCCCGATGAAATTCCCATTACTGACCTCGATGAAAATCCTCCGATCCTCCGTCGGCACCGGCGTGCCCTGCTCATCCACCGCCGTCGCCACCCCCGAGGCATCGTCAGATCACGTCATCATCAATAGAGATGACACAATGTCCTTTGCCGTCATTCCGTCCTTGCTGTCGTGAGAGTTAACTACCTTTGTTTTCAATAGCATTCCCGCCTTAAATGGCTAAGTGCCTTTGTTTTCATACACATTCCAGCTTTGCGTCCGAGTTTTCCACAGCGGTCCTTTGTTTTCATAGACATTCTCGCTTTGCTCGTCCACTTTTTAAAGTTACTGCGCTCGTCGTGGCAAAGGAAAGCAGTGACATGCTGTCGTTTCGGAGAGAAGGGTGCGGAGTCATCCGTGAGGTCTCTCGGATCATGGCGGAACAGCCGTGCATCATTTGCTAGGCTATCACATTAAGCATAGGTTGTCAAGGGTCTTTCTTGAGGCAGGGTCATCGCTCCCTCGCGGTTGGTGTGGCACCGACAGTTATACTCATCGGTGTCAAGTTCAAGCTGCAGAGGGAGTGCGCGACGTAGAAGTGGAGGTCAGGGCATTTTTCTTGATTTGTTGCACGCGGGTGGCGCATATCCGCCGCGGCGGATCTTTCATGTATGGTGTGCCAGGGAAAGCCTGGCTGATCTTGTAAGCTGAAAGGAGCTTACCTTGTAATTGCCCATTCAACAAGTAGCCGAGCCAGCG
>JBEKUR010000349.1:0-4740 GCA_049514855.1 Terriglobia bacterium
CCACCCCACCCCGGTCGACAGAGAGTGGCCACCCATGATCCAGCGATCGTAGGCAAGGGTGGTGTGGTTGAATAGGTTCGGCTTTATCACGTAGCTCAACTGCAGATGGTCATTGTGGTTGGTGATGAGCTGGTAGAAACCGACACCGAAGAAGGTGTCGTTCGCCGCGGAGTCAGTCTGGCCGTTGTTCACTGTAGCGCAGCCCATGGGGGCGCCGCAGTGCGCAGTGCGCGGCCGGCGGTTCATGTAGAACGTGTTGCTCAACTGCAGCTTGTCGCTGATCGTGTGATCCAATCTGAGCAACCAGGTTTTGACGGTGATCTTGTCGTTGTCGTCCGAAACTCCTCCGTAACCATTCGCGCGAACAGTCGGGAGGTTCACGTCCCGGTCTGGTTTCTGCCACAACGGAACGATCTTCGCCGCAATTGCGCTCCACAGCGGGTCGGCGGCCGGAATCATGTTAGCGGTGGCCGTTGGCAGCCCGGTGGTGGGGTCAAATCCGTACCCATCACGAACCGGGATCCCACCGACGGTGCGGGTTGTGGCCGGGTTAAAGATCTCCCCCTGATAGACGGGGCGCCCGAGAGCGTCCGTCGCGATCTGCGGCCCGAGGTAGCCGCTGAAATCCCCCGTCCTCGAGGCCATTGAGGGTATGTAATTCACGAACCCGGTATTGACAGTGCTGGTGTATTTGAGCCAGTCATAGTTCGTGAAGAAGAAGGTCCTGTTCTTTCCGTTGTAGACCTTCGGAATCCAGACAGGCCCACCGATTGCAATGCCCAAGTTGTTCTGCGTCAAAGGTAGAACGTCAGGCAGGAAGAAGATTCGGGCATTCTCTTTCCCGCTGATCAGGTAGTCGTATATCTCCCCGTGAAAGTCGTTCGTGCCCGATTTCGTGGTGTACTGGATAAACCCGCCGCTCGTATGACCGTACTGGGCTGAAAACTGGTTCAAGATAACCTTCATTTCCTTTACGGAATCGTACGGGAGCGAGCTTTCCTGGGTTTGGCTGTGCCCTTCAGCGTAACCGAACGCCGCACCATCAAACCAGTTTTCGGTGGACATCGTCTGCCCGCCGTTGATGCGGGATTGGAACTGGCTGCCCCGGAACATGGCGTCGCCATTGGGAGCTAGAGGGATGTATCCCGGCTGCACTTGCAACAACTGTTCAGCCAACCGGATGTCCGCACCCATCACCGCCGGCAGATCCTCGTAATACCGCTGCCCCAGGCTGTGAGAAACCTCGGGCGTCTGGGTGTTAATCATCCCCGTTGCGGCTTTGACCTCGATCGTGGTCGTCGTCCTGCCCACCTGCAAGACTACGTCCTGCCGAAAATGCACACCTCCTGTGAGAATAATGTCGCTCCGGCGGTAAGTCGTGAACCCTTCCTTTTCCACCTGAACGGAGTATGGCCCCAGGATCAAAAGCGGTGTGCCGTAAGCACCCGCCGAGTCCGTGGGGACTACGAACTTCACACCTGTATCCTGGTTAGTGATTGTCACTCTGGCATCTGGCACAGCAGCGCCGGTCGAGTCCGTGATCTGTCCCCCTACCACGGCACGGTCAACGCCCTGGCCAAGAAGAAGGCTCGACATGAAGAATAACGCCGCGAGCCCCAGACAAAACAGAACTGGAATTCTCCGAACCATGTTTGCCTCCTGCTCGACAACAATGAGATTGACCCGAGACTTTCCGACGCAAAAATGAAGTTAGAAGTCGTACAGTTCGTAACCTTGGCAACCTACTTAAATGTATCCTCAGCCGGACACAAGCACTCATCCCCCGAAGGAAATCAAAAATCAGATTTGTTTGTAGTAACTCCCTCCTGGATTCTTGGAGCTGCGTGCTGTCCAGCCCTCACTACCTCCGAACGAGATGCAGGGTAAACGCTTACATGACCCTTGTCAAGAAAAAAAAGCAAAAATAGAGCAAAAGAATTAAGGGGACATTGTGACTATTTCAGGCCGGTAATGGATTCTGATTATCCGCCCCGGAACCCAAGCGCGGCAAAGGGATAAGCATGCCTGATTCAGGAACTTCCTAACCGCGGTTTTGCGAACTGGAGTTCCTCTGTTTGCGCCACGAAGGCTGAGAGACCGAGTGCTGGGGGATCGGCATCGTATGGTAAGATGGCCGTGTAGTCTCATCGTCACGAAATTGCACTAGGCCTGATTTCCAGTGCAGTATGCGGGGGCCTATGAAGGCGGCATTGAATATGGCGGAGGAAAAGAATAGGTTGAGGGGAAAGGGAAGTCCGGGCCGCAGGTGCAACTTGCCCGCCTCCGTCTTCATGCTTTGCCTCATATTCCTTCTCCTCAGTTTGAATTCTCTCGCCACGGACAGTCATATTGAGGAATCCCAGCGTCTGATGGCCAGCGGGAACCTCGAGGCCGCCGAGCATGAGGCCAGGCTTGCTATGTCCAATCCGGCGACCAAAGCAGTTGCATTGGCCATACTCGGCGCGATTCGGCTCCAGCAGATGAAGACTGACGAAGGGGTAGCGTTCCTTAAGGAAGCTATCCAAACAGACCCCCGCTTGGTAGGAGCCCGGTTGAACCTGGGTGACGCCTACTCACGGGCAGGCAAAACAACTGAGGCGCGCGAGGCCTACCAGCAAGCCTTAAGGCTGAAGCCAGACAGCACGGTGGCTCGGCTTGACCTCGCGCAACTGGAGGCTTCAGCAGGTAACTACGCAGCTTCTCTGCGAGTGGCTGAGCCTATCGAGCCGTTGCTTCGAGGCGCGCCGGAAGGAGTACTGGTTTTGGCAACCGACTACTTGGGCCTCAAGAAGAAAGGCCTGGTAGACCCCCTGGTCGCTCAGTGGAAGAATTTCCAAGAAGTCCCCGAACCGCTCTCTCTTAGATTCGCGCAACTCCTCGCCCAAAACAGTCTGACCGCGGCTGCCCTCAGTGTGCTTGAGCCCTATGAGAAGGCGGGAACACCGCTCTCATTTGAGCTCGCGTTTGCACTGGCGGGTCTTCACGTTCAAGAAGGGAACTTCGAAGCAGCCTCGGGATACTACGAAACCGCACTGAAACTAAACGACACGTGCGTTCTCTGCCTGCAAAGCCTTGCCAAGATTGCGGAGAAGCAGAATGAGACCGAGAAGGCGCTGGCTTGGTTGATTCAGGCGCGACGCCTGAGTCCTGAAGACCCGGGGGTTTTGTTCGAGTATGGAAGGGTCTGTTTGGAGCGGGATCTCTTGGACGATGGCGTGGAAGCCCTGGAGAAGGCGGTTACACTTCGGCCGGACAACGATCATTACGTATATGTGCTCGCATCGGGGTACGTATCCACGGCTCACTACCCCAAGGCCCAGACTCTCCTCGAGGGCCTGCTTAAGAAGCGGCCCAACGACTCCGTCCTGCACTACGCCCTGGGAACAGTCTTGTACCTCGAGGACCAGTTCGACCCCGCGGAAGCCTCGCTGACCAAGAGCATTGAACTGAATGCCGACCAGATCGGCTCCTACTACTATCTAGGGCTGACCGCCGAAAAGAAAAAGAACTACCCGTTGGCCGAACGCATTTTCACCAATCTCCTTAAGCAACACCCGGAGCACACACCTTCGTATTCCGCACTCGGGACGGCCCTGGTGGAAATGAAAAAATACGCCGATGCGCAGCCAATCCTGGAGAAGGCAATCCGCCTGGACCCCTTGTCGACGCGAGCTCATTACCAGTTAGCCGTGCTGCTTGGACGCATTGGCAAACAGGAGGAATCTGCTAAGGAGGCTGCCCTGGCGTTGGAATGTGAGAAGAAAGATCGTGTCGAAGGAAGAAAGCTCCAGACACACATTTTTATGCCGTGATACGCATCCAGAAAGGCGAGCGGATGATCGAGACGGAAAAGTTTAGCCCGCGCCACCAAGTCTGGGAATTCTCCCCGCTGGGCGCGAGCAACTGCGGAGACTGGAGATTCGCCGGGGACGCTGTGAAGGCCCGAATTCCGTTCGCTTCACAATCATCGCTGGCAGATCTTTTCCGCCGCATCGGGCTGCGTCGCATGTGCTAGAATCGGCGCATGATTCCTAACTGCATTAGCCGCGCAGTGGGCTTATTGTTTGGAGCTGTTCTTGTCACATTCCTTTTAGTCCCAATCGTTTTCGAGCTATTGACGGGCCGGCAGGGCACGCATTCTTCCGCCTGGACCGTGTACGCCATGTATCCGCAGGAAAAGCCCCCCGTATCTGGGGTAATGCCATCACCGCCGGAACCGGATGATCCCGAAGAGCTTGCAAATCTAGAGGATTTGATTCACCAGCAGAAGTATCAGCAGGCCGAACCGATGGTGCGCACCTACCTCGCGGCCCACCCCGCGTCATGGAAGGCATGCTACTTTCTCGGTTATGTGTTGTTTCACGAGCGACAGCTTGAGGAATCGGTCAAGTACCTTTCGAAGTCGCTGGCGATGCACAACGACGATCCCGAAGCTCACAACCTGCTGGGCAAATGCCTGACGATCGTGGGAAGGTACGCAATGGCCGAGACGGAGTTTGTCGAGGCCGCGCGCTTGGCGCCAGACTATAGTGAAGCTCATTACAACTTGGCCCGGGTCCATTCCATCCGCGATGACTTCCCTCGAGCCAAGATAGAATTTGAGATCGCACTTAAGTTGAACCCCAATTACATGGAAGCATACAATGGGTTGGGATTCGCGTTGGAGGCCCTGGGGGATGACAAGGCGGCGTTAGCGGATTATCGGGAGGCGATTCGCCTCAATGAGGAGCGGGGCGGGAA
>JBEKUR010000350.1:0-4710 GCA_049514855.1 Terriglobia bacterium
AAGTCCACCCGAGCTGAAAGCGCCGATCCAGGCGAAGTGGTCCAGAGTGTTCAATCCGGTTAAGAGGGACTCGGCGCCGCCCATTGATAGCCCCGCGACAGCTCGGGACTTGCGGTCCTTTGAGACCCGATAAGCCGCCTCGACCTGCGGAATGACTTCGTTGACCAGGGCGTCACGAAACTTCTGGAAGTTGCGTTGGCGAAGGCTGGCGTCGCGAAACGCTGTGAAGCCCTGGGAGACGATCTCCGGCGCACCGTAGCCGAGGGGCATGACGACAATCATGGGCTTGGCCTTGCCCTGGGCAATCAGGTTGTCGAGGATCACGTGCGTGCGCCCCACGGCGGTCCAGGCGCTCGCGTCATCGCTGAAACCGTGCAAAAGGTAGAGCGCGGGGTAAAGTTTCTTGGCTTTGGGACTGTAGGCGGGGGGAGTATAAACGTAAAAGTCCCGATCATCGCCCACGATCCCCGACCTGTAGAAATGGTGGTGGATGGCGCCGTGTGGAACGTCATTGATCTCCCACGGCAGGGAGGCCGGTCCGGGCACGTGCACGACACTCTGGGTGTTAAGCAGGTTGGGTTTCATCAGGTGGTTCGAGGGGTCGATCAAGCGGACCCCGTCGGCCTCAAACGAGTAACCGTAGAAATCCGGCTCCAGCGGATCGGTAGTGACACTCCAAACACCTTGCTCGTCTTTCTGCATGGGCACAGGCTCTGTACCCTCGCGGGCAAGCAAGACCTCCTTAGCATTGGGAGCGCGGAAGCGGAACGTAACACGATTGTCAGAGTGTACCTCTGGCGAGATCAGCGGCGCCGGGGGCTGAGGCCGCTGAGGCGGCTGAGCCCATCCGAGAACCATCGACGCCACGAGGAAAAGCAAGGGGCAAAGCAGTAAGGTGCGATTCATGGCTGTGGCCATCCTTTCGGGATTTGGACCTTCCACCAGGGGCCCGCTTTGGGGGTTCCCGGGTGGGAGTGAGTATACAACACTTCGTTTTTGCTAAACAAAACAGGAGCTTCTCACTTCGCTACGACAGAAAAGAAGTCGCGCTTGATTTCTTACTGACAATCTGGTGTATTTCATGCCTTGCGCGGGGAGCGATCTACACACTTTGCCCCCTAGCACGCAAGCGTGGATCTCGGATGGGGAGAGGGGCCAATGCCAGCGTGCCAGCGGCGCTTAATTACGTGGGCGCGTGCATTTATCTGGCGTCGGACTACCCACGGAGAGCTCAGACTCCATCACGATTTGCTGCTCAGGGTCAGAGATTCGATTCGGCATTTTCCCTGCGCCGGATCGACCGTGCGGAGCGGCGAGAGCCGGTCAATTGCCAGTCAGGGGTGGTCGTCGATGCCATGAAATGCAGCACTACGGCGTGAAGGTGGTTCAGAGGCATGACTTCGCATGGCCTTGCGGCCATGCGAAGTTACGATGCAAACGGTTGGAAGGCAAGCACCCAGCGTCCAGGGGTGATGTCAAGCTGCTTGTGTAAATAGGCGGAGGGTTCGACCCCGCCATTCGTAGCCGGAATTTCCCCGCTAACCTCTGCACCCAAGCAGATTCGGTCAGCGGCTGTGAAGGTTTCCACACTCAACTCCGCCAGAGCACTGTTGTCGGACAGGGTTCCAGCGAATTGCGCCTGCGCGGCCCGACTAATGCCGCACGGGTTTCTCCGGCTTCTGGGCAGCAGGCTCCACTCGTTTTGGCGCGGGTGGCGGAGTGGTCTTCTTTTGTGGCGCCGGAGCCGGACGCGCCGCCGGTGCAGGACGCGCTGCCGGAGCAGGCCGGTTAGGTTGAGGAGTCGGACGTGCCGCCGGTGCAGGATGCACTGCCGGTTGCGCTGCCGGGGCAGGCCGGTAGGGTTGAGGAGTCGGACGTGCCGCCGGTGCAGGACGCACTGCCGGTTGCGCTGCCGGAGCAGGCCGGTAAGGTTGAGGAGTCGGGCGTGCCGCCGGTGCAGGATGCACTGCCGGTTGCGCTGCCGGAGCAGGCCGGATAGGTTGAGGTGTCGGACGTGCCGCCGGTGCAGGATGCACTGCCGGTTGCGCTGCCGGAGCAGGCCGGATAGGTTGAGGTGTCGGACGTGCCGCCGGGGCAGGATGCACTGCCGGTTGCGCTGCCGGAGCAGGCCGGATAGGTTGAGGTGTCGGACGTGCCGCCGGTGCAGGACGCACTGCCGGTTGCGCTGCCGGAGCAGGCCGGATAGGTTGAGGTGTGGGCCGCCCGGTGGCGCTTGGGTTGTGCACGGCGCTTCTATTCTCTGGGGTATTCGCCACGAAGGGATGGGCTTTAACGGCCGTGTTATTGTGGACCACGTTGTTGTACGTCACGTTTTTATGGACCGTGTTGTAGGTGTTGATGTTGGTGACGTTCACGGTCCGGTTGACGACCGTCTTGTTGATTGTTATGTTGTTATATGTATTGTTTACATACCTGGTATTATTGACCTGAACGTACTGGACACTGCGCTGCCGCCAGCCTCCGCCTCCCCCGCCTCGCCAACCGTCGTAGTAAACACGACCCCCGGCCCAATCGCAGTCGCGGCTCAACCAAGCCCCGATCATGAGCCCGGCGCCAAAGCCGATCACGGCGCCCATCGCCACTGCTTCAGTGTGGGGCCGGACATAAACGACCAGCGGATCGTACGTCGGTACATAGATGTACTGCGGGTTCGCGGGTACGATTTGAACGTACCCACCCTGGTAGATGACTTGCTGCTGCGGGGTCGAATACAGATTGCCCCGCATGCGCGCCATGCCGCGCAGGCGCTGGACGGACTGCATCACATCAGTGGACTGGTACACATAAGCTTGACCGACGGAGGTGGTCCAGTCGACGCGCTGGCCCATCATGTCGATGACCATCGGGTAGTGTGCAACGCCTTTAACGCTGACGTCCCAATCTTGATCGTCGATCCCGTTTGCACCATTTGAGCGCACCCAGGCGGCGGCCTGCTGAACTTGGTCCACGAATGTCGCGGCAGGAAGCACCAGCGCCAGAAGTGGATCCGGGTACAGCGCGATGGGGGCCAGCAGGTTATCGAGCTGGTCTGGAGCATAGGACTGGTAAGCATTAACATCCTGCGGCAGGGGAGCTCCAGCAGGTAAGGGTACAGGCATCGCTGCCGTCTCAAGCAGCGGTATGTTTGCCAGGCAAAGCATGAGTGAGACTGCTATGATTTTCCGCATAATTCATATCTCCTTTCGAAGTGTTCCTTTGAGGTTCGCTTGCCACCAACGGGAAAGTACTTTCAGGCCGTGGTTCCAAGCGACCAATTGAGGGGTCCGTTGCAAACAATAAAACACTCGAGAGGTCGGCGCAACTGTCTTGTCTCTCGATCTCCTTAGCCGCGATTTCCATTTTGATCTCTCGGCTACCCGAAAACATACACCTAATTGCCTGCGCATGCAATGCTCTCGTGATGGGTGATGTCAAGCTGCTTGTGTAAACAGGCGGAGGGTTCGATCCCACCACTGTTCGTCGAAACCGTTAAAAATGGCACAAATGATTCGATCCACGCTCTCTACGTTGACGAAGCAGACCATCGGTCGGGTGCGACGGCGCACTTCCACGAAGCACCGCTCGATCACATTGGTGGTGCGCAGTTGCCTCCACAGATGCCGGCGAAAGCTGAAGAAGGACAGCAGTTCGGGCAAGTCCTTCTCGAGCTGTCGCACCCTGGCGCGATAGGTAGCCTGCTCGTGGTGCGCCCGGGGGCTAAGGTCACGGTCAAATACCAGACCGGGCCGTGGCGCTTGCCCCGAGCGCAATGGCAGCCCAGGTTGCCACAAGTCAAATAGCGCTCGATCAGAGAGCCCCGCAAGGTCTCCTCCACGGGCGGCAGCAAGCGCGCCAGACCCTGCCGCCGCTGGCGCAAGGCGAGCGTCGAGAGTTTCTTGAGACGGTTACTTCCCTTCATACAGGAGCTTCTCACTTCGCTACGACAGAAAAGAAGTCGCGCTTGACTTCTTACTGAGAATCTGGTGTATTTCATGCCTTGCGCGGGGAGCGATCTACACACTTTGCCCCCTAGCACGCAAGCGTGGATCTCGGATGGGGAGGGGGGCCAATGTCAGAGTGCCAGCGGCGCTTAATTACGTGGGCGCGTGCATTTATCTGGCGTCGGACTACCTACGGAGAGCTCAGACTCCATCACGATTTGCCGCTCAGGGTCAGAGATTCGACTCGGCTTTCTCCCTGCGCCGGATCGACCGTGCGGAGCGGCGAGAGCCGGTCAATTGCCAGTCAGGGGTGGTAATCGATCCATGAAATGCAGCCCTACGGCATGAAGGTGGTTCAGAGGCATGACTTCGCATGGCCTTGCGGCCATGCGAAGTTACGATGCACACGGTTGGAAGGCAAGCATCCAGCGGCAAGCAAGTGAGAAGGCGGTTAGGGTGCTGAGCGCAATAGGTGAAATCCAGGAAAAACAATTCGAATAATCAGGAGGCCGCAATGAGTATAAGCAAAAGAAGTCAGAGTATCTTATGGAAGGGGCTTGCATTTCTGCTTCTGCTGATGGTCCCGATGCTCGTTTGGGCCACCCAGGAGGAAAAGAAGAAGGAGAATCCGCCCCCTCCAAAGGTCCAGCAGCAGAAACAGGCGCCAGCGCAGCGGCAACAGGCACCGGCGCAACGGCAACAGGCACCGGCGCAGCGGCAACAGGCACCGGCGCAGCGAGAACAGGCACCGGCGCAGCGGGGACAGGCA
>JBEKUR010000351.1:0-4675 GCA_049514855.1 Terriglobia bacterium
CAATATCCGGTCGAACTCCTCGATGATCTTCTCGTCGTCAACCACGATTGCTCTCAATTCAAAGTTATGGGTCGGCGCATAAATGCCATAGCTGATGATCTCTTCGAGGAGCGGTCGGTCGATCTTGGCTGTAGTATAAAACCTAATGCTCCGTCTCTCCTTGAATAACTCATCGAGCTGCTCGGGAGAAGGTAAGCGCGCCTCGTCAAAGGCGACCGCTGGCACATGATCCCAGGAGAGCGCCTGCCCTGGACAGATGGCAATGCATTGCGTGCACGTGCTACAGAACTCGTAGTTGATCCTTATAGTTCCTTCAACAAGCGCCATGCAGTGCTCGTGGCAAATTTCCACGCATGAACCGCATCCTGTGCACTCGGCTTCGTTGATAACGATCAAGTGTTCTTACCACCTCCGAGTCTTTGTGGGCAGCAATCGCAGCGCTATTCGTGCGCACAACGCCAGCGCTCACCCGCAGCGGGCGGTTCCTTAGGACGAATCTAGCTGCCTCTCTTCAGCATCCGGCTTGAAGTTCAGCCGGCGGGAAGCAAGGGGTCGAGCATTACTCGTTTTGCGGCAGTGCAGGTCCCGCGTCATACCGGGAGGGAGGATCAAGCTCATCCCGGCTGAGGGTGAGGGGTACGCTTAATTGAAGTTCAAGATTCGTCCCGGACGGGAGAACGATTTGCTTCCCCCCGCTAGCCAAGATCCAGACAAGTCCCCCGGCAGCGCCGGCGAGGCTGCCGATTCCGAGCCCTTTCCCAGGGCTTCCGCTGGCCGCTCCCGCAATGGTGCCAATCTCTGCACCCGTAATCGTCGTCTCAGCCACCTTGCCTGCCTTATCGCCCTTGGATGAGGCGCCTTCGATCTTTGATTCCTTGGGTTGGAATCCCTCCTGCCCTGTGCCCCCGAATCCGGAGAGCGTCGCGCGGAGAGGGTGTATTGTGCCGTTGGGCAGGATGAGAGTGTCGAACCGGATTCCGATCTGTGACTTGCCCTTTAGATGCCCGGGGCGGACCACCTTCGTAACCGAACCCTTCACGGAACTTCCCCGTGGAATCACGATCCTATTGCCCACAGTGATTGGAAAGATGGTTTCGCAGTAAATTGCCTGGCCCGGTTGGACTGTCCGTGAGTTGATAGTGTTCATGAGCCTGAGGGGGATCGTGGTATCAGCGGGTACCATCAGCGTGGACGCCGATGACTGGGGAGGCCCATTCTCTTGCGTGCTCTGCGGATAGCTACACTGCAAAGGACTGATCACTACAATGGCAAGAAAGGCTGAAAATAAGTGACCCCGTTTCATCATTTCATCGGACCCCCGGACCGGCTGGTTTCATGCCCTCCTTCAGTTTCTGGTGCAATTCATCAACTTCTTTTTCGAGCTGTTGCAGCCGGTTCTGCTTCTCAGCGGCGAGTGCAAGAAGGTAATCCGCCAGCAATTCCTTGTTCTCTTCCATAGTGATCTGAAGGGTGCTTAATCGGTTGCCGAGATCTTCACGGTCGTTGTCGTAGGCCACTTGAGAGAGGTCAAAGAGGTCGTCCGCCAGACTCTCCGTGCGGATTACGACCGTGCTTGCCAGCACAAGGTCTTCCGGTTTGGCGGCGAATTGACGAGCGGTCTGGCGCAGATTGGTTACAGCGAGAAGCCGGTCCGCGAGCGGTCGGCGGGCCAGAGGCTGTCCCGCTTCGTCAGTTAATGGCAGGTTTTCGTTTGTCAGGTCCTTGTAAACCGCTTCCAAAGACCCAAAGTTTGTGTCGTAGCGCGCAAGAAAGTCAGGCAGATTGGTAGCGGTTAGTTTCTGCTGAGGTAGCAGAGTGATTGGGAAGATGGCTATGGAAGCCATGAATAACGGGATGAGCGTCCTTTTCATATTCACCTCACTGTCCACCGTGCCCGGTCCCGCACGCCCAGAGGTTGCCCACCACCGGGTCGGAGAGATCATCAGATTCCCAGGACTGATTCAATCGCTTGCGCGATGCGCGCCGCGTGGTGTTCCACCATTCCAGGCTCTGTAGCCTCGACCATCACCCGGGCAAGCGGTTCTGTCCCCGAGTAGCGAACCACCACGCGCCCTTGATCGCCGATCTCACTCCGGCATTCTGCGATGGCGCGAGTGACTTCTGGAATGGATTCGAGCGGGGTCTTCTCCTTAACTCGCACGTTTTGGATAATCTGCGGAAAGGGTTTGAAGGTTCGAGTCAGTTGCTCGAAGGGCTGGCGGGTCTCTGCCATGAGTCGCACAACCTCGAGCAAGGTAATGATGCCATCTCCGGCAAGTGATAGGTGGGCGAAAATAATGTGGCCCGATGGTTCCCCGCCAAGGTTGATGCCGGAACGCAGCATCTCTTCCAGGACGTACTTGTCGCCCACGGCGGTGCGCTTCAGGCCAATCCCGTGCCCCGCCAGGGCGATTTCGAGCGCTAGGTTTGTCATCAGAGTGCCGACCACGGCGGCGCCTTTGAGCATGCCGCGCCGCTGCAGGAAAGGCGCCATTATAGAAAGAACATAATCACCGTCGATCAGCTTGCCTTCGCGCGTGGCGAACATGGCGCGGTCCGCGTCACCATCGAAGGCCACTCCCAGGTCAGCGCAGAGCGCCTGGGTGGCCTCCGCCATCACCTGCGGATAAAGTGAGCCGCAACCGAGATTGATATTGCGCCCGTTGGGTTCTACGTGCAGAAGGTGCGCCTCGATGCCCAGGCGGCGGAGGAGTTTCGGGACCACACGACAAGCTGCGCCGTGTGCGCAATCCACGACCAGCCGATATGGCGATAGCGCCAGGCCCGCCGGAATGAACTGGAGGAGTCGCTCCAGGTAGGCCTCCAACAGGTGCGGTGCGGTCTCCAGAGGGGCCTCGGAATCTCTCTCTCCCTCAGACCCCGCTTGTGCCAACTCCCCCTCGATCGCGAGTTCCACGGATTCGGAAAGCTTGGTTCCTGACTTGGAAAGGACCTTGATGCCGTTGTCTTCGTATGGATTGTGGGACGCGGAAATGACCACGCCGGCAGAAAAACCGTGATGACAAGTCAGGAAAGCCAAGCCGGGCGTGGTAATTACACCAGCTTCGGTGACTTGCGCGCCGGCCGAACGCAGCCCGGCGCTGAGCCGACGGGCAATCCAACTTCCCGATTCCCGAGTATCCTGTCCCAGAACGACTCGAACGGGGCCTGCTGGCTCTTCTTTGCGAAGAATATTACCCAGGGCGAGTCCGAGGTTCCAAACGGTCGTGCGGTCGAGGGGGTACTCGCCCGCTACACCTCTTATCCCATCCGTGCCAAAAAGCTTCGGCTTGTTCGACATTTTCCCACCTATTGTAGTCCACAAAGCCCGTTCCCGTACACGCTTCCGCCGAACCGAAAAAGGCAGGAGACAGCGGGCAGA
Source organism: Terriglobia bacterium (assembly GCA_049514855.1). GTDB lineage: Bacteria > Acidobacteriota > Terriglobia > UBA7540 > UBA7540 > CAVROP01. Next base: position 3,383 of record JBEKUR010000351.1, read on the forward strand.
AAGCAGGCAGTATGCAGAAGGCATTAAGAAAAAGGAAGAAAGCAATTCAGAATTCTGAATACAGAATTGCCCCAGGCCTCTTGCCCCTCCCCACCTACCACTCGCTGGCTGATGATGACGCTGGAATGGCTTTTTCCAGCGAGTCATTAGGGCAGCTTCCCAGCTACACTTCGTCATTCAGCCCGGCAGGAGGCAGCGAGCACGGCGTCTGCGATGCGCACCGCCGGCAAAACTCCGGCGACATCATGCACGCGCACGATGTGGGCGCCACCCAGGATTGATGCCACCACGGCGGCGGCATCGCCCAGTTGAAGACTAGGTGCTTGCTGCCCCTTGAGATTCTCAATCATCGGCCAGTAAGCTGCGGGACCTCCCTTTCTTCTCGAGCCGTGAAGTGCGGCAGCATGAAGACCAGCGCCGGCGGCGATGGCCTGGACAAACGACTTTCGCGAGGTGCCCACCAGGATGGGAAGGCCGAACCGTCGCAATTTCCTGAGGTGCGCGAGGATTTCAAAGTTTTGAAACCTGGACTTGCCGAAACCTAGGCCGGGGTCAACGATCAACTGGGATCTGCGCAAGCCCGCCGCCAAAGCTCGCTGGAGCGAGCACGCGAGTCCTCGATGGAGCGACCGCCAAATATCCCGCACGAAGGGCATCGTCTGCATCGTCTCGGGCCGGCCGCGCAGGTGCATCAGGATGAGGGGAGTCTTGTAGCGACACGCCACGTCGGCCAAGCGCGGATCGAATCGCAATCCGCTGACGTCGTTCAGGATACTGGCTCCGGCCTGCGCCGCCTTCTCTGCCACCTCGGCTTTCGTGGTGTCGATGGAGATGGGAGTCGAGCGCAATTCACGCCGAAGGCTCCGGATCACCGGCAGAACCCGCCGCAACTCTTCTTCGGCTGAAACCGGCCGTGAACCCGGCCGTGTGGATTCACCCCCAACGTCGATCCAGTCTGCTCCCTGCCGGACCAATTCGAGGCCATGCGCGAGGGCCCTCTCGGGATCAAGGTGGAGCCCACCGTCCGAAAAAGAATCCGGCGTCACGTTGAGGGCAGCCATAATGAGTGTGCGTTCGCCGAGACGGACCTTGCGATGGCCGATTTCTAATTCGAACCTTGGACGAGGCGTCATGTGTAGCTAGTGGAAAGTGGCTAGTGGCCAGTGACTAGTACTACTACGTTAAGTTAAGGTGGACGGTTTCGTTTGCGAATTACGCTGCCACAATACGCGCACTCTCCGGTCCAGGTAAACAACAGGCGCTGGATCTCACGACGCGTCTGTGGCAGGGTCC
>JBEKUR010000352.1:0-4659 GCA_049514855.1 Terriglobia bacterium
CGATGTCGTCCACGGTGTAATTCCCGCCCGGGTTCTTGTGCAGCTTGAGGAGATAACGGATAGCCGCGTAGAAGTCTTCCGGCTCGAGGGTTCGCTTGTCGAGCGGAAGTTGAATGGGAGTGTGCTCCGAGTGCTCCGTGGCCATCGTTCCTTCGCAGGCCCGGACTACCTCCGAGCAGATATTCTCTTCGCGCTTTCCAACGAACATCTTCTCCTGGTCAACGACCACGTAGAAATTGGCGGCAGGGAAATTCCGCGCCTCTTGCAGTTCAAGTTCTGTGGCCTTCTCGTCCATCCGGCTCTTGAGTTTGGTGAAGTAACCCAGCTTAATGTTGAACTTCAAACGGCCCACGCGCGAGAAATCGTACTTGCGCGGGTCAAAGAACATGCCGTTGAAGAGTGCTGTCGCCGTATCCAGGGTGGGGGGATCTCCCGGCCGCATCTTGCGGTACATCTCAATGAGAGCTTCCTGTGGGGTCTTCAAGGCATCGCGCTTCAGGGTCTGGCTGATGACTACCCCGGTTTCATCGCGCTCCGGGAAGAACACCTGGATCTCCGCCATCCCGGACTCCAGAATAGCGTTCAGGGCGCTGGAGGTAAGTTCGTTGTTCGCCTCCAGAATCACTTCCCCGGTCGCCGCATCCACCATGTCAGCCGCCGCAAAGGCTCCTTCCAAATCGTGCGGCGCCACCTCGATCTGCGTGATCCGAGCCTTCTGAATCTCCTTATAAACCGACTCGGTAATCTTCCTCCCGGCGTTCACCACGGTTTCATGAGTTCGCGCATGCTCAATATTCTTGGAGAGTTTTGTTCCGATCAGGCCCTCGGAGACTTCCAAGAAGAGTTTTCGGTCCTTCAAGGAAATCTTTTGCACGCCGTAGAAAGCCTTGATAATCTCGGAATCATTCTTCAAGCCCAGCGCGCGGAGGAAAATCGTGGCCAGGAACTTTCGTTTTCGGTCGATACGGACGTAAAGGATGTTCTTAGTGTCATACTCGAATTCCACCCAGGAACCACGGTAGGGAATAGTCTTTCCCAGGAAATAGGTCTTCTGGGTGTTGCATTCAAAGAAAACGCCCGGAGAACGGTGAAGCTGGCTCACGATGACGCGTTCCGTCCCGTTGATGATGAAGGTGCCGTTCTCGGTCATCAAGGGGATTTCGCCGAAATAAACCTCTTGTTCCTTGATATCCCGAATACTCTTGTGGCCGGTGTCGCTGTCCTTGTCGTAAAGGGTGAGCCGGATGGTGACCTTGAGAGGGGCGGCGAATGTCATGCCGCGCTCCTGGCACTCGGTCACGTCGTACTTGAGCTGCAGAGCGACGGGGTCGCCACACTTGTTGCAGAAGGTCACCACGTTCTTATTGAACGTGCCGCATCGGGTGCAAAGCACGTCCCCGACCTTGAAGGGGTCGGTGATAACGGTGTGACCGCAATTCTTGCAAGTGCTGCGCAAGTGGTGGAGTCCTTTCAGACTGCCGCACTTGCATTCCCAGTTACCAATGGAATAGTCCACGAAGTCCAATTGGGCGATGCCGCGAAAATCCGTAATCGGAAACACAGAATTGAACACGGCTTGCAGGCCCGCGTCCTCCCGCTCCGAGGGAAGGAGGTTCATCTGAAGGAATCGTTCGTAAGACCGCCGCTGCACCTCGATGAGATTGGGAATCTTGATGACGGTCGGTATTTTGGAGAAATTTATGCGCTGACGGATAGCGCCGTTCCCGCCGTTAAGCATTCGATTTGCTCCTTGCTTGAGATGTCAAGAGCCTGCCGGACAATGGTGACGCAACACCCTTGTCACGATGGATGCACAATTAGGGCCTGGGGATGCCACAATGTCTTGCGCACGGCCCAGCCGTCCACCGGGTGGTTCGTGTTTCCAGAACGAGAGGACGTCGTCTCCCGAGCCCCCGCTCGGGAGACGGAAGAAGACAAGCCGGCCCCTGCCGAGAGGCTGCTATGTCACTTGCACTGTAGCGCCGGCTTCGGTGAACTTTTTCCTGAGGGCTTCGGCTTCCTCTTTGTTGATGCCCTCCTTGATCGGCTTGGGTGCGCCATCCACAAGATCCTTCGCTTCTTTGAGCCCCAGGCTGGTGACTTCGCGGACAGCCTTGATGACGTTAATCTTGTTCGCACCCACGGCGGTGAGGATGACCGTGAATTCCGTCTGCTCTTCCACCGGAGCTGCGCCCCCGGCTGGTGCAGCACCTGCTGCCGCCACCATCACGGGCGCCGCAGCCGCCGCGGAAACTCCCAGAACCTCTTCCAGCCTCTTGACCAGCTCGGAAGCTTCGAGCAGTGATAGTCCCTTGATTTCTTCGACGATCTTTTCGATCCGTTCTGACATTTCGGTGTTTTCCTCCTGAAGAATCCCGTTCAGCCGCCAGCCGGCAACCCCTGCAGGGTAAGCGCTTTGGCTAGCTGCTCGCCGCCTCCCTAAACTTCTTCTCCTTGACGGCCTGTTGAATGACCACCGCCAACTTGCGGGCCACACCGGCGAGGGCAAGCGCCACGTTCCGCGCCGGGGAATTGATCAGGAAGAGCGCCCTTGAGAGCAGCTCCTCCTTCGCGGGCAAATTGGCGACAATACTTAGATCGGCCATGGAGACGACCCGACCTTCCACCACGCCCGATTTAAACTTGATCAAAGGGTTCTCTTTGGCATAAGCGGTCAAGACTTTGGCTAATGCCACAGGGTCTTCCTGGGTGTAGGCAAGAGATGTGGTGCCGCTCAATTCCCTTGCCGCTGGCTCCACCGGCGTGCCTTGTGAGGCCCTCTCGATCAGGCTGTTCTTTACGACCTTGTACTTGGCCCCAACTTGCGCAATCCTGCGGCGAAGTTCGAAATCCTGAGCGACGGTGATCCCCTCGAAACCCGCCAGAATGACGGTGCGTGAGTTTTCTAATTCCTGATGCAACGCCTCAGCTTTTTGCCTTTTCTCACCTTTATTCATGCCTACTCCTCGAAACCGCGGCTAAGCAGGTTCCACCGACGCCAGATCAATGGCGAGGCCGGGGCCCATGGTGGAAGAAACGGCGATGCTGCGCACGTAGCGCCCTTTGGCGGAGGCGGGTTTCGCCTTAATGACACTCGAAATCAGAGCGTTGGCGTTTTCTGCCAGTTTTTGGGCCTCAAAGGAGACCTTGCCGACCGGGCAATGGATAATCCCCGTCTTGTCCACTCGGAATTCCACCTTTCCGGCCTTCACTTCCCTTACTGCCCGTTCCACATCTAGGGTGACGGTGCCGGTCTTGGGATTGGGCATGAGCCCTCGCGGGCCCAGGATCTTACCCAAGCGGCCTACGGACTTCATCATGTCAGGCGTGGCCACCACCGCGTCGAACTCAATCCATCCACCCTGGATCCTCTGCACAAGGTCGTCGCCGCCCACTTCATCGGCTCCCGCCTCGCGAGCCTCACGAACCTTGTCGCCGGATGCGATTACGATCACCCGCTTGCTCTTCCCAAGGCCATGAGGAAGAACCACGGTGCCCCGGACCATTTGATCCGCGTGCTTCGGATCCACCCCAAGGCACATCGCCACTTCCACGGTCTCGTCAAACTTGGCGAAAGCCGCTTGCTTGACAATGGGCATCGCCTCCGCCACGGTGTAGGCTGCTTTATCGACCAGCTTGGCTGCCGCCTTATATTTCTTTCCCACCTTCCACTCCCCAGCAAGATAACTCGAAAATGCCAACTCGCTCCAAGTCGAATTTCGATTTCATGCTACTACTTCAATCCCCATACTGCGCGCCGTTCCCTTCACAGTGGCGACGGCGGCCGAGATGTCGTGCGCATTTAAATCCGGCATCTTCAGCTTGGCGATCTCTTCCACTTGCTTCTGCGTCACCTTGCCCACTTTGTTCCGGTTGGGCTCGCCCGAACCCTTGGCGATTCCGGCGGCCCGTTTCAGAAGCACGGCGGCCGGTGGTGTCTTGGTTACAAATGTGATACTCCGATCGCTGTACACCGTAATGACGACGGGAATAATCAACCCTTCTTGATCCCTGCCAGAGGTCTTGGCGTTGAACGCCTTGCAAAACTCCATAATGTTCACGCCGTGCTGGCCCAGCGCCGGTCCGGCGGGAGGAGCGGGGGTAGCTTTGCCCGCAGGGAGTTGGAGCTTCACCATCGCCTGGACTTTCTTTGCCATGTCCTTTAACTCCGGAAAGAATAGAAACTGGAAATTGGAAACGGGAAGCTGGTAAGGTAAGACTCGCCAGGATTCCCTTGTCCAGTTTCCATTTTCCAGTTTCCAATTTCCATTTCAGATTTTTTCCACTTGATAAAAATCCAATTCCACCGGGGTGGAGCGGCCGAAAATCGTAACCATGACCCGCAACGTGGAACGCTCATCGTGGATCTCGTCAACAATCCCATTGAAGTCCTTGAAGGGGCCCTCGGTAATCTTGACGCTCTCACCCTTGTCATACTTGAGCCTCGGCTGCGGGTGTTCCGCAGCCACCTCGACCTTGTGAACAATCCGGTCCACTTCGTCGGGGGCCAGGGGACTAGGCCTTTGTCCGGAGCCGACGAATCCCGTGACCCGGGGCGTTTCGCGCACCATGTGCCAGGTGTCATCATTCATTTCCATATCCACCAGCACATAGCCCGGAAAGAAAAGCTTGGCGGTCACCACTTTCTTCCCCTGGCGC
>JBEKUR010000353.1:0-4605 GCA_049514855.1 Terriglobia bacterium
GGGGATTTTAGGGCGCTGCGCCGGGGATCGCGCCGGAAATTTTCGTTGCGATTATTTTATTGCACTGCCGCCGTGCAGCCGCTAGGCGGATTGGGATTTGTTGGGAAAGTCGTTACGCTGACGGTTGCGATATTTGAGTAGGCTGACTGACTCCCTGCGGAGTCTACAGTGACAGCGCCGTAACTGTATGTCGTATTATTTGTGAGACCTGACGCGGGATCGAGATATTGTGTTGGCGTTGCGGGGAGTAGGCCATCAACGCTAGTCCAGCTCCCGGTTCCGGCAACGCAAGTGCCAGGGCAGCGGAATAAATAATAGCCCTGGATCGTGCCGTTACCGCCGACTGGTGAGGGCGCGGTCCACTTGAGTAGGATTCCGTGTGACGTTTGCGCCCAAGTTCCCGTAATAATGATTAGTGCCGCGAATGTAAAAAGAATTACCTTACTAAATCGTTTCATGGCTTTGTCTCCATTTCATTGATTTATAGATACCGCACTGTCCTCTTGATTCGCAGGACTCGCAGGGGCTTTTGGGATTTGTATTTCGTTGACTTGCACAACCGTGTCCAAAATTAGTTTTCCGTTTGCGGCGGTAACGACAATGCGGATTGGGCCGGAAATCTCAACTGTAACCGGGCCGGAAGTGATGGCCTCAACGTCCGCCAGGATCGTGCCGATTGCCGACAAATCCGCCTTGATGCTCATTTACCACACCCCCCGCATTTCGTCTGCAAAAGCCCCATAAGTGGCCGCGAGAATTTTGCATACGGCCCGGTGATATCCGCCAGCAATCTCTCAGGATGAAACCATATATCCCACTGGCGCAAGCCGACAAGAATATATTTAAGCACCCAAACGGTGATGATCCCGAGAGCGTAGGCGTGAATTGGCCTCACTGTAATCTCAAATCAGCTGTGTACTGTGGCGTTGTCGTCTCCGTCCAGGAGCTTGCGACATTCACAGATCGCCAGCGTGCTCATTGACACCCGTAACTAAATGTGTAAGTTTGCGTCGCTACCGGAGTTCCGGAAAGCGTGAAGAGATCGCTTGTAGCAGTGGGCGTGCCAGCCGCGTTTAGCGGCACGGTCAGTACTCCGAGAGTTCCGCCGACTTGCTGTAAGGTGCAGTATGTCGGCGCGACCCAAAAAGCGGCTGGAAAAGTTAGCGTGATCGTGGGATTGAGTCCGGGAGTTCCAGCCGCCGTGATCGTGAACGTGCCTTTGTGCGAATCGCTGCCCGCGCCAACCGCTGTTACCGTGCTGGTACTCCATCCCGAAGTCAAGCCCACGTTCCCGGCAACTAAGGCAGTGCCGGTTACAGAGCAGGAATTAAACAAAGCGGTATTCGCCCAATTCCCGTTTGCCCCCATCGTGTTGCCGCAATCGTCGAAAATTTTCGATCCTGCGGACGCGCCCCCGAGAGAGTTAGTAGTTCCGGAAACCCTTGTTTGATGCAGGTGAAAAACTGCTCCTGTACTGTTGGGGATCAGGCCGGTTCCTCCGGCAGCAACGTTGTCCTGATTTAGATAAATGCTGACGGTGGGATTTCCTCCATTATAGGTTATCCCGTTCATCCCCGAATTTCCAAAAAAGCTGTCCGCCGTGCTGATCCAATTTCCCGATCCTGATACCGCTGCCGCCGCGAATGTTCCGCTGCTGTAAGCGTAGAATTGCGAATCGTTCGTATAAACATCCGCTGAACCAGACGGGCCTATCTGCACGCCGAATCTTGTCAAGTGAAACAAGTGATCTCCGTAACAGGCTGGGCCAATATCCATTGGAGGGCCGTTGTAAGTGATTACGTTGTGTAGGTTGCCCATCGAATCGGGAGAAGTGCCGCAATAAACACTCAGCATTCCTGCGGTGTTGGTGCCCCACTGATAGAATCCGACATTTTCCACCAGCGCGGCGTAGGTTACGTACAGCGCGATTTTGCTTGCGGCTCCGGTGACGGTGTAAACTCCAAGCCCTGATACGCTAAAGTTTCGGAAATAGGCGTTCTGCGGAGCGGCTCCGGGAATTCCAAAGAACATCCCGACACTTCCAGGCACGGCGGTAGCATCGAATCCTGGAAGGACTAAAAGCATGCTTCCGTTGCCCTCGATTTGGATGGCGTTTCCGCATGGAAAAGAGCTTACAAATATCGGGGCGCCTATAAGCATGCTCGTTCCTGGCAGCTCCAAGGTTGCCGGACAGTTTGCTATCGCGGCATTGTAAGCGGCTTGCAAGGCGGGACCATCATCAACTTTTCCCTTCGCCCAAATGCAGCATGTTGTGCCATCACCAGCCGATGAGGATGGCAAAACGGAAATCGTGAAAATATGCGGTGATGTGACTCCTGTGATTGTCGGACAAGTCGGCGGGCAAGAAGCCCCAACAATAGTGCCTCCCGTGTACGCTCCGTTGTTTCCTCCGCAAGCGTTGCTTGATCCTACTATAATGCTGCCAATATCGGCATTGCTTACAGGCGGATCACCTGCTCCCGTTGTCACCGTGTGGCTGACATTGCTGAAAATGGCCGTGCAGCCTTGCTGCGCTCCGCCGATCACACCGTAATTGTTGGCGTAGATCACGCTTAGAGACGCCGCTGCACCGCCACCAGCGCCATAAACGTTGCCATTACTATCAACACAAAGCCATTGACGATACTTTCCAGTAGAAGCATTCCAAGTTGTGCCTACAGGATTAAGCGGGTTCGATCCTGCGGGGCACGCCAATTCCACTTGATACGCTGGCGGGTTTTGTGCCCGTGCCGGAATTAACGCCGAAAAAAGAAAGATTGCGATTGCTAGATATTTTTTCATAATCTCACCTATAAAAGAAGGGCCGTTCGCTTCTCGCGCCGAACGGCCCTAGATTTTTAGGACCATCACCCTTCCTAAAAGTGAAACGTCGGCCCAAACTTCACGATCAAGCCGTTATTCTGGTAGCCAGGAAATTTCGCCCACTCGACGCTGCCGCCAAGTGTCCACGATCCGTTTTGCGTCAGCATATAATTAACGCCGCCGCCAGCCGTGAACCCATAGTGATTTTTGGTGACGCCAGCGAGAGTAACCTGTGCGATGCCCGCGCTTGCTGTAACGAAAGTTTGCACGCGCAGAAAATTCACGTTCGGGCTGATCGTGTCGAGTTTTTTGTTAAGCCAAGCGATCCGGTAATTCACGCCGCCGCCAAAATATCTCAACGCGCCATCGGTGCTCAATAAATTTCGGTCGAGTACGTCCAGATTCGGTGTCGGAGTAAACGCGATTCCGCTATCGCTGGCTGCAATGGTTTGGTGATTGCCGGGAAGCGAAAGCACGCTGGTAGTCGCCGACCACGGTTGAGATACTGGAGCTGCCGGTGGAGACTGTGCCAGCGCGAATCCACACAATAATGTCAGACAAAGAAACGCAATTGCAAAAGTTTTCACGATTTACTCTCCTTGCTGCAAAATTTTCCGCCCATGACTAAGGTTTCGATTCGCGCTATCCTCTCCCTGAGATCGGACAGCGTAAAAAAAATTCCCATCACGGATAGAAGTATAACCCCGTTTACTATCGCTAGAACTATTTCCAGTATGCTAGCTTGCATTTTCTGGAGTCCTCCAAAGGTTGATAAAGATCATAGCGACGGCGACAGCTGCGATGATGGCCCAGATCGTGAGGCACTTGCGGCACATTTTAGTGCTTGCTCAGGGCGTCTGCGGGATCAAGGATTACCTCGACTATTTCCTTGACCTTTTCAGCCTCGGCCTCAATTTTTTGCAGTAGCGTGACTTTTTCTGTCTCACATCCAGGGCACGGATGCGATTCGGTGTAGATTTTGTCATGCTTGGGGCAGAGTTCATTCATGGATTCCCCCTAACTAGTTGACGGTGGCAATTCCGTTGCGTTAAGCGATTCTGGCTCTGTTATGATTCCTACTACCGCAAGGCCGATAATCAGGAAAATTGACGGCTTCGTTTTGATAAAGCCAAGAATCTTCATTCCAATTATGGCGATTATCGCCAATACGACGATAACTTGTTTGCTGGTAGTGCTCAAATCCTCCAGGGACATTATGGTTGCACCTCGATTACAGTTTGCACCGCTGCGCGTAAAAAGATTACAGGCGCGGAAGTGAATTGCACTTGCCCTCCCCCGGCTGCAATGCGCGTGCCGTCCGGCACATTTCCAGGCGCGCTACCATTCAATCTTGCGCCAGCGCCGGAAGTGTCAAGGTATACGTCGCAGCCTTGCGTAAGCGTGCCAGCGCCAGTAGAGTTGCCAAGACCAGCCGTGGGATTTGTGTACGTGCCTGTTAGCGTAGCGTGATTGTACGCTGTGCAAATAAAAGAGCCGTTGTATCCAGCTGCGACAACGCCAGCAATCGTGATTGCCTGTCCAGCCGCAAGGCCTGGAATATCGGTTGTGAGCACAAACGTACAGACGTTTCCAACTTCGGTTAGTGCTCCAATGGCAATAACAGCAGAACCGCCCTGATTGACAAGAGTTAGGTTAGCTCCCGTTCTTGCCCGAAGGTTTGTAGCATTTCCTACAGGATCGTTGACAAGCCATTTCATATTACCCCCAAAAGTTTTGCGAGTATCAATCCCCCGCCGATCCAAAGCGCGTAATTCGGCACAG
>JBEKUR010000354.1:0-4591 GCA_049514855.1 Terriglobia bacterium
CGGCAGGGCCCGCTTCACCGCGTCCACGGCGTAGTCGTAAAGTCGGTAGTACTCCTCCGGGGTGCCCTGCCAGTAGCCGATGTCGGGTTCGTTCCAGACTTCCCAATACCAGGAGAGAACTTCGGGTCTCCCGTAGCGCTCCACGCAGTGGCTCGCCCATCGGTAAACCAACTCTCCCCACTTTTGATAGTCCTTGGGTGGGTAGGCCCATCCGGTCCACAGGTTGCCTTTCGGCCATTCGTGCCGATACGGCTGAGGATGGGTCGAGAGCGCTTCGGGCATGAACCCGATCTCCACCAGCGGTTTCACATTGGCACACAGGAGGGTGTCGAAGATCCGGTCGAGGATCGTCCAGTCGTAGATCGGGCGACCTTGAGCATCTTCATTGTAGACATTGGTCGAACCCCATTTCAGTGCTGGGGTACCGTCTCCGGATGTGAGGAGGTTGTGCATCCGGATATAGACGGGTGTAGGGCTCGATTGCGCCAACTCGGAAAGGAGCAATTGCCCATTCCGGGTGTAAGCGAAGTTGGGTTCGTCGTACCCGAAGTAAGACCACACATGCCGCAAAGGCTCGCGTGGTCCGGAAGCATCAACTTGAATCGTCACTTTCTGCTGGGCTGCCAAAGTCGAGTTGAAAGCCAGAAGCACACACAGGACGAGAATTATTCTTTTCATCTGCCAGTCCAAGGGTTGCTCGCAGCCAAGAACTTCTTGCGCATTGGGGGCAACCGCTATGAGTCCGTCAGGTTGAATTCTGGCCGACCCAACGCTCGATTGCAATGGCCAGGGATTTTGCATTACCACATTCTGTGCCTGGAATGCTAGCGCTTGGCGACCGAAGTCCGCGTAACAAGGCCTCCGGCGTTTTAGGCCCGCAGGGCCGCAAGAGATTAGCCCAGGGCGCAAGAAGCTGTGAATTTATTCCGCATCTTGTTGGCTGGCGTTGGAGAAGTGAATTTTGGAGTGCTTGTTACTGAGGCGAAGCGGCGGGAGTGGGTGAAGAGCCGCTGGCAAACGCTAGCGTCAAGGAGGCGGAACCTATCCTTGCTGGTGCGGAGAGTGGTTGACTGAACCCGGAAGACCATGGCGAGAGAGCACTTCTGCTCAATGTAGTTCTCAATGGCTTGTGACAACCCCATAGCGCACCTCCCCGGCTGTATGCCGCGGCGGTGCCAAAGGCACAGGGATGGCACCTTCCAGAGGCTGGTGCTACTATTTGGGCGCTGGCCTCGGCGTGATCTACCAAGGCCCGTAAATCCATCTGTCCGACTTCCCGCAAGGCAGCTAAATCGACCTTCGCGTAGATCATCGTGGCTTGGGCAGACATGTGGCCGAGGTGGTCACTGTTACAGTCATCCATGAGCCAAGCAACGGCTGGGCAGAGCTACAGCCAACCTTGACCTGCTCCCAGTTCTTGGTCGAAATCATAATATGAGTTGGTCGGTTTGGGTGAACTCTGGTTTTGAGGGCGTGAGGGGCGGGGGTTAATTTGAATTTGCTACACTCGCCCCCTTGGGGCAAGCTTGGGTACAAGGCTCGGTTCAATAGAGGTCACTTCCAATTGATTTTGGGAAAGCTCCTGGGAATAATTCCCACGCCTTCCTTCACGGTGATGATCTGACCGATCAGCACGTTGGCGAGCTTGTCCACGGTACCACTGGGCCAGGTGATTTCCAGAGATTCCACAGTCTTTCTCTGCCCCAGCCCGAAATGGATACGCGGGTCTTGCGCCGACATGTAACTCATTCCTCCCTGCGCTTGCCGGTATTCGACAAAGCCCTCCGAGACGAGTTTCAGCGCTGCGCCGCGGCCGTCGCGGTTGGATTTCACCCCCACCAGCATGACTTCCAGCCAATGGTTGGCATTCCCGCCATCGTTCCGCAGCAACTGCGGGAAATCATTGGAATTGGAGATGGCGATGTCCAGGTCGCCGTCATTATCGAAGTCCCCCACCGCCGCGCCCCGTCCCAGGGTGGGCTTCATGAAGTCGGCTCCGAGCTGCTCAGACACTTTCTCGAACTTGCCCGCGCCCAGGTTGCGGAACATCAGCTTGGGCTCTTTCCAGAAAACCTCGTTGTGGTAGAGGTGAATATTATCCAGCATACTTCCATTTGCCTGGAAAATATCTATCCAGCCGTCGTTGTCGTAATCGAACATCTTGGCGCTGACGCCACTCAGGAGTGTGGCCTTGTTGCCCAGGGCGGAACTGAAGGTGGCGTCGTCAAATGACTCGTCGTGGTTATTGCGATAGAGGCGGTTCAGTTCAAAATCCAAATGCGTGACATAAATGTCCAGCCAGCCGTCCCCGTCGATGTCTGCTGCGTCCACACCCATACCTGCTTCGTATTTCCCGTCTTCGCTGGCAGCCACGCCCGACGTGAAGGAGATATCGCGGAATGTCCCATCGTGGTTATTGAGGAAGAGGAAATTCGGCCAAGTGTCGTTGGCAACCATGATGTCGGGCCAGCCGTCGTTGTTCATGTCAGCCAGAACAACCCCCATTCCCTTTGCTTCCGGCTTGCCGACACCCGACACATCGCTCACGTCAGTGAAAGTTCCGTCGTGGTTGTTGTGATAGAGCTTGAGCCGCTGTCCGCGATAATTATCAGGGTGGCAATAGGCGCGATAGCCGGGTCTGTGCTCACCGCACCAGAGATTGGTCTTGGGTGACCATTGAATGTAGTTGCAGATGAGCAGGTCGAGATACCCATCCTTATCGTAGTCGAACCATCCCGCGCTGGTGGACCAGTTACCCTCATCCGCCACCCCGGCCTTGGCCGTCACATCCGTGAAGGTCCCGTCGCCGTTATTGTGGTAGAGGATCGTGCGGCCGTAGCCGGTCACCAGCATGTCGGGGTAACCATCGTTGTCATAATCACCCACCGCTACACCCTGGCCGTAAAACCCCTCCGTGCCGACCCCAGCCTTGTCTGTGACGTCCGTGAAGGTCCCGTCGCCGTTGTTGTGAAAGAGGGCCGAGCGCAGCGGCCGCGAGGGCTTGTACCACTCCGTACCAGTCGACTGGACAAAGTAGAGGTCCATCAGGCCATCCTGGTCGTAATCGATCCAGCCCACACCGCTACCCATCGTCTCGATGTATTCCTTTTCATCGCTCATCGTAGCGTCGTGCTGAAAGGTGATTCCGGCGGCTTGGCGCACATCGGTGAAGTGCACGGGAATAGCGGTGGCAGGGGGCTGGGGGGGCTGTGCGTGCAGGGTACTCCGCACCATTACACCTCCCATCACGACGGCGGCGGCCAGGAGGCCCACCGCCGCCAGCGCAGGGATCATCGAATCCCGTTTATGGGTCTGTTCTCTCAAGTTTCTTCCTCATTAAGGTTTCCAACAAAACTATAGCGCGACCCGCCGTTCGACCTCAATTACCATTCGCGCTGGGGGAGAGGATTTTTGGCGTCCTTCAACCTGACATTTCATATGCTAACGACACCCCATAGTTTCTCATGGTTTCTCATCTTGACGGGAAAAACTGTGAGTGTTATTCACCAACGATTCCTGAGGCAGCCTCGGCAGAGAGTGGTAAAATATAATGGGCCGTTTGGAGCATGTGAGGGAAGTCCAAAAGCATGGCCAGGCGCAGGAATGTCGTGAATCACAAACCTTCCCGCACTACAAGCGGAGTGAAGGGGTTGTCCCCTTCGGACCTCGCATGGCGCCGACCCGCAGGCATTCTTGCCCTGTTGCTCGTAGTTTCCTCCTCGGCCCCAGCACAACAACCAACTCCGGGCGAAAGACACTACGCTCGGGGATCGCTCCTGCTGCAGAAAGCGGATTGGAAAGGTGCTGCTGCGGAGTTCAACCAGGCAATCGCTGCTGACCCCCGGAATGTACACGCTTACATAGGGTCCGGCATGGCACTCTCGAGACTGGGCGAGACCGCCAAGGCTGCTGAGGCCTTCCGCCAGGCAATAAGCCTTGAGCCGCGTGATCCTCGGACTCATTATTTGCTAGGCCGGGACCTGGCCGATTCCCAGAAGGTCCAGGAAGCTATCGAACAACTGCAGACCGCTCTAAGACTGAAACCGGATTATGAGGAGGCCCGCCTGGCACTGGCGCTCGAGTGGCAAGAAGCTGGCGAGATCAAAGAAGCAATCGCCGAGTTCCAGTCGATCTTGAAAGCCGATCGGAACTCGGCAGAAGCCCATCATGGCCTTGGACTCGCTTACTCGCAGGATAACAACCTGCCGGGGGCCATCGAGGAGTATCGCAAAGCCATATCCCTGAAGCCTGATGTCTTCAGGACTTACAATAATCTGGGGGCTGCATTAGGCAGATCGGGAGACTTTGAAGGAGCGGCCAAGGTCCTTCAGAAAGCGGTTTCTCTTCAACCTCATAACGCCGAAGCCCACGTCAATCTTGGCATCGCGCTGCGAGGGGCGGGCGATCCTGACGGGGCGCTCAAGCAATTTCGTGAAGGCTTGGCCCAGAAGCCCAATTCCCAAGTCGCCTATTACGCGTACTACGAAATGGCTCAAACCCTGAGGCAGAAAGGCGAGTTGGGTGAGGCTGTCGAGACGTTCAAGAAGGCCATTCAGGCAAAGCCGCAACTGGGAGAAGCCTATTACAATTT
>JBEKUR010000355.1:0-4555 GCA_049514855.1 Terriglobia bacterium
CTCCGCTCCACGCTGGCTCGGCTACTTGTTGAATGGGCAATTACAAGGTAAGCTCCTTTCAGCTTACAAGATCAGCCAGGCTTTCCCTGGCACACCATACATAAAGGACAATGTATGCGCCACCCGCCACCCGCGCATTGCGCAACGCTCAACAAACTAAGCATGTGAAGCCCGGCCCTCCTGCCGGGCTTTTGCTTTGCCGGGTTGCTGAAATAAGGCACTCCATCGTCTTCTTGCTGAAAGCTGACCACAGAGCACTCGCCACAGATGACGGACCAACCGCCAGGAGTCAGAAGTCAGGAGATTTTGAAGAGGGTTGCTGGAGTTGACCGTAACCGCTAAGAGTAGCGAGGAGTTTGATGACGTCGAAGTTCACATCGCGAAAGAGCTGGAGGACGTCGCGTTCCCGCTCCGCAGGGCTTAGAGGCAGGAATTTTTCTGCAGGAATGTAGAACGGGTTATCGCGGACCAGAGCGCCTTCCACCAACAAGTGACGATGAACGGCGATGGCGGTAAACAGGTGATGGGTTGCAATCTGTTCGAGGTCGTACTGGCAGAGCGCCACACTGGGGTAGTGCTTCACCTGGTAATTGAGCAGCGCATGAAACTCGAAGAACTGCGCCATTGGAAAACCGAGCGGGGCTGGCCAGAGCCCCTCTTCGAGCCATCGCAGCGATGGGGCGCCGGCGCGCTCTGCATCGGTAAAGATCGCCTTGGTCCACTCCTGCAGCCCCTGATAGGTGTCCAAGCCGTGATGTAACCGAAAGGTTCCATCACGAGTGTGACGATCGACCTCCACCGGAAGTGACCGAAGGCGGTCGAGCATCTCAGCCTGGTAGTCATCTGGAGCAAGGTAAACGCACAGGTCGTTGCATTTGAGCCCTTCGGCAAGAAAGGAAGCGACACTGAACGCTTCCGCGCGGCCTCGGTACAGGATGGCAACGTGCTCATGGCGGTGAATGGGGATTCGACCATGGAGGTAAGTAAACAGAGGCGTGGGCATGCTCGGCTCCTGCAACCAGACCGTGATCTACAGATCCGCGATTATGCGGGCCGCCGCAGAGGGTGTCAAGCAACGCCAAGAGCGGTATGTGGTATGTGGCAGGTGGTAGGTGGGGAAGCTCGCGTAGCGCAGGTCCCGTCGCAGAGGGTGGATTGTCGTGGTAGGCCGCGGCGGGGCGGAGGAAGTCGGTTCATAATTCAGAATTCACAATTCAAAATTGCTCCTGCCGTCTGTTGGCAGTAGGATAAGTTAATGTGAGCTTGAGGAGCGCCTCGCAAGCGATGGCGAGGATTGGTAATCAGATGGCCTGGAAAACAAAGTGGCTGCTGGTTTTTCTCTGCCCCTTGTGGGTGTTGTGTGGTTCCGCGCGCGCTGACGAATTCAGCCAAGTGTCTCGTTACTCGGTCCGCATGTTTTCTTATGGGCTGCTTACCATAGATACTCGGATGGGTGACATCCACGTCGAGGGCTGGGACGAACCGCGCCTGGAAATTGAGGCCGAGAAGGTGGTGCGCGCTAAGTCTGAAGAAGCGGCGAAGCCGCTCTATGGAAGAATCACAGTGGTCCTCGAGGGACAGGACAAGCGCGTACTCCTGCGCACGCTTTACCCGCCGCGCCGGCTGTGGCGGCCGTTTCGGGGCGAGTCGCAGCTTACGGTCAATTACCGCATCAGAATGCCTTTTGACGCCAACCTCGTCCTGAAGTGTGTGGATGGGGATGTTTGGATTCGTGGCGTCGAGGGGAAAGAGCAAATCCTGCTCAACTATGGCGATGTGGAGATTGATATTCCCTCCATTGATCGCCTGCGTTCGCTGCACGCCCACGCGTGGTTGGGATACGTGCAGAGTGATCTGCACGGAGAGGGCAACGCCGGCTTTGGCCCCAGAATTTCCTACTGGAATCCCACGGGCGCGCAGGACATCTACGTCAAGGTCCGGATGGGCGGAGTCTTTGTCTATAGCGATGAATAGACCCGGCTTTGAAACAAGCACTTTGCACGGGACACTGCTAACCTTGGGTTCTCTACTCCGTCCAATATCCCGACAGCCTCACGGAACTTCCGAGGCCCCTTAAACGTTAACCCGGATAGGGAGTTTTATTCCTGGAGGAAAAGATGAGAAAGCGCAGCATCCTAGTGGTTGTGGCACTTATCGTACCGGCTCTTGCGACCCTTGCCGAAGCCAGTTCCCGTATTGAAAAAACCTTGAAGCTCGAACCTAAGGGCCGGTTCGTGCTCAAATCAGATGTGGGGAGCGTGACCCTGACCGGCGCGTCGTCTTCCGGGGCGAAGGTAGTTATAACTTCCGACCGCGATGACCTTGAAGGTCTCTACGATATCAACTTCGAGGAGAATCCAGGAAGCGCAAGCGTGACGGTGCGCCGGAAGGACCATTTCGGTTGGAGCGAGCATGCTTCCGTCCATTTCGAAGTCCAAGTCCCCTCCCAGACGCAAACAGAAATACGGACCGGAGGGGGAAGCATCAGACTCTCCGGCCTTCGGGGCGACTCTGAGCTGAAGACCTCGGGGGGCCCGATAGAGGTTTCCGGCTTGTCCGGAAAACTCGATGCGAAGACCTCCGGCGGCCCGATCCACTTGCAGGAGGTTGACGGGGATGCGCGGGTGGATACTTCCGGAGGGAAGATTGAGGTAGCCTCGATCGACGGCTCGCTCACCGCACACACCAGCGGAGGGCCCATTCGCGTTGATCGCGTGACCGGATATGTCGAGGCCGAGACTTCGGGCGGTCCGATCTCCGTGAACTTCGGCCGGGGAAACGCGCACGGCGGTGTGCTCGAGACCTCGGGGGGCTCCATCGAAGTGGAGGTGGAACGCTCCGCCAATCTCGAGATTGACGCCTCAACTTCCGGCGGCTCCGTCACCAGTGATTTGCCCATTCGGGTGGTGGGAAAGATTTCAAGCTCCAGCCTGCACGGTTCACTTGGCTCAGGCGGAGAAACCTTGCGACTTCATACGAGCGGCGGCTCCATCCATATCAGAGCACTCTAAAAGGCCGCCAGGGAGAGACAAGGGGAGGCAGGGACTGGCACAAAGAAACCGTTACGCGGTCTCCTGGGCGACCCCCTCACCCGGCCCGCCCCGGCTGAGGAAGACGCCGGCGGCGGCCCACCCTCTCCCCCAAGGGGGAGAAGGAAGTAAATTCAAATCAATTCTCCGCCATGCCTTGCCCCTCCTTGGTAAGGTCAGGTCTTGACTTCCCGTCCAATGAGAATTCGACGTATCTCATCGATATCCCACATTAACCCTTCGATTAAGTTCTCCCAATCGGCCTTGTCAGCAGGACTGAACTCTCTTCCGTAGCCCTTCATCCTTTCGGGTCGTGCGTTCTCCAGTACCACCCAAAGTGTGGAAAGCTCTGCCGCGAGTATTTGCCTGGGCTCAGGCTTTCGAAGCTGAATGGAAAAATGATTCAAAGACGCCGACAGGCGAGTCCGAATCGTTCGCATCTTTTCCCGCGCCAGACCAATATGTTCGGCCTGAACCGCCCCAAAGGGTCAGGACGGATCGCCTTTACCCGCGCTGGGCCAGGTTTGCATTACCCCATTTTCTTTGCCCATTTCCTTGCCCAAGACTCTGCCAACTGCGCCCGAATGATGCCGTTTGCTGCTTCCGTATCGCCCATAAAGCGCTGAAAACACACGAACCCGAATCATGACCAACACATTGGGCAACCATCGCTCCATGCTTCTGAGCTACAGGCCCGTTAATTAATGCTTGACAAATTCCAGATTGTGAGCTAGCATTCTAGCGTATGATTACGGTGTGGAACGGCCACAGGAACTATCTCCACCTCAGCGCCTCTGCCCATCCTGGCAAGGAACATCCCGCACAGTCGTGGAAAATGATTTGTTGGCAGCTTCTTCTGTCAACCATCAACTTTTGGCTGAGTCGTGATTGGAAAAGAATTCTTTTTTTGACGATCGACGCAGGAATGTTACTGAAAACAAAGGACCGCCGTGGAAAAGGTCAGGAGAAAGCGGGAATGTGTATGAAAACAAAGGTACTTAGCCCTCAGAGGCGGGAATGTTGTTGAAAAGACAAGGGGTTAAGGCTCGCGAGAGCGAGCGGGAATGACGACCAGGGCAGGTACAAGGAAACTGTCGAAGGAGGGTTGAAAGCTATGAAGGACAAGTCCCGGCCATCGCGCTTGGCGGTGCTTTCCGTGGATGGAATGCGGCCGGACTTTTACCGGCGACCAGAAGAGTTCGGGCTGAAGATTCCGAATCTCCTCGAGCTTGTCAAGCGGGGGGCCAGCGCGGAGGCAGTGGAGAGTGTTTATCCGACGACAACCTATCCGGCCCATGCAACCCTCGTGACGGGCGTGCCTCCGAGTGTACATGGAATCTATAGCCACCTGGCATCGCTCGACCCCACCGAAAAAGCGCGACCGTGGTGCTGGTTTGCCGGCGCCCTGCGTGTTCCCACTCTCTGGGATGTGGTGCGAGCCAGCGGGCGGAAAGCTGCGGCCATCAGTTGGCCAGTGAGCGCCGCGGCGGCCATTGATTACAACATTCCGGAGATTTGGGATCCGA
>JBEKUR010000356.1:0-4537 GCA_049514855.1 Terriglobia bacterium
GGACGGGGGCACCACCTGTGCATGCTCGCGGCGAAGGTCTCTGCGAGAGCCGGATGCGGGAAATCCGCACGTCCGGTTCGACGAGGGGAGAGGAGCGTTGTCCGCCACCTCTCCTACTCTACCGCCCGATGGTAAAGGTTGTCGGCCCGCGGGTGCAGGGCGGATTGCCAGGGGCGCCGACATAAAGAGTCCGCCGCGGCGGATCGGCGCCACCCGTGAGGGTCACACCTACTTCACGGTGTTGAATCGCTTCTCGATTTCGGCCCAGTTCACCACCTTCCACCAGGCGGCAATATATTCAGCCCGGCGGTTCTGGTACTTGAGGTAATAGGCGTGCTCCCAAACGTCGAGAGCCATAACGGGATACTTGCCCTCGATCACGGGGCTGTCCTGGTTGGCGGTGGAGTAGATGTCGAGCTTGCCCCCCTGAGCCGTCAGCCACGCCCAGCCTGAGCCGAAGCGTCCCAGAGCGGCGGCGGTGAATTTCTCTTGGAACTGGCCGAAGCTGCCGAAGGTGCTCTGGAGGGCTTCCCCCAGATGGCCGCGGGGCTGCCCACCGGCTTGGGGCGCCATAATCTGCCAGAACATGGAGTGGTTAAGGTGGCCACCGCCATTGTTGCGTACGGCCGTGCGGATGTTTTCCGGAACGACGCTCAAGTTGTTGGCCAGCAGTTCCTCGAGGGTCTTGCCGGCCAGGCCCGGCGCCGACTCCAGCGCTTTATTCAAATTGGTTACGTAAGTTCCATGGTGCTTGCCATGATGAATCTCCATAGTCATCTTATCGATATACGGTTCCAGCGCGTCAAAAGCGTAGGGCAGCGGTGGAAGTGTGAACGGCATAGAAGCTCCTTTGGCTGGTGCGATTGATGTTTCCCTTACTTACTTCCCAAGTGATTTGATGCAGCCGCCTCTTGAAAGGCTCAACTTCTGTGGCGCGCATCGAGGGCAGTTGACCCGCCACGGTCGGTCCGTGGTCCGTGGTCCGTTGAAAAGAACAGGGTTGGAAAGAATTATGAATTCTGAATTCCTGAAAAACGGCTAATTTTGGCGAAGAATCGCTAAATCTCCAATGTTTACTGCAAACCGCAACCTGGAACTTTTGCAAAGTCGATCAGGTCAGCGGTCGCACCTGGGCACTGGCCTGCTGAACTTTGTCGAAAAGGCGCTGCCGAGATATCTTGCCGGCAAGACCAGAAGGTTGCGATCGCCTGGCGTTTTGCAAATGCGCGGCAATCCCACTGAAAAAGTGTGGCAGCCCAAGCCGACTTCAGGTGCATTTTTGCAGGGCGAAATAGAATTTGCGAGGGCCTTTGCGCATACCTCACAAAGCTACCTAAAAGGTAGGTTTGTGAGAAGCCCCAATTGCATCGACGAAACAGGCTATTCATATGCCTCAACCGCAAGCCGGTAGGCCGCGGTTAGCCGTTTTTCAGGAATTATGAATTGCTTTCTTCGTTGTCCCCACGGCCGGTTGCCTTCTGCTTATTGCGTGCTGCCTACCTTCTGTCTGCTGGGTCCTGGGGAAGAACAATGAGCAGTAGGCAGTAAGCGGTTGGTCGTGGGCAGACCATAATTCAGAATTCATATTCACTATTCATAATTCACAATTGGTCTCAGCCCCTACTGGCACCTGACCCCTGACACCTGGAACCTTTCCTAGCTTCCCTGCTTTAGCGCGGAGCTCTGAAGCGACTCGAGTGTCGCTTGGTCGAGTCCGACAGTTCGCGTGGGAAAAGGTATGGCGATGCCCTCTTTGGCGAAGCGCGCCAGGATGCGCTTGCGCAACTCGCTCTGCACGGGATTCTGATCCTCGTAGCACCGCACATTCACACGGAGTGAAAAATTCAGGGAGGAATCGCCGAAGCCCGGATCTAAAAGAACGTCGGGAGGCGGAGCCAGAAGCAACCCTGCAAGCTCCTCCTGGGCGGCTTCCCTGATAACCTCCAGCAGGGCTTTCTCAACCCTGCTGGGGTCGGTTCCATAGGACACCTGCACGGGAATACTGATCAACATCCGCAGTTCGGGTAGGGAATAGTTGACGATTACCGCCTTGGCCATGGTGGAGTTGGGCACAAACACGATGTTATGCGCCCGAGTGCGCATGGAGGTGGAGCGCCAGCCGATGCGGACGACGTACCCTTCCTGGCCTGAATCCAGCTTGATGTAATCCCCCGGGCTAACGGGCCTGTCCGCCAGCAAATAGAGCCCGGCAAAGAGATTGCTAAGGGTTTCCTGCAACGCCAGGGCAACGGCTATGCTGCCGACGCCCAAGGTGGTCCAGACAGCGGTGAGAGAAATACCAAGGTTTTCAAGGACGATGACGATGGCCAGGATGGCGAACAAGGCGCGGATGACCAGAATGGAGGGTTTGGTTACCCGCTCCATGCCCGGGTTGCGTATCCCCACGCGGCGCAGGAAAAGGATCAGTACTTTGGCGGGGAAATAGAAGACCACCACAATGGTCAGGGCTAAGATCAGTTTCGAACCGACCCTCTCAAACCGATGCGGGAGCGTGAGAAGTTCCAGGCCGGCGTAAATCGAACTCAGGAACAGCAAGGGGATCGGCAGTGACTCCAACAAGGAGAAAACCAGCTCCCCCCAGGTGTTCGCCAGTTTCCTCGTCCAGTGGTGGATGATCCGATTCAAAACCAATCCCAGGGCCAAAGAGCCCATCACCAGAGTGGCAAAGAGAAGCATGTAGAACACCGTGGGGCTGAGGTGCAGGGCTCGGGCCAGATCTTCAACCATATTCCTGATCTCCTAGTGCGATGACAATGGCCTCTAAGATAACTTGCTTCAGCCGCTTTCCGCAAATCGC
Organism: Terriglobia bacterium; assembly: GCA_049514855.1. GTDB lineage: Bacteria > Acidobacteriota > Terriglobia > UBA7540 > UBA7540 > CAVROP01. The sequence goes on from JBEKUR010000356.1 coordinate 2,819, forward strand.
ATCCGGTAGGTGTACTGGTGTCGTTTGCGAGATATGGGCGCTGCAAGTCGCAGTCATTCCCGCGAAAAGCTTGCCCTGAGCTTGCCGAAGGGCGGGAATCCACTCCGCAAACCTTCGGAAATGCGCTGTCTGTGGACTGGATTCCTCCCGTCCCGCAAGGCGGGAGGACGGGAATGACCGGCGTTTCGTAAGGGATGCCATTCCCAATGACACCACCACCCTGATGGGTGGCAGGTGGCAGATACCGGGTCCGGCACCGAATTGCGAAAGATCGGCATCTAATTAAAAGCGGAGCAACTCGATCGCGTAGCTTTAAGGATTGACAAATATTAAAGAGGGTCTATCCTTGCGAAACGAGCAAGGGTCGCTTGCGTGGTAGAATGACGCCGCTTAAACTTGCAGGTCTCCGGGTGCGCGCAAGATCGAAATGAGGAAGGCGAGGTTGATGGGCGATGCCCTCAAAACATAAAACCGATATTGACTTTAATCATCTTCCAATCCTGCCCGTTCGTGATACGGTGCTGTTTCCAAACGCCATTTTGCCGCTTACCGTGGGCCGGGATAGCTCTCTGAAGCTGGTCGGCGATCTCAAGGATGAAGAGAAGTTCATCGGGGTGATTGCGCAGCGCGATCCTCGCGTGGACAACCCCCAACCGGTAGACCTCTTCCAGATCGGGACAGTGGCTTTCGTTCATAAGATCATCAAGCTGCCCAGTCAAAGCCTGTTCATTTTCGTCGAAGGCTTGCAACGGATTGCGGTCGAGGAAGTCACCCAAGTTGAGCCTTACATGATCGGGCGGGTGAAGCCGCTCCAGGACGTCCTGCCGAGGGAGAAGCAGGCTGATTTTGAGGCCCTGGTGCGCAGCGTCACGACACTCTTCCAGCAGGTTGTACAACTTTCGCCTACCCTCTCTGACGACCTCCAGACCGTCGTCATGAACATTGAAGATCCCAGCCGGCTGACAGATTTCATCGCTGCCAACCTCCCTTCGCTTTCCAGCACCGAGAAGCAGGAACTGCTGGAAAGTCTTGATCTGAAGGTCCGGCTGGAACGGCTGAACCGGCAGTTGGTCAGGGAAGTTGAAGTCCTGCAACTCCGCTCCAAGATTCAATCCGATGTTCAAGACCAGGTTACGCAAAGCCAGCGAGAGTATTACCTGCGCGAACAAATGAAAGCCATCCAGAAGGAGTTGGGGGAAGCCGACGAGCAGTCGGAAATCGAAGAATTGCGCAAGAAGATTGAAGCCGCGGGCATGACGGAAGAGGCGAAGAAAGAAGGGTTGCGTGAGTTGGGCCGCCTCGCCAAGATGTCTCCCGCAGCGGCAGACTACCACGTCACGCGCACCTACCTGGAATGGCTGGTCGCCTTGCCTTGGACTAAGGTCAGCGAAATCAGGGTGGACATCCAGAAGGCCAAGCAAGTGCTCGATGAAGACCACTGGGACCTGGAGAAAGTGAAAGAGCGCATCCTGGATTACCTGGCGGTGCTCCAGCTCAAACCCCAGCTCAAGGGTCCTATACTCTGTTTTGTAGGACCGCCGGGAGTGGGCAAGACTTCACTGGGCAAATCCATCGCGCGCGCCCTGGATCGCAAGTTCTTCCGCATGTCGCTGGGGGGCATCCACGACGAGGCGGAAATCCGCGGCCATCGGCGCACTTACATCGGGGCGCTGCCCGGCCAGATCATTCAGGGCATCCGCCGGGCGGAAACGCGTGACC
>JBEKUR010000357.1:0-4502 GCA_049514855.1 Terriglobia bacterium
CCCGGCTGTCAAAGTTCCTGGATCAGCTTCCCCGCGGCCCTGCCTACTCCGTTGAGCTACGGAACAAATACTGGATAAACGACCGCCTCCTCGATCTACTTCGACCGAGGAACATTGCTTTGGCGCTTATTGATCATCCCTGGATGGCGCCCGTCGATCAGTTGGTTGCAAAGCAGGATGTTGTGACCGCGGATTTTGCCTACCTCCGGTGGCTGGGCGACCGAAAAGGCATCGAGGATAAGACCAAGCACTGGGACAGGGTCATCATCGACCGGACGCACGAGATGGAGACCTGGATTCCCATCATCCGCAAGCTGCTCAAGCGAGGCATTCGTATCCTGGGGTTCTTCAACAATCATTACGCCGGGTTTGCGCCTGGCTCCATCAAGCTTTTCCACGAAGTATGGGAGCGGATGGGAGCTACGGAGGAGTAAGGTTTCAGAGGAGCCACACCCCTTGTCCCTTCGCCCCCGCCATGAAAGGTCTTTTGCAAAGCGGCGCTCTTCCAGCTTACATGTCCGCAGTGGTATTTTAATTGGCGTCGGAAGCGGCTAATGGTGGCGGATCAATCTTGCCTCGAATCGAAATAAGACGGCTGAGAAGCCTTTACGAATACCGGGAATGTGAGAGGCTCCAGATGGAAGTCTGGGGAAACGTGGGGGTGGGCAGTGAGGTCCTTAACGTCACGCAAAAGTACGGAGGCGTAGTGTTGGGCGCCATCGCGAAAGGAAAGCTCCTGGGGTTCCTTTATGCGTTCCTGGGGCGCTATCACGGACGGGTGGTTCACTGGTCGCACATGATGGCGGTGGAAAAACGCCATCGGGACAAGGGCCTGGGATTCAGGATGAAGCTCGCGCACAGGAAATTAGCCCTGCAAGAGGGGATCAAGTCCATTTGCTGGACGTATGACCCCTTGCAAAGCCGCAATGCAGCCTTGAACATCGCGCGGCTGGGTATCCGAGTGGAGGAATATCTTCCAGACTGCTACGGCCGTTTCCCCAGCGTGATTGAGAAGGGCCTGCCGAGCGACCGCTTCGTTGTGAGTTGGCAAGTCAGCAGCGCTCGTGTGGCACGTTGCCTGCTGGGACCTCCGTTGCGGCCCATCAACCTCAACCTGCCCAGAATCAATGAAACTCGCCGCAATGAAGAGGGGTTCATTGTCAATCGGGGAGTCAGTTTTTCTTTCGCAGAGCCCCGGCTTCTCCTGGAGATTCCGACCAATACCGATGAAATGCGGGTTCGGGCTCTGAAGCTGGCGCGGCAGTGGCGGCTGGAAACGCGGCGCATGTTCCAGCACGCTTTTGAATCCGGCTGCCGAGTTCTGGACTTTGTCACTACCGGGACGGGCGGCGACAGACGAGCTTTCTATGTTCTGAGCCGCGCCCGCACCGGGCGTTCCACGTGATGCCGGTCGAAGCGCCACTGTCCGAGCTCAAACTCTCGCGAACGCTGTCCTTCGCAGGATGAGCCTGCGGCTGGTACTTGAACAGGACAGGTATATGCGGACACCTGCAACTCGTGAAATCCTTGCCGGCCGTCGCATCCCTTTTCGCCTGTCGCGCGGACGAAAAGGGCGATCGTCCAAGATGCCTCACAAATTTGGTATCCTGGATGGTGAAACCGCTCTTACGGGGAGCTACAATTGGACTCTCGAATCTGATGAACAGAATTGTGAGAACATGCCCATTATCTGAGATCCTTCCGTTGTTTTACCGTATGCACAGGGATTCGAGGAGTCGTGGGTGGTATCCGCCGCAGTGGGAAAGCAATAGGAGGCGGAAGATGAAAGCGTGTAGGGGAGAAACGAAAACGAGCTGAAGACCATGCCAAAAAACACTACGCTAGCCCCTGAGGGAAAAGTTCAGACAGGGTATGAGCTCTACGTCATGCGGCACGGCCTCGCCGTCACGCGTGGCAGTGTGAGATTTTCGGACGATGCGCAACGTCCGCTTGTGCCGGAAGGCAAAGAAAAGATGCGGGAGATCGCCGGGGGGCTGAAACGGATGGGGTTCGAAGTGGACTGGATTGTATCCAGCCCGTTGGTGCGGGCGGTTGAAACGGCGGATATTATTGCCGAATCGTTGGCGTCAAGTGTGCCCGTGGACGTCTGCGAGGCGATGCGGCCCGGCGGGTCACCCGAGGGTCTGCTCGCTTTTTTGGCCAAACGCCCCAACTGCAGAAGGGTACTTGTGGTCGGCCATGAACCCGACCTCAGCGAGTTGGCCGCCCGGCTTATCGGCGCCGCTGGCCATGCCAACCTGGCGTTTAAGAAGGGCGGGTGCTGCATGATTAGCTTCGATGAGTTTCCGCCGAAGAGCCCCGGCCAACTCGTGTGGTGGTTGACACCTCGCCTGCTTCGCAAGCTTAGGTAGTTACGCTGGCTTTAGGTTCTCCTGAACGTCCAGCAATTTGACCGGCCCTCGCCGCAATCGAAGTCGCGACAGGGGCAAATCTGTCTTAGTCAACTGTCGGAGCACGGTTTCAAGGCCGCGCCTGGGTATCGACCCGACTAGGAGCCGTCAACCGGCATGACTTGCAGGGTAATACGTTGTAAGTTGGACGCACTCGGTTTAGACTGTTGGAGCAGAAGCCAAGTCACTTGGGTTTATTTCAGCACGAGGGGGCGGCTTTAACTGGAGGTCGGGAGGTTAGAACCCCTCGACCTGCGACCCGTTCGAGCCCTTTTCCATGGAAGAGCGGAGAGAGAATACCCTCCATAATGACGCTCACACAGTCAATGAACTGGCAAAGAGTCCCAGAACCGCGCGGCCGACAAACGAATGGAGCAAAGTCCGGAAGCTAGCCCTTCGACACCTCAACCGGTTCGTATCCCTGGAGGCAAAGGTCCTGAAGGGGGATGACCCAGACGCCATTCATGACATGCGTGTAGCAAGCCGGCGCCTCCAGCAAGTGCTTGACCTGATTTTCCCCAAACCTCTGCCCCGCGAGGCCCGCCGCTTAAGGCGCAAAATCAGGCGATGTCGCCGGGCGCTGGGGGACCTCCGGAACTGCGACGTCCTGCTCCAGCAGGTGCAGGGGCGTCTGGCAAGAAAGCGCTGCTCGGACCGGGAAGCCTGGACGGCTGTGAAGCAGCATCTTCAGGAGCGCCGGTCCGAAAGCTTCTCGAGGGCCATTCGTAAGCTGAGCAAGGTGAACTTGGCCGTCTTTTACATGCGCGCCAAGGAGATTCTGGATCGGCTCAGGCCCACGCCCGACCAGGACCCTGATTTGCGTCCCTTGGTCCAACCTGACCGACCCGCTCTTGAACCCTTCCCGGCGCGCCTTACGCAAGCGCTTGTAGGCGTCTGGAGAGAATTTGAAAAGCAGGTTGCCTCTTCGCACCGCGAAACGACCGCGCCCTCCATCCACGCCGCGCGCATCTGCGCCAAGCGGCTCCGTTACCTTCTCGAAGTTGTGAATCAGTTCGGGATCCCGGGCAGCTCGGGTGCGCTCACCTGGCTAAGAAAAATCCAACAGCATCTCGGTGATTGGCACGATATGGAAGTGCTGGAGGAAATGATAATAGAAATGATTGCCGAGCCGGAGTTCTTGCGTAATCAACTGCCCCTCGCCATGGCAACCGGGAAACTGATTTTGCGGAATCGCACCACGAAGCGGGGATTCAGGGAAAAATACTTCCAGATGACGGTAGACTCACCCAACTATGAGGGGATCAAGAATTGGGCGGAGGGCCTCCTGGCGGCGCCTGCCTCTACCATCGCCAGCGCTTGAGGGCTACTCGCCTACCTTTCTGCTCCCGGGCCATTGGCTTTTCCCGTGCTGACAACCTCACTACTGCCCGAATCCTGCACGCCCACCTCTGGCACAGGCCCCGCAAACAGCGGCTCCCGAGGTTCACCCTTCAGAACACGGGAAATGCCTGCGCGCAGCCGCTCAAAAACCGTGCGGATATCCGGCGAAGCATCAATTACTGTGAAGTCATATTCCTGCGCCATCTTATCGAACTGCGCGAGCAGGGCCGTCTGGTACTTGCGGAAACTTTCGTACATATCCTCGCTGGGGTAGAGATCCATGCCGCATTCCCAATAGTCAAACCCGCTTGAGAAGACCACGCGGGGAATCAGGTCGTCTACGCCGATTCGCAAATAGAAAATGGCATCGGGCTTCAGCGCGAAGCTGTGCACATTATGGATCCAGGCTGGATCGAGGCCCCGCACAATAGCTCGAGCCATCAGAGAATAGATGTAACGATCGGTAAGAACGACAAATCCGGCACGTAGCGCAGGGACGATCTCGTTTTCGAGTCGATCCGCAAAATCGGTGGCGTAAAAGAGGCTCAAGGTAATGCGCCCCAGGGTATGTCCCTCTTTGGCTTGCTGAATTCCCTTAGCCGCCAGTTCGGAACGCTTGATGCCGGTATCCAGCACGGCGTGTCCCTGCTGCTCGAGCCAGGGTCTGAGCAGCTTGATCTGAGTGGAACGGCCAACGCCGTCCGTGCCCTCAATTACAATCAGTCTCCCGGTGAGTTCCGCCAGATTCAT
>JBEKUR010000358.1:0-4450 GCA_049514855.1 Terriglobia bacterium
GAAAAGAGCCGGCAACTGCCTGCTGTCCAACAAGCCCTCGACTTGACGGGGAACAAGGCAGTTCCGCCCTGGTTGGAGATAAACAGGGAAACGCTGAAGGCGCGGGTCATCTCTTGGCCTAAACGCGAGGATGTGAATTTCCCCATCCAGGAACAGATGATTGTGGAACTCTACTCGAAGTGAGTTGGGCAGTAAGCATCAGGAGAGCCCGGTAGACTCGGGCCTCAGGGAGGTACGAACGCAATGCTTTGGAAAGGCTTTCAGAAACCCAAGCGCTTGGTTTGTGACATGGATACGCTGACCGACAAGTATGGTCAGTTCTCGGCCCAACCTTTTGAACGTGGGTTTGGGACCACCATCGGAAATGCCCTGCGCCGGGTGTTGCTTTCTTCGATCGAGGGAGCTGCCATCACGGCCGTGAAGATCGAGGGTGTCATGCACGAGTTCTCTTCCATCCCGGGGGTGGTGGAGGACGCCACTGACATCATCCTGAACCTCAAGCAGATTCCTTTGAAGATGCACGTGGAGGGCCCCAAGACCTTGCATCTGATAGTGGACAAGCAAGGTGAAGTAGCCTCCCGGATGATCCAGGAAGATGCGGATGTGGACATTCTCGATAAGGACGTTCATATCGCTACCGTCAGCGAAGGTGGAAGCCTGCATATCGAGATGCGCGTTAAGATCGGCCGGGGTTATGTCTCGGCAGAGAAGAATTTTGATGAAGACTTGCCCATCGGGTACATCCCTGTGGACTCCGTACACTCTCCCATCCGCAAGGTGAACTACACCGTGGAGGCCGCCCGCCTGGGGCAGATGACCGACTACGATAAGCTGACCCTGGATGTCTGGACCAACGGCGCAGTCACGCCGCAGGATGCAACTGGATTGGCGGCCAAGCTTCTCAAAGATCACACTGTCATCTTTATTAACATTGAAGAAGAGTCCGAGCTGGAACAGGCTCCCCAGGAGAAGCCGGCCCCGGTTTACAACGAGAACCTGGATCGCTCGGTCGAGGAGTTGGAGCTTTCGGTCCGGTCTTACAACTGCCTCAAGAACGCGAACATTACTACCATCCGGGAATTGGTTCAGAAAAGCGAGCAGGAGATGCTGAAGACCAAGAACTTCGGGCGAAAATCCTTGAATGAGATCAAGGAAATCCTCAACGCCATGGGCCTGAGCTTGGGCATGAGGACTGACGAGAAGGGTAATCCCCTTGTACCGCCTGCTCAGGAGCCCCCACAGCAACAAATTTAGGGTCAGGATTTGGAAGATGCGACATCGTAATTACGGGAAAAAACTAAGTCGGAATACCGCGCACCGCCGGGCGTTGATGCGCAATCTGGTCACCTCGTTGATTCTGAGAGAGCGAATTGAGACCACGGTGGCAAAGGCCAAGGCGGCCCGTCCGGTTGTCGAGCAAATGATCACATTAGGGAAACGGGGTGACCTGCACGCCCGCCGGCTGGCAGCAGGCTACCTGCTGGATCCTGCCGCGCTCAAGTTGCTCTTCGGCGATTTTGCCCAGCGTTACGCCGAGCGCAGGGGCGGCTATACGCGCATCGTACGCACCGGCTGGCGAAAGGGTGACGGAGCTGACATGGCCGTGCTGGAGTTGGTGGGTTCCGAGGTCCTCCAGAAATTGGCAGAAAAGCGCGCGAAGAAGGCGGAAGCCAAGCAGAAGGCGGCGGAAAAAGCCAAGGCCGAGGAGCAGGCGCCACCGCCCGAAGAGGACGAGAAGAAGTAACACCTTGATGAGTTAGCTGGGGCGATCCATCAGTCGCCCCTCCAGAATCCCGAGCCGGAGCAATCAACTCCGGGTCGGGATTTTTCTTTTTTTGGCCTGAGCGATGCCCGTGCTCACCCGTAAACACGAAGACGCAGTAGGGAGTGCCGGCCGGTTACCCCGCAACGTATGGGTACTCTCCTGGGTGGCCTTTTTCAACGACACGGCCACGGAAATGAGCTACTGGCTCCTGCCCCAGTTCCTGGTCGGCGTCCTGGGTGCAGGCCCCATGTCTTTAGGCTTGATCGAAGGCGCGGCCGAGACGGTGTCCAGTTTTGGACGCCTTCTGTCGGGTTGGCTCTCAGACCGTCTCCGGCGACGAAAACCGCTTGTGGCCGCTGGATATACGCTGGCCAATATGGTCAAGCCATGGCTTGCGGTGGCCACGTCCTGGGGGCAAGTATTCTGGGTGCGGTTTGCCGACCGGGCTGCCAAAGGTTTTCGAGGCGCGCCTCGCGATGCCTTGATTGCGGATTCGGTTTCCCAGGCACACCGTGGCGCGGCATTTGGTCTACGCCAGGCCATGGATACAGCCGGAGCAGTTCTGGGCCCGCTGGGCGCGCTTGCTTTGCTGCCGTTGTTTTCCGGAAACGTCCGCAAGGTTTTCTGGCTAGCCACGATTCCGGGAGCGGTCTGCATCCTGCTGGTCTGGTTCGGGGTGTCGGAGGCTCGTCCTGCGGAAACCGCGAAGCAGGGCACTTCCTCCACCGACCAGGCCAGGCCTATTAGTTGGAACAAGAGTTTAGTCGTCATACTGGTTGCCGTGGGCTTGTTCTCGCTAGGCAACTCGTCAGACCTATTCCTGATACTTCGAGCGCAAAACCTGGGAGTTCGTGCCGCCCTGGCGCCGGGCTTGGGGTTGCTTTTCAATCTGGTATATACGTCGCTGAGCTGGCCGGCGGGAAAGCTCTCGGACCAAATCCCTCGGCGTACACTCGTGGTTCTTGGCTATTTCACTTACGCAGCGGTTTACCTGGGATTCTCGCTCGTGCGGGGACCGCAGTTTGTGTGGTTTCTGTTCGCAGTATATGGGATGTACTATGCGATGACGGAAGGCGTCATTCGCGCCTGGATTGCGGACCTGGTTCCCAGCTCATCTCGAGGGTCGGTTTTCGGAGTGTTCCACTGGCTGGTAGGCGTGGCGGCCCTTCCCGCAAGCCTGGTGGCGGGGTGGTTGTGGCGCCACTATTCTCCCCCCGTCCCCTTCTTCGTTTCCGCCTTACTCTCATTCTCTGCGGCTATACTGCTGTGGCTGGCTTGAAGCCGCCTGCCCCCATAGAGAAGGATCAACCCTAAGAGAGCTCCAGCCGTGTCAATGCCACTGTCCACCAGGGAGGCGGTCCTGCCGGGAACGAAACTCTGGTGGTATTCATCCGCCAAGGAGAACAGGCCGGCGACAAGTAGAGCGCCGAAGGCGCCTCGAGTGTCCCAGCGTTCAGGGTGGCGGGGTTCGAAGGAGTGGTAGAGGAGCAGGCCGAAAATTGCGTATTCGGTGCAATGCGCGAGCTTCCGAATTAAAAAATGAATGGTCGCGAAGGTTTGGGGGGTAAGGTGAATGTGCAGTGAGAGGAGAAGTTGCGCCAGGAGCCAGCCCGTAACGGAACCGCTGTAGGCCCCGGTGGAAAGCACCGACATGGCGCCCGCCCAGGCGGCGGTGACAACCCACACCAGAACCACGCGGGGCTGCAAATAGACGGGATGAATGTGCTGTTGAGGGTCAGTCAACCGAGTAGTTGGGCGCTTCCTTGGTGATGATAACGTCGTGAACGTGGCTCTCTCTCAAGCCGGCGGCAGTGACGCGTATGAAGCGCCCCTTGTTCTGGAGTTCTTCAATGGTGGCGCATCCGCAGTAGCCCATACCGGAGCGAAGCCCTCCCACAAGTTGACCCACCAAGTCCTCCAAGAGCCCTTTGTACGGCACGCGTCCTTCGATACCTTCTGGCACCAGTTTGGTCACCTCGCCACGGGCCACGGCCGCTTCCTGGGCGTACCGGTCTCCGGAGCCGGCGGCCATGGCAGCGATGGAGCCCATCCCGCGGTAGGATTTGAAGCTGCGCCCCTGGTAAAGGATGGATTCACCGGGGCTCTCTTCTGTTCCTGCGAAGAGGCTGCCAATCATTACGGAACTGGCTCCAGCCGCGATGGCTTTGGATACGTCACCGGAATACTTGATGCCGCCATCGGCGATGAGGGGTACGGCGGTAGCGCGCGCGGCGCGCGCGCATTCCGCGATCGCCGTTACTTGGGGCACTCCTGCTCCTGTCACCACGCGAGTGGTGCAAATGGAACCAGGGCCGATGCCGACCTTCACTCCATCCACCCCCAACTGGATCAAATCGCTAGCCCCTTGGAACGTCGCGACATTGCCGGCGATGAGGTCAACCTCAGGGAACTTATGCTTGATTTGGCGCACCGCCTCCATCACCCGAGAGGAGTGACCATGCGCCGTATCCACTACCAGAACATCAACCTTGGCTTTCACCAGTTCTGTCGCCCGCTCCAGAAAGTCCCCCGTGACGCCCAACCCCGCACCAACTCTAAGGCGACCCTGGGAATCCTTGCAGGCATTGGGGTATTTCGATCGCTTCTGGATGTCCTTTACGGTGATGAGTCCCTTCAGGTTGAACTTCTCATCGACAACCAGGAGCTTTTCCACTCGATGTTTGT
>JBEKUR010000359.1:0-4437 GCA_049514855.1 Terriglobia bacterium
CGGAAATAGGATTCTCAGTCAGAGGGAAATTGGTAGTGTAAGAGTTGCCCGACGTCGCCGTGACGGTGAGGGAGTCGCTGGGGCTGACGACGCTGCCGAGTGTCGCGCTGATCAGCGAAGTGCCTGCCGTGACACCCGTCGCGAGGCCGGTGCTTGCGCCGATGGTGGCGACGGCGGTGTTGGAGGAGGCCCAGGTGACAGAGGTGGATATATTCTTGGTGCTGCCATCGCTGTAGGTGCCCGTGGCCGTGAACTGCTGGGTCTGCGATGGACTGATCGACGGATTGGAAGGTGTCACGGCGATAGACTGCAGAGTAATTGCGGTGACGGTGAGGGAGTCGCTGGGGCTGACGACGATGCCGAGGGTTGCGGTGATCAGCGAAGTGCCTGCGGTGACACCCGTTGCGAGGCCGGTGCTTGCGCCGATGGTGGCGACGGCAGTGTTGGAGGAGGCCCAGGTGACCGAAGTGGATATGTTCTTGGTGCTGCCATCGCTGTAGGTGCCCGTGGCCGTGAACTGCTGGGTCTGCGATGGACTGATCGACGGACTGGAAGGTGTCACGGCGATAGACTGCAGAGTAATTGCCGTGACGGTGAGGGAGTCGCTGGGGCTGACGACGGTGCCGAGGGTTGCGGTGATCTGCGAAGTGCCCGCGGTAACGCTCGTCGCCAGGCCTGAGCTCGTGCCGATGGTGGCGACGGCGGTGTTGGAGGAGGCCCAGGTGACCGAAGTGGTGATGTTCTTGGTGCTGCCATCGCTGTAGGTGCCCGTGGCCGTGAACTGCTGGGTCTGCGATGGACTGATCGACGGATTGGAAGGTGTCACAGCGATGGATTTCAGAGTAGCAGCCGTAACTGTGAGAGAGTCGCTGGGACTGACAACGCTGCCGAGCGTCGCAGTGATCTTCGCGGTGCCTGCGGTGACACCCATCGCGAGGCCGGTGCTGCTGCCGATGGTGGCGACGCCGGTGTTGGAGGAGGCCCAGGTGACCGAAGTGGTGATGTTCTTGGTGCTGCCATCGCTGTAGGTGCCCGTGGCCGTGAACTGCTGGGTCTGCGATGGACTGATCGACGGATTGGAAGGTGTCACGGCGATGGATTTCAGAGTAGCAGCCGTAACGGTGAGAGAGTCGCTGGGACTGACAACGCTGCCGAGCGTCGCGGTAATCTGGGCGGTGCCTGCAGCGACACCTGTCGCCAAGCCGGTGCTGGCACCGATGGTGGCGACGCCGGTGTTCGAGGAGGCCCAGGTCACCGAAGTGGTGATGTTCTTGGTGCTGCTGTCGCTGTAAGTGCCAGTAGCTGTGAACTGCTGCGTCTGCGATGAACGGATCGACGGACTAGCAGGTGTCACCGCGATGGATTTCAGAGTAGCAGCGGGGTCTGCTGTGGCCAGGCCCGTTCCCGACACGGCAACCGATTTCACTTCGCGCGAGTACCGATTGAGGGAGACATTAATGGTCCCAGAAAAAGTCCCTACGGTTGTAGGTTCGAACACGACTTGAAATGACGCGCCTTGCCCAAGATTCACTGTTAGCGGCAGCGAGGGGCCCGTGACCACGAATTGACTGCTGCTGCTCGCAACGCTCTCTATGGTTATCTGATGGGACCCCATATTCATTACAGTGAACCGTTGCGGGGCACTCAATGCATTTACACTCACCGAACCAAAACTCAGGGAGGACGGACTCTCACTCACTGTTGGATTCGCTTGAGCGTTTGTTCCCCATAGACTCCCGAGGATCAACATCACTACTGGGCATACGAATAGCCGCAACCTTTTGGCCGATTTCATCAGTTTCTCCTGGTTGCTGGGTGACGGGCACGGTCTCAGAAAGACTTTCGGATCGAGCCATCCACGCCGATATAGCATCTTAATGAGTCGCAAGAGGCCCTGCTGTTCACTTCGGGACACTGGCCATCACAGGCTGGCATCTCTTGGTCGGGGAGGGGGGACCGTGCGTGCCGTCGTCAGTCATTCACGACTTGCATGCGATCACAGAGTAAGCGTAATCGGTGCGCTAATATACTGGTGGGGGGGACAGTTTTAGTACAGGTTTAATACGCGAACGGAAAATGCCCTCCAGATCGGTCACATCCCTAATCCAGGGGTCGAAAACCAATCGAGGAGGCTCAAGGAGCTCGTCGAAATTGATGTGCTTTTCGGCTGATTAATTCAGCCCTGCAAACGTGCGATTTGTTGGAGTGCCAGTGAGAACGCAGATGTTGACAGGGACCGGGCTGCACGAGAGACACTAAACCCTCTCGGACCGGCTGGCCCCGGTCTGCGCGAGAACCACTCTAGGGCTTTGCTGTGCGGCACCAACTCGCAATCGCCAGCAAGAAAAACAGCGCGGCACCGTGAAAGAAACTCAAGTAGGAAATGGCATTGCCGCCAGGGGGACCCATGCGGGGCAGAGTGATGTTAAGAGAAGTGAAGATGCGGAAGATCAACGCCAGGACAGTGCAGATCAAGCCTAGCCAATAACCTAGGACGGAGAGTTGCTTTTCCATTCGAATCTCCCTGGTTCAAGTTTTCTGTGGGTTGGCCCGTGTTCGCCTGTACGCTACTCTGGGCTTACCAGGGAGTCAAGCGCGCAGGCCACAGGCCGGGCCAAGAGGTTGACCCACCCCCAGGCTTTGACCAAGGGAAACGGAGATAGAGTGCTCAGATATCGATGCGGCTTGTATGGTCGGCAGGGAAAGAGGGATTTTGGCAAGGACAAATTCGTTTTGGTTGGCTTTAGGTGAGCAGTTTCCTGGAGGTTGTGAGAACGAGAACCAGGAAACCCAGGAGGCACATCGCCAGAGCGGAAGGTTCGGGAGTCGCAACCAACGTCAAGGTAACGGGCGTACTGATAAAGTCGTTCGGAAAGTTCCCGCCGCCAATATAGGTGCTCTGCATGTAGCTCGAGGATCCGGTCGAATAGAGATTCACAGGTTCTGAGAGACCTGCAATCGTGAATAGCAGCCCAGCATTATCGAGGATGGGATTAGAGGAGGGAAAGAGTAGATCGTCGTACGTGAAACCATCACCGTCCGGCAAAATGATGAGATCAGAGGCGACAGGGGCGACCAGCCCAGTTACCAGGCTGCCATTTTGAGAGCCGGAAACGCCGGTGACCAAGTAACTGCCCCCGCCTTCCGGTGTCGCGGTGAGGTTCAGGATTCCAGACAGACCACCACCCGAGTACGTCAGCTGAAAGCTGTCGGCGTAAGCGGAGGAAGCACCGCCGAGAAGCGCTAACACCGCAAGCGTGAGCACCAGACGACGAACCAGAGTGTTCATTGTAACCCTTTCTGCAAATCTCTCCGCCGGGAGAAGATCAGAGCACAAATCGATTCAGAACTTCCAGCCGAGATACCGTGCGCCCCGCATGTGAACAAAGAGCTACACAACCGTGCCTGGAGCGACCACAGCTCACGACAATGAGTGAGAACGGTGCACGCCGCTGGCCACCGTAATTCTGCTGAAGGAAAAGGACTTAGACGTTGCGGAGGTTTAAGGATTATTCAGAGAGTTGCGAACATAGGGAATATGTTTGCAGTACCGAATTGCTAAGTGACGATTGATTTGGGACTCCGGCAGCTAGACAGTTGGTTCAAGAAGGTTGCATTCCCTTGCCTCGCGGGATGAGGACGCAGGCTTCTGAGAGGTCTGCATGCCTTGGGCAGTGCTCGTGAACTGGCTAGCGAGCGGGAGATAATGTGGATATGGTGAAGCAGCTGCTAACAGATTGACTATAGCTTTAATTTAATAGGTCGGGGAGCAAAAGAGAGTCTGCACGCACAAGGTTGCTCATAATAGGCAACAAAATTCCACCAGCGAGCAGTTTTCATCCCAATGAATTCCTATTTAACAGACACCTAAGCCCTTATCCGTGCCAAAGGACGGCTGACTCTGGTCATCGGGCTGCTCTGGCTAGTGATTGGCGTGGATGGTCGTTTTTCTCAATGTTTAGCGCCAGATTTTTTGGACAGTGAATTGAGTGTATTCATGCAGCGGCTCCGAGTGCAAGGAGTTGCTGGCGAGCCTGGGCGGGCGTGAGGTAGCCCAGGCGCTGGACGATCCAGCGCTGGTTGTAACGCTCGCGAAATTCCGCCAGCGCGCAGCGCAGTTCCTCGACGTTCTGGAACACTCTGACCCACAGCAACTGCTCCTTCAGCGTGCGAATGAATCGTTCAACGCAGCCGTTGCACTCCGGCTGGCGCACGAACGAGGGCGAAGACACCATGCCCAGGAAAGCAATCTCGGCTTGGTAGTCGTCGCTCATGTACTGGCTGCCGTGGTCGTGCCGGTTGCGGATGCCCGCCGCCGCGCCGGCACGAAATCCGCCGCAGTAGTCGCGCACTCCTTGCCGCAGCGGTTCTAGCGCCTCGAAGCGCGTGGCCTTTTTCGCCGCGTGCAGGCCCACGCATTCCGTGGTGCAGTGATCC
>JBEKUR010000360.1:0-4425 GCA_049514855.1 Terriglobia bacterium
GTTGCCTGTCCCGAGAGACCGCCTATGGTAGGTTGGTGAATAAGCAAGCGCGAATTGGGGAGTGCAAAACGCTTCCCCGGAGTTCCCGACGCCAGCAACAGAGCCGCCACGCTGGCCGCCTGGCCAATACAGATGGTGGCAACGTCAGGGCGGATGAACTGGATGGTATCATAGATGGCCATCCCGGCGGTTACCACCCCACCCGGCGAGTTGATATAAAGGGAAACGTCTTTCTCCGGATCCTCGGCTTCCAGGAAGAGCAGTTGGGCGGTCACCAGGTTCGCCATGTTGTCGTCGATAGGGGTTCCTATGAAGATTATATTATCCCTGAGCAGGCGGGAGTATATATCGTAAGCGCGTTCTCCGCGGTTGGTCTGCTCGACAACCATGGGAATCAGAGTCATGTTCGGCTGGCTGGTCATCGCCTTTTCCCTGGGGAAACTCCGTACCGTTTCTGAAAACTACTCACTTTTCCGAGTGATTTTGGCGTTGCGGTAGATGAATTCTATAGCCTTCTGGTTGCGGCGAGTAGACTTTATGGTATCCAAATCGCCCTCGCGTGTCAAGCGAGTCTTAAGTGTGGCGGGAGGCTCGTGCGCTTCTTGTGCCATCTCGCGAATTATTTCATCGACTTCTTCTTCAGAAACCTCCAACTTCTCGGCCTCGGCTACCTTGCTCAGCAACAGCAAGGCCCGAACCCCCTTCTCAGCCTCCGGCCTGGAATCCTCACGAATCTTTGGCCAGTCGACCTGCGCCTGGCGGGGATCAATTCCCTGAGAAACAAGCTGGGTCAGCATGCGCTGGAGTTTGCGGTCGAGTTGGGCCTCCACCATTACTTCCGGGACAGGGAATTCGTGTAAATGAAGAAGTTGCTGCACTAGCTTTTCCTTGGCCGCCATTTCCACCCGGCGCCGGGCGCGTTCCATCAGATCGTTGCGTAACCTGGTCCGAAGTTCCTCCAGAGTGGCGAACTCGCTCACGGATTTTGCCAGATCGTCGTCAGCCGCCGGGACTACCTTATGTTTGATGCTTTGAACCTCGACTCGGTAACGGAAAGTCTTTCCCGCTAGAGACCTTTGCGGGTAATGCTCCGGATAAGTTACATCGAACTCGCGTATTTCGCCTGGTCGAGACCCGCGTAGATTCTCCCCGAAAGCGGTGACGGTCCCCTTGCCACCCAAATGGAGCGACACGTCGCGAGCTTCCACAGGGTGGCTCGCAGGCGCTCTTACATCATAGCCCTTATAACTCATCGTCAAGTAGTCGCCATCCGCCGCGGGACGGTCCGAAACGACCTCGAAAGTGGCGGCATGATCGCGGACCTCATCGAGCGCCTGATCAATGTCCAGCTCAGTTACGTTGGGCGTTTCTTCCTCGACTTCCAATTCCTTATATTGCTTGAGTTCGATTTCAGGATAAATCTCGAAGGTGGCTTTGCAGGTGAGAGGATTGTCCTCGTCGAATTTGAGATCTTCGAAGCGAGGCTGGCCCGCCACCGACCACTTCTGTTCCTTGACTGCATTCTCAAAGAACTTGGGAACGAGCGATTGGACAACCTCCTTTCGAATGTCGTCCCGAAAGTGCTGCCGCACCACCGAGCGTGGAGCGTGGCCGGGGCGAAAGCCGGGGATTCGTGCCGCACGAGCATATTGCGATGCCACAGTATCGGCCTCGCGCCGAACCACATCGAGAGGAATTTCAATCAGGAGTTCTTTCTTGCAATTCGTTGCTTCCACAAGTCCTCAACGGTTGTTGTAATGGTTGAAATTAGGACGGCGAGTTTGAAGCCTCACTCGAACCAGCGCTAGTGACCCGGTAAAAGGGAAGCCACGTTTCCAACCGGAAGGCTCTAGAGCCCCTCGCGACCCTAGCACTATTCAGTATAGCACACGACTCCGGCCTGTCAACGCCTGACTGACGCGGCGCAGGGTCGCGTCAAAGTCGGGGGAAAAGCGGCTCTGCCGCCTGATGTGCGGAAAGCCTCTGGCTTTCCGGCGCAGCCCGCCTCCTTTTGCCCCTCCGCTCGGCTGGAAGGCTTAGCCTTCCAGCCGAGCGGAGGGGGGGCAGGGCTCAGGGCCTCGGAAAGGCGAAGCCTTTCCGCACATCAGGCGGCAGAGCCGCGAGTCGCCGGCGGTGGGATCGAGCGCAATTTGGACAAGCCCGGTCAGCAAGTAATGCTTCAGTTTCGCCCACGGCGCTGGGTGGTCGTGGCGACGTAATGGAGGTGATTGAGCCCGTCGATCACCCTGCTCTTGCACCTCCCTGGGTTCGGGATCAGCAAGCTGCCAATGGTCAAAACGCGTCCTGGCTCTTCCCTACCCAGCACCTACTTACCGGTTGCCACTGCACCTATTAACCACCTTTCTTTTCAACAACATTCCCGCCTTTAGCGGCTAACTACCTTTGTTTTCATACACATTCCGGCTTAGCCCCGGAGTTTTCCACAGCGGTCCTTTGTTTTCATAGACATTCCGGATTCGTTCGTTCAATTTTGAAGAATTCTTTTTTGCTTCCCCTGTAAGGACCGACTTCTTGTCTGGTACGCGGCGAGACAGTTGGCAGGCTTTTCGTCCCGCTTGGCACATTCGCGGAAGTGGGTTGGGGCGGGCAGCAGCATTGCCGCATGGTGTTCCCGGCAGGCCGTGACCTCCTGCCCAGCATCAACGCACAATTCTAGCCTATCTTGTTCCGCTTGTCAAGGGCCATAATGCGTAAAGTCCTACAGCGCGACTGCTGGCCGCAACTGAAACGAAAGCTTCCGTGTCCTCTGTGCCCCTCAAGCTTTAACGCGGAGCACACGGAGCGTCTCCGTGGCCTCTGTGTTGAAGCTTTTCTGACCACAGAGGGCGCAGAGACACTACACACGGCGGGAAAAATCTTTGCGGCGCGAGAAGAAGTTGACTGCCAGCGCTACAGCACGCCGGCGAACCTGCTCTCGATTGTCTGGCAGAGGTTGGCTGAGTACAGCTTCGAGTTTCGAAGGTTTCCATCCTCAGAGCCCAGAGGGTTTCGGCCTTTGAGTGAACAACCTACAAGGACTGCGTGAGCGGGTTCTCGGAAAATGTCGAAAACCGATTTTCGCAAAATCCAAGACCTCGTATAAACAACTGAAATGGTGGGAGATCGGGATGGGGCCTTATTCTGGGCAAAGGATAACTTCCATGTTTGCGATTGTTTCCACCTCCCAGAATATCAATACTGAGAACTCCAACCTGATGCGCGTGGCACCAGGCTTAAGAGCGTCTCGACCGGCCCCTGAGGACTTCTGTTCGTTACCGTGCCAAGTCCAACCGTCGCAGGTCTTCGTCTGTCCAGCCGATGTCCGCGAGCATCGCTTTGAGGGTACCGACAGGAAACGTGTCGCTGAGCCGATGGTAGGCGACCACTACTCTCCGCCCATCCGCATGACGAAGCATCAGGTGACTCCCTCGCGTTCGGGTCAGACGGAAGCCATCTGCGTGGAGTGCCCGCAGCAGTGCGCGAGCGGTAATGCCACGCGGGAGATCGCTCATACGTTGACCGCCACCGCCGGTGTGGGCCACTCGAAAGCGCCGCACTGAGGATCGAGCGGAACCGCCTCGCCCGCCTCACGGAGGTCATCGATATAGAGCTCGATGGCTTCGCGGACGTTGGCCAGCGCCTCGTCGTACGTGCGGCCCCACGTGTGGCACCCTTTCAAGGCAGGACAGTAGGCGTGATAAGCCTCTTGGCCGCTTGCCGTGGTGTCTTCCTCAACGACGACTCGAAACACATAGGATTTCATGGGCCATTTCTCCTTTCGCGTGGCGGTTTTCCCTTCTACTTCCAGAACTCAATATCAAGGACTCCCGCCCCTTTCCGCGCGGTTGTGGGCCTCGCCGGGTGTATCGTCTTCCACCGATAGCATGGGCTGAATCATGCCACGTATTCACCTCGCTTACAACTCCTTCGATCCCCACTTGGGCGATAAGTGCGAGACCTTTTTCAACTTCAGTTGTCGGTCCGGCGGAGTGGCCCCTAAGTTTGCGCGTGGGGCTGAAGTCCGGACTTCCGGACCCGCAGCCCAGGAGGGCGGTCTTCACTGTCTGACATAGATCCTCGCCCATTGGCGCTGCCTTTCGAAGCTCGCCAGCAGCCTCAAATGATACCTTTCAGCAAGCTCCTGCTCCGGGATCTGGGGTTGATACTCGAAATAGCGCTGCTGAAGCCTTTGCAGCCAGGGGAAGCTCTTCAGCCAGTTGTTCGAGGGCTCCCAACGGCGCGAGTAAAGGTACAAGCAGTCGAACGACTCCGGGGAAACGCTATGGAATTGGTGGCGGCCGAAACCCTCCAAAGCAACTACGTTGAGGGGCTGGCGAACGTAGCCCAAAATTGGTCGTGCCAGTTCGTCGGAGGCAGGCCAGGCGGTCAGGATTCGCCTGTTGCCGGGTTGAGCCTCCAGAAACT
>JBEKUR010000361.1:0-4422 GCA_049514855.1 Terriglobia bacterium
GGGGCCGGCAGGTCGGCCGCACCATGGAGATCCAGCGTTTGATCGGCAGATCGTTGCGCGCCGTGACCGATATGGAGGCTCTCGGTGAGCGCACGGTTTGGATCGACTGCGATGTGATCCGTGCCGATGGAGGGACGCGCACCGCTTCCATCACCGGTTCGCTCGTGGCACTGGGCATGGCGTTCCAGAAGCTGCTCGAACTCAAGGCCCTGCGCCGAATTCCCTTGAAGGACTACATGGCGGCGGTCAGTGTGGGCATCGTGGGCGGGGAGACCCTGCTCGATCTGGTTTACGCCGAGGACTCGAACGCCGAGGTGGACATGAATGTGGTGATGACCGGCTCTGGCCAACTGGTCGAGGTGCAAGCCACCGCGGAAGGCAAACCCTTCAGCGTTGGCGATCTGAACAAGCTGATCGAAGTGGCGCGGCCGGGCATCCAGCAACTCCTTGCCATCCAGCGTTCGATCCTGAAATTTGAACTCTCCTCGGCCCTTGCATAGCTGATAATTGCTGAGTCACCGCCTGATTGGGCAACTGGAGTGTCCACTTTCAACCCTTTTGCTTTTGACTTTTCGACTCTCGACTTTCGACTCTCGACTTTCGACTTTCGCCCTTTCGACCTTCGACTTCGACCATGCCCCTCATCACTCGCCACTCACGGCTCTACCTGGCCTCCTCCAATCCCGGTAAACTCCGAGAGTTCCGTGAGGCGGCCTCAGCGCGCGGCATCCATGTGAAACCTTTGCCTGGAATTGAGGGCCTCCCAGCTTGCATCGAAGATGGCAGGACCTTTGAAGAGAACGCGCGCAAGAAAGCTCTGCATTACAGTGCGTACGTCTCCGGCCCGGTATTCGCGGACGATTCTGGGATCAGTGTTGATGCGCTTCGCGGTGCGCCGGGGGTCTTTTCGGCCCGCTTCGCACGAGCCGACGCAACGGATGACGATAATAACCGCAAGTTGCTGCAAGAATTGCGCCGCGTCGAGACGGCGGGGGATTCAAGCCCGGCCAGTCCTCAAGCGGCCCTCGTCGAGCGCGGAATTCCGCCCTGCGTCGAGAACCAGATCTCCCGCCGCGCCGCCCACTATGTCTGCGTAATCGCGCTGGCGCAGTGTGGCCGCATTCTTTGTCTCACCGAGGGAACAGCGCACGGCGTTATCCTTGATGAACCGCGCGGGACAGGAGGCTTCGGGTACGACCCCCACTTCTTCTACGCTCCACTGGGCAAGACTTTTGCTGAGCTGAAACCGGAAGAGAAATTCGCTGTCTCGCACCGAGGTGAAGCATTCCGCAAACTGCTCGATTTCTTGTCGCAAGAGTAGGGTAGCGGGTTAGTTGGCACTCGCCAGACTCCGGTACTCGGTGTCAGCACCCTCGGGCACCAGCACCCAGAGGGTATAGACGCCCAGCGCCGTCCCGATGGGGAAATGGATAAGGCTGATGCAGCCGAGGATGATGGCGAGCATGCGTGCCCAGGGGCAATGGGCCATCAGACCCCATCCCGCAATCCCTCCCGCGATGGCGAAACCCAAAATGAGCAAGCCGATCCCACTCAGAAACGGAGCCAATAACAGGCGCATGGGTCCGGGTATCGGCATCAGCATAAACGGGAAATGCATCTGTCCGAAAAAGATGAGGGCCAGGCCGGGGATCAGCCGCAGCCCGGAAAGGATGATCCAGAGGAGGCCGAGCACGTTAAGGTGCCGTGCCACACGTGAGGGTCGGGCGAATCCCGCGCTCGGGCCCGGCACGCTGGTTTGATCTGTCGAGGATGGAGGCGGCGGCCCAGGAACGGCCGGCGAGGCGGAAGCCGCCGCGCCGACAACCGGTTGGCCGCATTTGTTACAAAATCTCTGGCTCAGCATGACTAGAGCACCACAATGAGCGCAGTGCATAAAACTCACCTCTCTTTCCTGTACCATCATACGCCCAAACGGGCGCAAATGTTCCCGGCTTGCCCTCCACGAGTCCGAGGAATCCCTGCCCGAAGACAAATGAGGCCACTTTCCTGAAGCAAGCTAATTTGAATTGGCTCCTTTTGATCGCGGGTGGCGCATATGCCCCGACGGTCTTTGCCGGGTTGTATGCAACTCAGGGGCGGTATAATGTTCGAGTGTCTAAGCTAAAGCACTATTATGGCCTCAATCATCCGCATTACATGCACAACTATGCGCCACAGAGATAATCCTTATAATTTGCGACGGGTCTTGCTGTTCGGTCTTATGAGCGGCTGCTTCGTTGCCCTTATGTCTTTGGTCGCCGTTGCGTGCTTTGCACTCGCCGGGTTAGTGCCGTTCAGGCCGGTCTGGAACTGGATATGGTGGGTGCTCGGCGCCTTCGTGATATCCTTTTTTCTGACAGTCTCGACGATCTTGGTTTATGCATATTTCGAGGACTCAAACTGACCCCTCTCAAAAGCGCGGGTGGCGCCACGATTCGCTGAGTAGCGGTCGCGCTCCTCCCGAACCAACTCAGTGAAGGTTCGCTCGATGATCTTGTTGCCGAAAATCTCCTTCTGGATCTCTTCGAAGTCAGGATACTGAAGCAGCTTTGGCGGTTCGGGTACGATCCGGCCGATCACTTCTTGACGCTTGCGCACTACGAGGGTCTCCCCGCGTTTCAGCCGAGCCTCCACATCGGGAAAACGCTGTCGTAAATCGCGAACGGTAAAGGCTTTCATGTGAAACATTACAGTTTCACCTTGGAGCCGGGTCAAGAACCTCAAGTAGGGACGATGTAAAATTGTCGCCACATCTTAGCGATGTGAAATCGCCGCCACTTGGCAAGGTCGGCATTTTCTTGCTTTCCCATCGGGCTGACCCCGCGATGCGGGGTCAGCGCTACGGCGTCGGCTCGAGCTTGCTCGATCTGCTGCCGGAAGCAAGCTTCCGCCGACGGAAAGCGGCAGCCCGCCCCGGCGAGCCGCACTCCAAAGGCTGCGGCTCGACTTTTCATGCTATATTGAGACTTTGTCCGGGGCGAGAAACCAGAAACAGGCGTGCACGGCCGCAGCGAGGGCTTTTGTCACCGCATTCCCAAAGGATGCCGCGCAGGCTGGCGTCCCATGGAAGCTTTGTGCCGCACTTGCCGGCCTATTCAATAACCAGTAATCTCGAGCGGGAGCGGAAGTCTTAGCGGAGCGACCATGCCCAGCAAAGCCAAGTCGATCAAAAAGCCAGCAAGAGCCAAGCCGAAGACGGACTATGCTTCGCCAGAACGCCTGGAGAAGATCTTTTCGGCGCTGGACGAACTCTTTCCTCAAGCCCAGTGCGCCCTGCGGCATGAGAATGCCTTCCAACTCCTCGTGGCCACTATACTCTCCGCCCAGTGCACCGACGAGAGAGTGAACAAGGTCGCGCCCGGACTGTTCCAGAAATATCCCACCCCGCAAGACTTTGCCGCATTGCCGCAGCCGGTTCTGGAAGAGGAAATCCGCTCCACGGGGTTCTTCCGCAACAAGGCCAAGAACATTATTGGAACGGCCAAGGAATTGGTGAAGGATTTTGGCGCTCAGGTCCCCCGAACAATGGAGGAAATGCTGACCCTGCCGGGCGTGGCGCGAAAGACAGCCAACGTCGTGTTGGGGACCGCCTACGGCATACCCACGGGCGTGGTCGTGGACACCCACGTTTTCCGCATCGCACATCGGCTGAAGCTCTCAACCCAGAACACTCCGGAGAAAGTCGAGCAGGATCTGATCGAGCTTGTCCCGCTCGAGCGCTGGATACCCTTTGGCCACCAGGTGATTTGGTTTGGAAGAAAGGTTTGCCAGGCCCGCAAGCCTCGGTGCGCGGAGTGCCCGCTCGAGTCCATCTGCGACTCACGTGACAAAACAGTTTGACTCGCCGCAGAAGGTCACGGCAGCCTTAAGAGGGGTTACAGAAGGGACAATGCGATGAGACGCAACAAGCATCACAATCTGCTCAAGAGATCCTTAGAAAGCCGCTGCTGAGGGCAGTTTCCCCCCGTTAACCCTAAGGCTGTGGACGGTAATAAACAGCGTTCCATCTCCACGGCAAATTCGGCAGGAGCTTGTGAACGACCAGAATCGCTTTAAGGTATGAAACGCCGATAAACTCGAAAAGCCTAAAATGCCTCTTTTTCAGGAATTCGTCGATTTCCCAAAAGAGCGGTTTTCCAACTTGCATGGGGCGGAAAGAAACCTCGACATGGATTAACTTTACGTGTTCCAAGACTTTCTCCCCACGGCTGAAAACAAGCAACTCGGCGCCCTCTACGTCCACCCATAATATATCCGGCTGCTTCTCTCTCTTCGCGAAGTATGAATCGAGGGTCGTGGTGGTGATTGTGATTTTGTCCTGGACAATCGACCCGCGCCGTTTTGATGCATAG
Source organism: Terriglobia bacterium (assembly GCA_049514855.1). Classification (GTDB taxonomy): domain Bacteria; phylum Acidobacteriota; class Terriglobia; order UBA7540; family UBA7540; genus CAVROP01. The sequence continues at coordinate 4,353 of JBEKUR010000361.1, forward strand.
GCGGGGTTTATGGGAAGCATGGATGAAAACCCTATGTCCCTATTCTCCGATTTCTCGGGGCTAACCGGGA
>JBEKUR010000362.1:0-4302 GCA_049514855.1 Terriglobia bacterium
CCGCGCCCCATCGCGTCGAAGTCGAGGGGTTGCTCATCCGCGTACCGGATTCCATATCCGCCGCCCAGGTCGAGGTATTCGACGCACCTGCCCTCGGTCTGAAGCTGCGCCGCCACACCCAGGATTTCGTCCAAGGCCTTAAGGAAGGGCTCTACTTCGAGGATTTGCGATCCGATGTGGCAAGCCACGCCGTAAATCTCCAAGTGGCTCGATCGGGCGGCACGGCGGTAAAGATCCAGGGCTTCGTCCTTCGGGACGCCAAACTTGTGAATGATCTGGCCGGTGGAAATGTAAGGGTGCGTTCGCGCCTCGACCTCGGGGTTAACACGGATGGCGATGCGGGCGGGCCTCCCAAGAGAGCAGGCACGGCTGTCGATCAGTTCGAGTTCGCCCGCCGACTCGACGTTGAACATCCCAATGCCCGCCGAAAGCCCGGCGTCAATTTCCTCCTCGGTCTTGCCCACGCCGGAAAAAACGATGTGGTCGGCGAGTGCCCCGGCACGTAAAGCACGCGCCAGTTCCCCACCCGAAACCACGTCAAAACCAGCTCCCGCCTGGCGGAGCAGGTTCAGAATCCTCAGATTGGAATTAGCCTTTACGGAATAACAGATGAGGTTCGGTACCAACGCCAGGCTTTGCTTCAGACGTGAGAAATTGCCCAAGATGGCGGCCTGGCTGTAAACATAGGCCGGCGTCCCAAAGCGCTCCGCAAGCCACTCGACGGGAACGTTTTCACACAGTAATTGCCCGGATTCGTAACGAAAGGCCTCCATGCGTTGCTTCACCGTTGTCAGTCGTCAGTGGTCAGTCGTCAGTGGTCAGTTGTCAGTACTCAGTTGTCAGTCGTCAGCACTCAGTTGCCAGTAGTCAGTTGCCAGGGGTCAGCTTCCAGCCCTTAAGAAAATGGGGCCAGGGGCTGGGGGCTATGGTGATTCTGAATCTTGAATTGCTCTGCTTCCTCTGCTCACGGCCGCCTGGAAACGCAGACCTGCGCTCTGCGCCAGCCTCTCTGCTTCTGCTCTTTACGGCTACCTCCCTATTACCTTCCACTTTATACCTTATACTTCACACTTTACACTTTCCTTCGGCCGCTAGCGGACCCTGAGCAGGACAATCGTCTGGTCGTCGCGCGGCGGGCGACCTTGCTCAAACTCCCGCACTTCTTCGAAAAGAGTAGCGATGATTTCCTGAGGGGAGCGATGGGAATTCTGGCGCAGTACGTTCTCCAGGCGTCGCGGCCCGAATTCCTCGTGCTTGGTGTTCGCGGCCTCGACGATGCCATCCGAAAACATCGCGAACAAATCCCCTGACTGAAGCCCCACCGATACTTCCTGGTATTGGGCGTGTTCCAGCAGGCCCAAGGGGATTCCCTCGGCGCGAATGGGCCGGCATTGACCTTTTCTCACCAGGAGGGGTAAAGGCATTCCCGCATTCGCGAGGCGTAGCGTCTTCGTGCGCGGCTCCCAGATGGCGTAAGTCAGCGTAATGAAGTGACCTTCGATCTTGCGTTCGAGAAGAACCAGGCTGAGCCTCCTCAATAAATCAGGAGGGGAGAGCTTTTGGGGGGCCAGGCTGCGCAGGATACCGCTGGCCATAGCTCCGTACAAGGCAGCAGGAGCGCCCTTGCCGCTCACATCACCGACCGCCAGCACATGGCGTTCTTTTCCATAAGTCAGAAAATCGTAAAGGTCGCCCCCCAATTCCCGAGCGGGGTGGAAGCACAGCGCCACTTCCAGGCCAGGGATGGTGGGCGCCGTCCCCGGCATGAGATGCATCTGGATCTCCTGAGCGTGCTGCAGATCGCGTTCAAGGCGTGCCTCGCTTCGTGCCACTCGTTCGTAAAGCCGGGCGTTTTCAATGGCAATGGCAATTTGCGGTGCGAGTGTGGAGAAAACGCGGACGTGCTCTTCCGTAAAGTAGCTCAACTGCGGGCTCTCGAGGTCCACGACGCCGATGACGCGGCCACGGTAGATGAGAGGGATCGCCATTTCGGAGCGCGTTTCAGGGTTGACGAGGACATACCGGGGGTCTTTGGAGACATCGGGGACTACCACAGTCTGACGGAGGTCGGCAGCAGCACCCACAATTCCCTGGCCAAAACGGACCATGCCCCTCTCGGGCTCGTGCTCATCCTGTTTCAGAGAGATCACGGCATTGAAAGTCTGGGCTTGCTCATCGGCCAGCAGGATGCTGAATCGGTGATAATCAATCACTCTTTTGGTCAGCGTCCCGATCTTCCGCAACAGCTCGTTCAAGACCAGGACGGAGCTCATTTCCCGGCTGATCTCATTGAGCAACTGGAGAGTCCGTGCCTGCCGCACGCTGCGGCGATAGAGGCGGGCATTGTCCAGCGCCATGGCCATCCGGCTGGCGAGGAGTTCCAGAAGGTTGACGTGCGAATCGTCGAAGAAATCCGTCCAGGGCGCTTCCAAATCCATCACGCCAATAAGGCGGTTCTTTGTTATCAGCGGGACTGCCAACTCCGACCGGATGGGGGACAAGGACTGAATATAGCTGGGGTCCTTGAGCACGTCATTCACCAGGACTGAGCGGCGGGTCTGCGCCGCGCGCCCCACGATCCCCTCACCGACCTTGATTCGCAGGTTCCGCACCAACTCGTCCTGGTGGCCGATGCTGAAGCGAATGTGCAACTCCTGGGTCTTTTCGTTGAGTAGAAGGATGGCGAAGACCTCGTAGTCGATGGCGCGTTTGACGATCTCTGCGATGCGGGGCATCAACTCGTCGAGGTCAAGCGTGGAGTTAATCCGCTCGCTGACCTCCACCATCAGGGTAAGGAGTTCTGTCAGCTCAAGAGGCCGGGAAGCGGGTTTGGTTGTATCAGCCATAGAGGGGAAAGGCAGCCGGAAGGCAATTGTAGCATACGCTTTCGTCCCGCCGTTCGTTTCCAGCCGCACTCGGCCCTACAATCAGCCTTACCGCCCTCGTTTTCTGGGAGGGAAACGGCAGGTGGTGCGGTTATGACCGAAAAACCCGGCCATAGGAGACTTGGAAGGAAGGGGCCTCGCGGCCACTCAAGCAGGCACAGCTTTTACCCACACCGGCCACTCGGCCCACGTATAATAGCTCGCGATGTTGATTCTGGCGTTTGATACCACAAGCGAAGTTGGAGGCGTGGGCATCTTTCGTGACCATGAATGTCTGGCGCGTGTCGCGAATGACGGTCCGGCGAACCGCTACTCCGTCAGCCTGTTCTACATGGTGGACCAGGCAATCGAAGAAGCTAAGGTGCGGCATGGCGTGCCTGTACGAGGTCTGGCCGACATGGGACTGATCGCGGTTGCTACCGGGCCGGGCTCCTTCACAGGAATCCGCGTGGGTCTGGCCGCAGCACAGGGTTGGGCGAAGGCATTCGGGTTGCCAGTTCGCGGGGTCTCGGTATTGGAAGCCCTCGTCGAAGCAGCTCAATTACGGACGGACTGGGCTACGTCCATCCTAGATGCGCGCCGGGGAGAGTTCTTTGTAGGGCTCTTCTATCGCCAACCCGAGGGGGACACAGACTACCAAGCATGCTACTTGCCCGCTGGTGAAGGCAGGTTGCTGAAACCCGAAGAGCTGGACCCCTTCCTCACTAGTCGCCTGCCTGAAGGGGTGGGGGCAACGTGCGTGGTCAGGGGGCACGATCGGGCAGCTCTCGCCCTTCGTGAGAACCTTTCCAGTTCGTTCCAGTGGCAGGCGGTTACGGGGACGCTGGTCGAGTCTGTCGCGCGCCTTGGTTTCCGGGACTACCGGACAGGAAAACAGCAGGCGGCCAGCGACCTTGATGCCCATTATATTCGGCGGTCCGATGCAGAATTGAATTGGAAGGGGTAAAATAGGATTCAGGATTCGGGATTCAGGAGTTTCGATGCGAATTCGTAAGCTCTGCAAAGAGGATCTTGCAGCAATCATCAGCATTCAGAACAAGACCCCTCAAGCCTCCCAATGGACTCAAGCAGACTACGCAAACCTGGCAGGCGACCCTTTGGGATTAATCCTGGTTGCCGAGCTTGATACGATGACTCCACCCAAGATTGTGGGATTCGCGGCTTTCCACCGCGTCATCGACGAGGCAGAGCTCAGAAACATGGCCGTCGATCCGGCTCATCAGCGGCAAGGCACGGGACGGGAACTTCTCGCCGAAGGGTGCAGACGACTCTTGGAGCAGGGTGCAAAGCAGATTTACGTGGAAGTACGCGCCTCAAACATGCCGGCACAACGGCTCTATTATTCCGCAGGGTTCGGCCTGTGCTCCCGGCGAAGGGATTACTACAACGATCCACGAGAAGATGGGTTGGTCCTATC
>JBEKUR010000363.1:0-4263 GCA_049514855.1 Terriglobia bacterium
TGGCATAGTCGCTCGCGCCCATGCAGATTCGGGAGGCGTTAAGGCCCATGGCTCCCGGATCGAAAAGCTCGTGCAAAAACTGTTCGAGGTGCGATGGGGCAAGCTCGTGCAACAGGTAGCAGGCCGCATCGGTCAGTGCTGCGCCGAAGCCCAGGACCTCCTGGTACGTCCGGTTCGGATTCAAAACAATCGAGCCGCGCGAATGGCCGCGTTGCGGCCGCCACGTAAGCAGGGGCCCTGGTGCAAACCGCCTCGCCTCGCTCGTCACGCGGACACGAATCTCACCGGGACTGCGATGCCTCTCCACTCGATCAAGGCGGGTGTGCGAAGCGGCCATAATCCTTCTCAACCGACATTTCCGATTTGAGCGCCAAAAGCGGATTGGATTTTACACGAGGCATAGTGTGCAGGCAACCTAATCATGCCCCCGAATGATTCTCTTGCTTCTTACCATCCGCGGGTGGCGAATACATTGTTTTTCATGTATGCGCCCCACGAACACACGCAACATCCCTGTCACCGCGCCGTATCCGTAGCCTGTCCTGGCTTCATAACGGTCGCCGACATAAATGCGGATTTGAAATTCTCCGCCCTTCTGAGGCAGTCGAGAGTCGAAAAGGGCGATACCGCAAAAACGTGTGCGGCAACCTGCACAGCGCGGCCCCGTGGCCGCAACCAAAATGAGATTCTCCGTGTTCTCCGAGCCTCCAAAGCCTCAACCCAGAGAGCACGAAGGATCTCAGTGACCTCTGTGTTAAGTTTTCATCTGGCCACGGAGAACACGGAGGCATTACTGGCGCGAGAAGAAATCTTCGCGGCACAACAACGTCCCAGGAACTAGTGCTACAGAGTTTGGCGGTAGGAATCTACATGCCACTCAGCGCTCGTTGCCTTGCCGCATGAGCACGGGAGCGCCGGGCATGCCATAGCAGCACCGGCGCCGCGTGGACATTCCGTCTCTTGACAAACGGCGTAGGATAGGCTAGGGTAGTAGGTGGGGTTGTGGAAGATGCAGGATTCCCAAGTGCAGGTTCCAGGTGTCAGGTTTCAGGTGACAGGTGCTCGGGCTGGGGCAATTCTGAATGGTGAATACGGTAGGTGGTAGGTCGTAGGTGATAGGTGGGGAAGAAAAACAAGGGCTGCGGCAATTCCGAATGGTGAATACGGTAGGTGGGAGGTCGTAGGTGGTAGGTGGGGAAGAAAAACAAGGGCTAGGGACTGGGGGCTGGGGGACGAAGGCCTGCCCACCGCCGGCGCGTGCCAGCATCACTCACTCAATCTGCCCTGCGGCTCAGGAAAGCCCTACCAACCTTGAAAAAGAATTCTTTTTTTGACCGAGCAATGCGGGGATGTCATTGAAAACAAAGGACGGCTGTTGAAAACTCAACGGTGAAGCCGGAATGTACATGAAAACAAATGAGATACGAGCAGATAGCGGGAATGTTATAGAAAACACAGGTAGTTAGAATGTTGTAGGTGGTAGGTGGTAGGTAGCGGAAGTAAGTGTAGCGCAGGTCCCGCCCTCTGCACCTGCGGCCTTTCAGGGGGGAAGGCAGGAGGCAATTCAGAATTCCAAATCGCCACAAAGCACCCAGCACCCACTCCCCCTGGCCCGCAGCACCCACTCCCCCTGGCCCGCAGCACCCACTCCCTGCTCCGCAGCACCCAGTCCCCAGCCTCTGTCGGGTAGAGCGATGGCGCGTAGCGGGCTTCGGAAGATGCCTTGTGGGAGTGCACACTCCCAGCCGGCCGGGATTCCAAAATGCAAGTCTTGGGTTCCTCGCCTGGGACAATTCGTCTCTTCCACAAGCCCGGCCTTTCGGGTTAGCCTTGGAGTCCACAGGGTGGCAGGATCGCAGGCTGCGAAGCCCACCCCTGCTGTGGCCTTCATATGCCCACTCTCCTGGCGCGAGCGCGACAAAACGGTGAAACCCACCCCTGGATAATTGCCTTCACGGTGATGCTGGCGATCTTCATGGAGGTGTTGGACACCAGCGTTGCCAATGTGGCCTTGCCTCACATTGCCGGCAACCTCTCGGCAGGAGTAGATGAGAGCACCTGGGTTCTCACTTCCTACCTGGTCTCAAACGCCATTGTATTGCCGCTCACCGGATGGTTTTCCTCGCTCTTCGGACGCAAGCGCTTTTACATGACCTGCGTGGCCATCTTCACGATCGCCTCCATGCTCTGTGGACTCGCCCCCAGCCTTCCACTGCTCGTGTTCTTCCGGATTCTGCAAGGCGCGGGCGGGGGCGCGTTACAACCCATCTCGCAGGCCATCTTGCTCGAAAGCTTCCCAAAGCAGAAGCGAGGCATGGCCATGGCGATCTTCGGGATGGGTGTGGTGCTGGCGCCAATCATCGGCCCCACCCTGGGCGGCTGGATCACGGACAGCTACAGTTGGCGCTGGATTTTCCTCATCAACATTCCGGTGGGAGTGATCTCGCTGCTGCTTACTCTCTTCCTCATCTTTGACCCACCGTACCTCGTGCGCAAGAGCCTTCGCGAGGGAGCCAAGATTGACTACATCGGCATTGGTTTGCTGAGCGTCGGGCTGGGATTTCTCCAAGTGGTTCTCGATAAGGGCGAACGCGAGGATTGGTTCGGCTCGGGCTTCATCGTCTGGTGCTCGGTGGTGGCGGTAATCGGACTCTTGGGCGCCCTCCTCTGGGAGCTCAACAGAGAAGATCCGGCGGTGGATTTTCACCTGCTTAAGGAACGGAATTTCCTCATCGCCACCCTGACGATGTTCATACTGGGATTGGTGCTTTATGGCAGCACCGCGTTGCTTCCGATCTTCCTGCAAACCCTGCTGGGGTACACCGCGCTCTTGAGCGGGCTGGTGCTTTCCCCCGGAGGAATCTTAGTGATATTCCTGCTGCCCGTGGTGGGAAAGTTGCTCACCCGAATCGAATCGCGTTGGCTGGTCGTGTGCGGCCTGTCGATGCTGGCCCTCTCGCTGTTTCACATGGCGCACTTCAACCTGCAAGTCGATTTTCGTACGGCCATGGTGGCGAGAGTTTATCAATCTGCCGGAATGGCTTTCCTCTTCGTGCCCATAAATGTGATGGCCTTCTATTTCGTCCCCAAGGAGAAGATTAACAATGCCACCGGCATCATCAACCTGGCGCGCAACATCGGGGGAAGCGTTGGCATCGCGGGCGTGGTGACGATGCTGGCGCGGCGTGCCCAATTCCATCAGGCGGTCCTGGTGAGCCATATGACTCCGCTCGACTCTGCCTACCAGGCGCTGTTGAGTGGCGCGAAGCAAATGCTGGTTGCGCAGGGATCGGATCCCGTTCAGGCGGCCCACCAGGCGCAAGGCCTGGCCTACGGATTGCTGATGCGCCAAGCCTCCATGCTTGCTTTCCTCGATGACTTCTGGCTGATGGCTGTCGCCACCCTGGGCATGATTCCCTTCATGTTCTTGATGAAGAAAGTGCGGCCCCACAAAGGGCCACAGGATGCCTCCTGAAGCAATTCGTAGGGTAGCACTCAACTTGCCTTGTTCGCCTGCTGCGAGGGGAGTGCCGTGGCCGCGCAGCAGCTTGTCTGGATCTGGAGAGGCAGGTGGGAAATGACCGCGGATGTATACTTAGCATTGGCGATGGCAGTGTTAGCCGCGCACCTGCTGTTCAACCTTATTGTAATACACTCGTGAGAGAGTTAATGATACCCGTGGCGACCACCACCAAGTCTCAAACCTTCGAACCCGTCTATCTGCGGAATAATGTTCGTGATGGGCTGGCGCGTCGGGTGGAGCGGGCTCTCAAATTACTGCAATCCTGCACTGCCTGTCCGCGAAACTGCCGGGTCAATCGTTTAGAAGAGAAGTTCGCAGTCTGTAAGACGGGCCGTCATGCTGTCGTCTCCAGCCACTTTCCGCATCATGGCGAGGAAGACTGCCTGCGCGGCTGGAAAGGCTCTGGCACGATTTTCTTTACAGGCTGCAACCTGCGTTGCGTTTTCTGCCAGAACTTCGACATCAGTTGGCAGGTGCGTGGTACGCCAGCGCCGCCGCGCGAGCTCGCCGCCATGATGCTGGAACTTCAGGCCCAGGGTTGCCATAACATCAATTTGGTGACCCCGGAGCATGTGGCGCCGCAGATTGTGCAAGCGCTGCCTTTCGCCATTGCAGAGGGCCTGAGGCTGCCGCTCGTTTACAACACGAGTGCCTATGATTCCATGGAGAGCCTCGCACTGCTCGACGGGCTCGTGGATATCTACATGCCCGACTTCAAATACTGGGACGCGGAAATGGCG
>JBEKUR010000364.1:0-4232 GCA_049514855.1 Terriglobia bacterium
AGGGGCGGTGTGGCACGGTGCTCAAGGCGGTATTGCTGGGCGACCGGTCTTCGCTGGACTCCGAAACCATCGAGAATTTCCGCAAAACGGGGCTTTATCATCTGCTGGTGATCGCCGGCCTTCACGTTGGCCTGCTGGTGTTGCTGGCAAGTTGGCTGCTGCGCTTGTTCCCGCTGGGCGAACCGTCAAGGCGCTTAATCGTCCTTGTGCTTCTCCTGTTCTATTCCGTTTTGGTTGAGCAGCGGGCGCCCACGTTGCGCGCCACCCTGATGATTTCGCTTTATTTGCTGGCCCGGCTGCTTTACCGCGGTCATTCCACGTTGAACGCTATCGGGCTGGCGGCACTCATCCTGCTGCTCTCTCGCCCAGCTTGGCTATTCGAATCCGGATTTCAACTTTCCTTTTCAGCGGCGCTGCTCATTGTCGGTCTGGTGGCGCCCATCCTCGCACGTACAACGGAGCCCTATCGGCGCGCTTTACGTAATCTGGACGAACGCACACTGGACGCCCAACTGGCTCCCCGGCAGGCGCAATTCCGGCTGGACCTGCGCGCACTGATCACAGGGTTAAGAATGCGGTGGCGATTTCTGGAGCGGCATGGCGCGTTGGCAAGCGCCGTCGTGACATGGCCGACGAGGCTCGTGCTCTGGACGGCCAACATCCTGCTCTTCTCCACCGTCCTCCAGGTCGGCCTGGTGCTTCCCATGGCAGCGACTTTTCACCGAGTGGCCTTTGCGGGAATCATCCTTAATGCTCTGGCCATCCCCTTAATGACCTTACTCCTGGCGCTTGCTGTTCCGACCGTGTTACTGGGCGCTCTACTTCCCGCACTGGCTGCCTGGCCTGCGAAGGCGCTGGCAGTCGTCATGGCAGGGCTGTTTGCCTTGACGGACCTCCCACGTTTGCCGGCCTGGCTTTCGTTCCGAGTGCCGAACCCGCCGTTGTGGGTTGGCTGCGGGTTTGTGCTTTCCATTCTCGTAGCCGCTGTAGCGCTGGGCAGGCACGCTTGGACCTTTCGGCTTTCGATGGCGGCTCTTGGACTGATGACGGTGCTGGTCGCCATTCACCCTTTCTCCCCGCGGCTTCCGTCCGGAATCTTAGAGATCACAGCGCTTGATTGCGGCCAAGGCGATTCACTCTTTCTGGTGCTTCCTGACAAAACCACGATGCTGGTTGATGCGTCAGGAAGCCGCAACCGCAGCACGAGCGAAGGCGCGTTTCAAGGCCGGCTCTGGGACCCAGGAGAAGATATCGTGGCGCCTTACTTGTGGTCGCGGGGGGTCAAGAGGATTGATATCGTCGTGCTTTCTCATCCTCACGAGGACCATCTCGGAGGCCTTTTTGCGGTCGTCCGAAACTTCCAGATCGGCGAGTTCTGGCACGCAGCAAATTCTGCTACCCCCGCCTACTCGGGTTTGCTCGAGAGGGTACGGCAAAAGGGCGTTGCTGAGCGGACGTTGGCGGCGGGAGACGAGCTGGAGCGTGGTGGCGCCATCGTTCGCGCGTTGTGGCCCCCGCGGTCGTGGCGCCCGTCTGGTTTTCCTTCCAATGATGACTCACTGGTTCTCCGCCTCACGTACCATGGAGCGAGCGTGCTTCTGCCGGGCGACATCAGCACCGAAGTCGAACAAGCACTGCTGGCTTCCGGAGAACCCTTGGAGAGTCAGGTTCTGAAAGTGGCCCACCATGGTTCGAATTCATCCACCAGTCCGGAATTCCTCGCCCGGGTTGCCCCTCGCCTGGCAATCATCACCGTAGGCGCAGGCGGCTTTGGAAACCTGCCCAGCCCGGAAACTCTGGGGCGCTTGCGCGGGCGGGGGATTCGGGTTTTCCGTCCAGACGTTGATGGAGCGACGACGGTGCAGATGAGGGACAGTTCTTTGGCGGTCCGCTGCTATCCCGGATTTCTCACCACCCTCTGCCGTTGTGAGTCGGGCGACCGGAAGGGCGGGGTTTTAACCCCGCCGTAAAACGGCTTTCCTCTGGGGGGTGTCATTCCGAGCGCAGCGAGGAATCTCGCTTTGCGCTGAGGTGAATCAGACCTGAAGGTGACCTAGGGGGTAGGTGCAAGAAAGAAACAGAGCGAGATTCCTCGCTGCGCTCGGAATGACATCGGGAGAGCTGAAGCAGCTTGCCAAATGTCCAAAGTTCAGCGGCTGGGTAAAGTCCTGCTCTTCCGGTCCTCATACGAAATTCCGGCTATGGCCCATCGCCTGCCGATTCAACCACGCCCTCAGCCGGAGCCTCTACGGCGGGCGGCTTGACTCTCCAGGTGCGATAGAGCGAGCGGGACACCTGGGCGCCAAAAAGCATGATGGCCGAGGAAATGTAGACCCAGGTCATCAGGGCCACGACCACCCCGATCGAGCCATAAAGCTGGCGGTAATTGAAAAAGGGAAGGAGATGAGTAAACAGCGAGCGCGCCGCGGCCCACAAAAGAGCCGTCAGTAACGCCCCGGGAAAAGCCTGGCGAAAAGCCATAGGGCGGTTGGGCAGCCGCTCAAACAGGACCAAGAACATGCAGAGCGTAATACCGAAAGTGGCGGCTACGAAGAGGGCGCGATAGGAGAATTCCACGAGGGGGAGCGCAGAGCTTGCAACCCAGGTCCTGAGCCAGGCGTGGGTGTACCTGCGCGTTCCCACCAGGAGGGTCGAGGACATGGCGAGAAAGCCGAAAATCCCCGCCATCTCCAGGGCGAGAAGCCGTCGTCGCCACCAACTTCGCCGCTTCTCCACCTCCCACGCCCGGTTCAGGGCCAGCTCGATGGGAAGAAAGACACCGGAGGAGCTCCATAACAGAAGTAAGAATGACAGGATGCTGACCCTTCCATAAGCTCGCGAAATACCCACCAATTCCCTCATGATGAAATCTGCCTTGACGGGCAGGTAGTGTCCCAAGACCAGGGCCAGCCGGCCGGAGAGCTCATAGCGGCGGATAAATATTCCGCTTACAGCCAGAAGAAGGAACAGCAAAGGGAAGAGGGCCAGCAGACTGTAGTAGGCGATGGAGGCTGAGACCGTTAGGGAATTCTCGCGGAAGAAGTTCACGAGCGAGTCGCGGAGCACCTCACGCACTTGCCACCAGCGCCCAGGGAGGAGGGTCTTTCTTTCCGCCGTAATCTCAGTCGCCATGGTCTCCGCTTGGAGTCCTGCATTCACCTGCGGCATACGGAATCCGCACTCGCCAGCCGCTATTAGCTTATACTAGAATTGTCTCAAGCAGGGCGAGTTGTGTGTGTTGGGTCAGTTTGATGTAGAGGCGGCTTTACGCCGCCATTTGGTCCGTCAGGTGACGGATAAAATCGCCGCTACAGAGAGGAGGGCACTGCCGTGGCCAGCAAAGAGGAAATCCTCGAGGAAAACCGAAAGGTAAGGCGCCTGCAAATCGCCGTGGACCTGGTCCTGAACCTGGTTGCTCAATCCGACATTCCCGTGGAGGAGGCCTCGGAACTCGTTGCCCATACCCGCCGCTTCGCCCTCAACCTTTTTCCGGACAAAGCGCAGGTCTACGACATCATCTACCAGCCCAAGTTCAAGCGCTTACTGGCTGAAAAATACCGAATGGTCTGAGCGGCGAGGTTTCCTCGACCGCCTTAGGTGTCGCCGCGTAATAACCGTTCCGTTCTCGAGTCGCCCCCCCAGCCGCCTCCGGCCGGCGAGGGCGCCGGTAGCGCGGATTATAGGCTACATACATGGCCTACGATGAAGCGCCCGAGGCTCCGACTGTGGCAGAATGCCACACTCATACGTTGGCACCGATTGTCCTGGGATCATTCTAATCCATTGAAAATACTTGGATAAGCCGCCGCGGAGGCACGACGCTTCAAGAAAAATGAGACGAATGGGACGAATGGGAATCCCGCCCCCCGGCCCCTCCAAGGGGGCGAGGGCGTGCAGGAATCATCAGAGAAACTGCGGGGATTCGTCGGCCCCTTACTGTCCTTTTGGGGAAGACTTTTCTGCGACGCGGGTAACAGACTTCAGAGTGGCGGTAATGGGCCCGACGGCAATCATGAATTTGATGCGCAAAGGCAGATGTTGATCGTCGTCGCTAAACCAGACCAGCATCCGTCCTTTCCTTTTGAACAAGCCGCTGAAGACTTTAGGCTCCACGCGGATGGCAGAGCGGTTCCCAAGGGGGGTTTGAATCCCTTCACGCGCCTGAACATCAAGAGTCACATCGTAGGTCTTCGAGCCGTCGTTAACCGGCAGGTGAAGGGGCTTGCCGATTT
>JBEKUR010000365.1:0-4231 GCA_049514855.1 Terriglobia bacterium
AGCAGGCGGGAAACCTTCAGGCACATGATCGCAGACAGAGGCTTCCGCTCGGCCAAAATGTCATGAACCATTTGGCGCGACACGCCCAGCGCCTTCGCGACGGCCGTGACGGACAGGCCGACCTCGGGAAGAATATCTTCCCTGAGAATCTCGCCCGGATGTACGGGTGGCAATCCGTTCTTACGATCCATCGTTTCCTCCCTAATGGTAGTCTTCAAAATCGACATCCTCCGCGTATTCACCTGACCAGGCGAAGGTGATGCGGTAGTTTCCGGTGACGCGCACCGACCATCTCGGCGGGCTGCCGCGCAGGCCGTGGAACCTGTACCCGGCCAAGTTCATTTCCTCCGGCCGCGTCGCCACTTCCAGCAACTGAAGAATACGCACGCACTTCCTGACATATTGGGCGCCGATCCGGCGTGTCTTGCCGGTGAGGTAGATCTCTTCTAGCCCTTTATGCCTGAAGCCGCCGACCATTTTCCCACTATAAACCAAAAGGCTTACAGTGTCAACTATTTAGTTGACACCATCCGGTAGCGGGTCGAGCCGGGGCGGCAATCGCTTTGATTATGACGAATTCTGTCAACCCGATTTCTCCCCAGTGACGGCTTTATGCCGGGCGGGACGACGAGGCGCCCGCTTTTCATCCTCATTGGCCCTTTAGTGCATACTGCGCGGCATCGCCGCAAGCCAAGAAGGATTTCATCCCGCGCCTGCGGGACCACAGAGGTCACGGAGAAGAGATGCAGGCAAAGACTGTGGGTCAACAGACAAGGAACCGTAACCTTGTAATCCCTGCTGGCGCGAGCAGAAGTACTTTTCTCTGTGGTCTCTGTGCGCTCTGTAGTGAATTTTTTCTTCGCGGCAGGAAAAGAAGATGGCCCCTAGTGCTACAACGCGGCGGAGCCGCAACCAAAAGCAGATTCTTCGCTACGCTGCGCTCCGCTCAGAATGACATGTCATCCTGATCCCGCCTTGCGGGAGAAGGATCTGCTTTTCTTCGCGCCGCGCGATGAAGTTGGCGCCTATTGCTACAGAATGCTTCCTCTTAAACTTCCCGGTTCAGGTTCAAATCGCTTCTGCTACTTTCGTGGGAAGACGTACTCGCCAGAGGGGTCTCTCTGTTTGAGGGCTTTGACCTGTTCCTTCTCCACCACAAACTCCCAGACCAGGTCGGAGAATTCCTTGACATGGAACTTGAGGCCTTTGTACGGCATCAGTTTTTCCTCAGGCGCTCCGGGAAACACCAGGTAGAGGCTCCCGTCCTCCTTCAGCACGACCTGGAACTTGACGCCGGTCGGGTTCTCGTAAGTCCCGGCGAGTTGCTGGAGGAGCTTGGGGTCGACAGTCTCAGGTCGGCGCGTGAAGCTGGCCTCGGCCTCGTCCAAGGACATGACGGCCGTGCCCACGTCGCCTTGGGGATTGGTGACGAAGTTCAGCGACCACTTTCCGTAGATCTCGTCGTCGGGTGTGTCGAAGCGGTCGTAGTGGAAGCGGGTCAGGGGGAGCTGGATCTTGTGGAAGTCGAACTGGAGCTGTCCGTCTTTCATCCCGATCTTCAGGACTCCGTAAGCGGGGTGCTGATACTCGCCCACGTAATCCGCGAGGGCGTGGGAGGCCATGGTGTTCGGGGCGCGCTCCGCGCCCGCCTTGGCCCGAGCTTCTGTCCCGGCCTTTTTCCCCTTCATCCTTATCGCCAGCAAGCGGTCGCTCCAGGGGGTCTGGTCCAAGCCCAGAAGACGCTCCTACACGTTAAAGCTAATGGTGTTATAGAGACTGGCGCAGTGGTTCCCGATCACAAAGACTATGACGCCGATCCCCTCTCGGGGCATGAAGGAGACCTGGGAGTGGAACCCATCGAGGTCCCCGCCGTGGTAGGTGAGTAGGTGTCCCCTGTATGAGGCAGTGTTCCGGCCCATGCCATAATTCGAGTTCAGCAGTTCCCAGAACCCCCGCGTCTCCGCCATGGTGTTGGGGAGCGCGATAGCCGGCTGCAAAGTGGCTTTGAGCACGTTCGAGGGAAGCACCTGCTTGTCCTGGTATTTCCCGTCATTCATCAGAGCGATGAGCCAGTGGGACATCTCCTGGATGTTGGAGATGATGGCGCCGCAGGGGGCCACTCCCGCCGTGTCCTCGTAGTAGGGGATCTTGTAGAGCTCCATGGTATCGCGCTTCTCGGTGAAGGGCACGCCGTGGTCGTCCTGCTTGAGCATCTCCGCCACGGAGTAAACGCTAGCGTTCATGTCCAGAGGTTTGAAGATCCTGTCCCGGACGAATTCCTCCCAGGTCTTGCCGGACTGCAGCTCGATGAGGTAGCCGACGGAGGCGTACATCATGTTGTTGTAAAGAAAGGTTTGCCGCAGGGGTTCCTTGGGCTCCATGTACTTCAGTCGTGCGAAGAGCTCCTTGCGCGTAAGCTCTGCTTTGTACCAGATCATGTCGTGTCGGGTGATCCCCGTGCGGTGGGCGAGCATGTCACGGAGGGTGACGTTGTTATTGAGAGCGTCGTCGTAGAAATGTAGGGCGGGGACCGACTCGCGGACCGGCTCGTCCCAGGTCAGCTTCCCCTCCTCGACCAGCAGACCTGCGGCCACCGCCGTGAAGAGCTTGGTGTTCGAGGCAATTTGGCAAAGCGTGGTGGGGGTGAAGGGCAGCTTCTTCTCGAAGTCGCGGTACCCGTATCCCTTGGCGAACACTAGCTTGTCCTTGATAACGATCCCCACTCCCACGCCCGGCGCATTCCAGTCCTTCAAGACCTTTTCCATGTAGGAATCGAAGCCCTGGAGCCTCTTGGCGGTCTCCTCGTCCTGGGCCTTCAGGCTCCGCCCGGAGGCCAGCGCCACCAGGCCGATGACGAAAATCCACGTATATACCTTGAGTCTCATCGCACACCCTCTTCGAGCTGCGTTCATAGAAAAACCTCCCCAGAACTTACTTGCTGGACACTGCTCTCAGTAAGACGCCTCGGTGAAGCAATCTGTTAGCAATGATGACAGAACGAACCTGGGAGTCTGTCGGAGAGAGATTATAACTCTGGATCGGGCACGCCCAAGGATTTCTCCGAAGAAATATTTCGTTCATTGTTAATAGCGGGGTGAAGGCTTGTAGGATGAGGTTATGAGCAAACAGATGGGCAATTGCGATTTGAACCAAGCCCTGTCTCTCCCTCCGCCGCACTACTCTTCATCTTCTTCTCGTGCGGCGAAGATTCTCTACAACCATCGCTTGGCCCAGGATGGCCGGAATTGCCGATTTTCGATTGCCGATTGCCGATGGACATTGGAAGGAGTTGCCACACCACTTTTTCAATCGTCAATCGGCAATCAGCAATCGGCAATGAAAACTTGGTCTTTGGTTGCGACTAATCGGGTTCGTGTTGAGGAGAATTTTGCCGGAGAAGCGGGACAGGATGATTCTGCTCCCCGTGATCGGGTCGCAGCTCATTGTCACGACGAGCCTTTTCCTGATGCCGTTATTGATCGAGACGCTCAAGCTTGACGGTGGACTTTCGGGGAAGGCCGCTGGGTTGCTATTGAGCATGGAACTGGCAGTGTCGGCGTTCGCTACTTTATGTCTGTCGGCGCGGGTCCGCAACCATTCAGCGCGGCACTGGGCATTGTATTGTAGGTATATTCGTTCTTGTGTTGAACGGTGTGGCTTTGGGGCTTTATGGCGCGGTCAAGTTGCGAGGCGCGGAAGGGCCGCCGATGTCCGCTTCTCTGACACGATCGTTTCCTTCTATCCACCCTTCACTGATAAGAAGGACCGGCTTTTGCAGTGGCTGCTTTCCGGCTAGATCGTGCTTTACGAACTGCATCGGTGCGGCGGGTCTTTCTCTCTCCGGACGGCAAAGAGGGATCTCTATTTGGATTTATGGATTCGAGAAGCAGAGAAAGCGCGCTCTTCAAAGAAAGCAAGACGCGAGCACGATGCGGTTCAGGGAGAGCGAGAGCGAGCCGGGTGGTGGCGCTGGCCATCTCGATTGCGATCAAGGCGCGGTCGTATATTACGCTCGGGTCGGACTCAGGATGCAGCTTCTGCAAGACATCGGCGATAACCCGGGCATTTTTGAGCGTGTCTTCGACATTGAGTGCACGCAGTTCTATCGATGCGCCCACGCAACTCCATATTTCGATGAAGGCAGGGTTCGAAGCCTGTAGTTCGGCCATCCGGTCGACAATAATTCCAATCAGGTGGTTCGGGTAATTCCTGCCCTTCTGGATGGAACGGC
>JBEKUR010000366.1:0-4204 GCA_049514855.1 Terriglobia bacterium
ACTTCTGGCAAGCTTCTTCGGTAGAGAACATCGACTGGAACTCGCGTAAGGTTTTCGCAAACGCTGGGCGCGGCATGCCCATATACTACTAATTGGGGCTTGCTGAAACAACCGGATAAGCATGAGCAATCCTTACACGGGCTCTGCGTCCTATTGGACGACCACGGCCTTCGATGTGCTGGGCCGCGCTGCTTCGGTCACCCTCCCGGACAATTCCAAAACCGCGTATGGCTACTCGACGAACACCGTCATCGTCACCGACCCTACAGGCAAACAACGCGAGTCCACAATCGACGCGGCGGGCCGGCTGACCGTCGTGACAGAACCAGATGTGACGAACAGCAACAAACTGACCCTCAACACGACCTACACCTATACCGTCCTTGATGCGCTCGCTTCCGTGACAACTCCCGACCAGAGCCGCAACTACGCTTATGATGCCCTGGGGCGATTATTCACCGTCACTACACCCGAAGGAGGAACAACCTGCTTCGGCACCGTCGCCAGCGGTTCCTGCACCCCTAACACCGGCTACGACAGTTTCAACAACTTACTCTATCGGACCGACGCGCGCGGCGTTGTCACCAGTTATGGCTACGACGGACTAAACCGGCTGAATAGCGTCAGTTATAATGTCGGCAGCACCGGCGTTCCGGCCACGTCCACAATCTCGCTTACCTATGGTCTGGACTCCTCCTGCACCAGCGCCCACGGTTCAGGCTGCATCGGGCAAGTCATCACTATGACGGATGGGCCTGGGTCGGAAAACTACACCTACAACTCTCTCGAACAGTTGACCCAGCTACAAAAGGTCATCGGCAGCACAACCTACACAACTTCCTGCGCCTACAACCTGGCGGGCGAACTCACCACAATCACTTATCCTTCCGGCCGATCCGTTACGCAAAACCTGGACACCATCGGGCGGCTTTCTTCCATCGTGGGAACGCTCAACAGTGTGCAGACAACCTATGCCAGTGGGTACGGGTACAGCCCCGCGAACCAACTTACCGGCTTCCAGTATGGAAACGGCATCTACGCCTCATTGGGTTTTACCAGTGACCGTCTCCAACTCAACTGCCTGGACTATTCCACCACCAACCGGAATGGCACATGCGCTCACGACTCCAGCACCAAATTTGGTCTCGACTATTCCTATGGAGCGGCGGGAAGCAACAATGGCCAGATTCAGGGCATCACAGACCGTGTGGACAACGGACGCAGCGCTACTTACGCATACGATGGATTGGCGCGCCTTTCCACCGCCGCGACCACCGGCTCCGCCGCTTACCCCGCTTGGGGTCTAAAGGAAACCTACGACCGCTATGGCAACCGCTGGTCGCAAACCGCCAACTCGGGTTGCACAGGGATAACCTGCCCGCAACCTTCCGTTTCCTTTAATCTGGCCACCAACCACATCAATACTTCCGGATATGGTTACGACGCCAACGGCAACATGACCAACGACGGCATGAACACGCTGGTCTATGATGCAGAGAACCATGCCGTTTCCGGCAGCGGATCGCTTGGCTCCGGGACTTACACCTACGATGGCAATGGCCTGCGCGCGAAAAAAGTCTCCGGCAGCACAACGACGGTGTATATTTTCTCCGGCAGCAAAGTGATCGCGGAATACGACAACGGGGCGGCGGTGGGTTCACCTTCTCGCGAATACATCTATGGCGGGTCGGCGCTTCTCGCTAAGATCGACTCCACCGGCACCAAGTATTACCATCAGGACCAGCTCTCCAACCGCCTGGTCACCGATTCCAGCGGCAACACCCTCGCCCAAATGGGCCATTTCCCCTTCGGCGAATCCTGGTACAACTCCACCGGCGACAAGCTCCTCTTCACCACCTACGAGCGCGACGCCGAATCCGGCAACGACTACGCCCAGGCTCGCTATTACGTCAACCGCCTGGCCCTCTTCTCCGCGCTCGATCCTCTCCCGGGCTCTGCCATGGACCCGCAGACTCTGAATCGCTACGACTACGTCCGTAACAACCCGATCTCGTTCGTCGACCCCACCGGAAGCAACCGTGTCAAAGGCGGCGGCGATTGCAACCCGGACGCGCAGATCTGCGGCGGCGGTCCGGGGTTCGCAGGTAATGACGGCGGAAACGGCTACTGCGGCGCAGATAGCGAATCCTGCGGCGGGGGGTCCGATCCCAATGGCGTTCCATGGAGCTTTGGTCCCGGTTACTTAATGCAGACGACTTCTCCCCTCGCAACGCTCGCGGCCGCACAGTCGCGATATCTATCCATCATCAATACCGGCTGGGATCCGGCGCTGGGAATAAACTGGAATAACTTGAACCTCTTGAAGCAAGCCCAAGCGCAATACGACAGGCTGTCCGCAAACCTACTTGCCGATTTTGGACTGCTGTGTGACCAGGATGGGAATTGCACTTCAGCAGATCCAACCGACTGCACACTGATATGGGGACACTGTAATTTCAACTTTGCGTGCCCAGATTGGACGGTGTGTGGGCCGGGGCGCTATGATAATGGAGTTCATATAGAGTGCGCCGCGGATGGCTCGAGTAATTGCCAACCGGGCGACCCGTTGATCGCCCATGACGATACTGCCAGTCCCTGGCTTCAAACATGGGGCCAGCCGTCCCAGTTTGGTTTTTCAACTTTCTTCACAGGTAACTTTTGGGTGCATGCAGGTGTTGACTACACGCTTCCTCGTATTGGTCTTATCATATTTCCTCAGTAGCTCCAGTGCTGGTTCTGGCGCTCCTCGAACGGAATCCATTAGCCCCAAGTGGAGTGCGGACCTGCGAACTGCCGTTGCTGGCACGCGACTCGGTGTAATTGCCGGCGGCAAAGGACACGAGTACGAGTACGGGCCCCAGACATCGCTCTGGTTCACCGACGACGACACCGTAGTGGTCACATTTGTAATCCGCAGCGCAGACAGCAACCCGAAACTGGCGCATCGGGGTGTCTCGGATGAAAGATTTGCGCTGCGACTCCGGGCAGTGTTTCTCGACGCAAACTCAGGGAGGATTATTGACACGCCCGAATGGCCAGCCGACTCAAGACTAGCCAATATTGTAGCGGCACATGACGGAAAGTTCGTCACTTATACCGGGGAGGGCCTGATCCTATATTCCCCTGACCGGAAAGAACTTAAAAAGCTAACTATGCCGACTATGGAGGCTGCGCAAAGGGCTGATTTGTCGTCGTCACCAACTGGCAAGACGCTGCTTTATCTAGTGAAGGCAAACTCTTCAGTCAGGTGGGTGTGGCTTGATACGGACACCCTTGAGGTCATTCGTACTTGGGAGGAAAAGCCGCGCGGGCTGCTGAGAATCTCGGATTCCAACGTAGTCATGACGGCATGCACGATGTGGTACTCGAAGTGCGAGCCTGAGATTGACATCAAAGGGCGCGACGATACAAACTGGAAAAGAATCGAGGTTATCAATGATCGCCGCCATCCCCCAGTGGCTGGGTTTGTTGATGAGGACCTGCTCTTCCTCCAGGGACCATCTACGAGACTTCTTCGAACAGACGGCACGATGGTGATGACAGAAGATATTTCCCCGCAAGGATGCTGGGGGGTCGGTATCGTTACTTCTGCTGGCGGTAAGCGGTTTGTTATCCCATCTTGCAGGGTAAAAGGCCGGGTCGAGTCCCTCGACCTGAGCGGTTACGATGAACTGAGCAAGTTTCTTGTGTATGACGCCCCCTTTCAGGGGCAGTCCTATGTGCTGAATTTTAAAGGCCCAAAGATCAAAATGCCGATTTCGCTTGCGGTATCTCCAGATGGCTCAAAGCTGGCGGTGTTGAACGGAGAATCAGTCTACGTTTTTCAACTGCCCGTACTAAGGTGATGGGTCGCGCGTGCCAGCGAGAATACGGTGCCGCCCTTTACCTTATGTATACTACCGCAACAGCCGAAGTGTCTATTCGGGTTGCGTGGCGCCGATGGCGTGCCCCACGAACTCTGTGACTCCGGACCCAACTACGAATCGCATTTCCGGCGATTGCTACGACGCCAACGGAAATCTCCTGGCGGAATCGGCTCCGCCCTGCCCCTCGCCGGCTTATACCTTCGACGCCGAAAACCATCTAGTCAACTCATGCTTATCCGGTTGTTTCAGCAAGCCCCAATTAGTAGTATATGGGCATGCCGCGCCCAGCGTTTGCGAAAACCTTACGCGAGTTCCAGTCGATGTTCTCTACCGAAGAA
>JBEKUR010000367.1:0-4203 GCA_049514855.1 Terriglobia bacterium
TGCATCCTTGGCCGACGCAGCGCTTCGCCGCCATGCATCCGAGCTAAGAGCCGTATGCGCTAATCAGCGCCCGTACGGATCCGTGCGGGGGGTGCCGGGTAACCGGTATCCCTACCGCGACCGCTACGCTTGCTTATATTCTTGTCACGATTGTGGAGGATGACTTGCGGCTTAACGCTCCAGCCTGAAGAGGAGCCGGCGCAGGTGGAGATCAGACCAAAGCCGATGGCTTACTCATACCTCAGCGCCACCATGGGATCGACCTTGGTGGCGCGTCGCGCGGGTAGGTAACATGCGCCGGAGGTCACGATCAACAGCAAGATCGTGACCGTAGCGTAGGCAAGCGGATCGATCGGATGAACCCCATAGAGCAGGCTCTGGAGATACCGTGCCAGGCCCAGTGCCGTGCCGATTCCAATCACCACGCCCAGGGCAACTAGTCGAATACCCCGTCCGAGGACAAGAGCAAGCACCTCGAGCGGCGAGGCTCCCAGCGCCATGCGGACTCCCACCTCGTGCGTGCGCCGCGCCACCTCGTGGGCAAGGAGTCCGTAGAGTCCGATGCAGGCTACCACCAGCGCAAGCAGAGCAAAGGCTCCTGAGAGCCACGCTACCAACCGTTCCTGGAATATCGTTCGGTTGATTTGCTCCGTTTGCGTCATAAGCTGAAAGATCGGTAGGTTGCTGTCCACGCTCCTCACGGCGCCGCGGATGGAGGAAAGTAGTGCCTTAGGGTCTGAAGCCGTGCGGACTTCAAATATCCCTCCGCCGGGCTCCATCGGGAAATAGAGGGTCGGTTCGATCCCCTCACGCAGGCTGTAATACTTTGCATCTCCCACCACGCCGACAATCTCCGCGTCGGGCGACTTTCCTTTCTCCAGGCCGAGCAACTGGCCAACGGGATTGTGCTTGCCAAAGAAACGCCGCGCGAAGGTTTGATTCACAATGACCACTTTCGTTTTCTTCTCAGATGCGTCCGCGAAATCGTGCGAGTTGTACGTTCGCCCGGCAAGCAGCGGGATGCGCAGGGTCTCAAAGAAGTTCGGGCCCACTTTGAGAACAGCAACCGAAGGAGATCGGTCTGGTTCATTGGCGAAGTAAATATCCTGCTTCCCGTACGCGCCACTCAGCAGAGGGACCGCCGAATATCCGACCGAAGTGACTCCAGGAACGGCGCTGAGACGCCGCTGCAATTCGGGGAAGAGACTCGCCAGCCGCTCGCCCTTGTAGCCGTTCAACTCGGGGTACACACTGAGGAGTACGACGTTGTGCGCATCAAAGCCAATATTCATGGTTGCGAGATTGATGAGGGTGCGCGCCAGCAGCGACGCGCCCACCAGGACGAGAATCGAAAGGGCCACTTGGGCGACCACAAGCACGTTGCCCACCCCGAATCTTCGGCCAATCAGGGCGGTCCCCGGAGGGCTGACGGCGCTTTCCTTCAGTGCCGGGGCCACGTTGATTCGAGTGCTACGCAAGGCCGGTGCAAGGCCGAAGAGAATTCCCGTGAGGGTGGTGATAGCCATCGTGAACCCGAGGACTCTCCAGTCGGGATGAACGTTGATCTCCAGAGGAGAATACCTGTTCGATGAAAGAAAGGCAGCCAAGGAACTCGCCCCCACGTAGGCAAAAACGATGCCGAGCAACCCGCCCGCCACCGCCATGATGAGGCTCTCCGTAAGAAGCTGGCGGATAATCCGCCAACGCTCCGCCCCCAGAGCAAAGCGCATGGCAAGTTCCTTTTCGCGTGCCGCAGCCCGCGCCAGTGTCAGGCTTGCCACGTTGGCACAGGCAATGAGCAGCACTAGCCCGACCGCTGCCATCAACAGAAAAAGCGCGTCCCCGAGTTGCTCTTGTAGAGTAACTAAGCCGTGTGCAAGGCTGACTAACTCAAGGTGCGGTGCGTCTTCCCATTTCAATAAGGGACTTCCACCGCTCGTGACGCCACGAGTAAAAACAACCTGGGATGCCGCCTCCGCTTGAGCGATCGTAACTCGGGGTTTGAGGCGGGCGCCTACCATAAGCCACCAAGAAGCAGCATCTGACACTTTCCGTACATGCTGGACCACACGGCCCTCGGTTGACAGCGGCAGCCACATATCATGCACGATTCCAGGGTCAAGGCCGAGAAAGGCGGGCGGCGCGACGCCCACAATGGTGAAGGGTATACCGTTCACAACAATCGACTTCCCGACCGCTGAGGGCTCCCCACCGAACTGTCTCTTCCAGTAGGTGTAGCTTAGGACGACGGCGGGAGAGGCGGTGGCTCCTTCATCGGAGACCCCCAGCACGCGGCCCCATGCGGCGCGAATACCGAGGGCAGGGAAAAAATCTCCGGAAACCAATTCGCCATCGGCGAAGCTCGCATTCCCATCGATGTTTACTCCTAGTTGTTCGGCTGGAACAAATGCAAAGACAGCAGCGAAAATATTCTTCTCGGCTCGCATCTGCTCGAACATTGGGTAAGAAAACGAGCAACCTGCAGGAATAGGCTTTTTCGAACCAAAGGCTTTACTTGGGCAGCCGCTCCACGCATAAAAGGACTCCGCTTCAGGCGACTGGCGGGCCTCCCATTTGAAGATAACTAGATGTTGCGGATTGGGAACCGGCAACGGACGGAGCATAACGGCGTCGATCAAACTGAAAACAGCCGTGTTCGCGCCAATGCCGAGGGCGAGGGTGAGAACGGCGATGGCGGTGAAGCCTGGGTTTTTGCGCAGCATGCGCAGGCCGAAGCGGAGGTCTTGCACGAGGTGGTCCCACCAGAGCCAGCGGCCGGATTCGTAGAAGCGCTCCTGAGCCCGGGCAAGGTTGCCGAAGGCGCGCCGCGCCGCCCTGCGAGCCTCCTCTTCGCTCAAACCCTGCTCTCTCAGTTGCTGCGTCTCGAGTTCGAGATGCGCTTCGATCTCCGCTGCAAAGTCGCTCTGCTTGCGCTTTCGTCGGAACATCGCCTTAACCCTTCCCGACCTCGGGTCCCAGAACCCGCCCGATGGCCGCTGCCAGTCGCCGCCACTTGGTCGTCTCTTTGACGAGCTGCTTGCGGCCCACTCGCGTGAGCGTGTAGAAGCGCGCCTTGCGGTTATGCGCGGAGGTCCCCCAGTCGGCCGCGATCCAACCCCGCTCTTCCAGGCGCTGGAGCGCGGGGTAAAGCGCTCCGTGCTCGACCAGCAGTTCGTCCTCGGACGTCTGCTGAATGGCGCGCGCGATGCCCTGCCCGTGCTGCGGGCCGAAGATCAGCGTGCGCAGGATCAGCAGGTCCAGCGTGCCTTGCAAGAGTTCCAGCCGGTCTTTCTCCTTTTGGGTAGACATGTAACCCAAGTATCCACACTTTGGGTAAGATGTCAACCCCAAAAGTTACGCGCCAGAGAGCCGGGACGAGCGTGCGCCACGGCGTTCATTCGAGGCCTTACGCCGGAAAGAGGCGCTGGCGCGAAAGCGATTACGGCCTCCAGTCCATCACTGAAGCCGCCGGGTGTATAGTGGGCTACGCATCCACTTGTACCCGGGTCGGGCTTCGGAGGCCCACGTTCATGAAAGCTTGTTTCCCAGGCACAATCTGGGCCAGGCGCCAAATCCAACTCGGAGTGAGCTGGGGAGTGAAATGTAGCTTGGAAAAAGGCTAGACAAGTCTCAGAGGCGCTGAAGACGCACACTTCTATACCTTGCAAGAGAAGCACGGAGCCTTGTACTGGTCCCGGGGGCAAGCACAGTTGAGATGAAGAAGCACTAGTCCTTGATTTTGGCAGGCCGAAACCCGTAAAGTAGAAGCCAGCAGTCAACTATTGAGAAGGCACTGATTCATGCAATGCCCTCAGTGTAGACACATCAATCCTGCCGCAGCAACTCGATGCGAAAAGTGTAATGTCCCCCTTGACTTTGAGGGCATGACAGCGACCAGCGGAGTGGCGGAAGGTTGGTCCATCCGCACACCCGCTGAGGGCGGGACGACCCTCGGTGGTTCCTCCCAGGCGCTGCAACCAGGGCATGTTTTGGGGGGGCGATATGAGATTTTAGAACTGCTCGGGCAAGGTGGCATGGGAGCGGTTTACAAGGCTCGAGATCGCGAGGTCGACCGACTGGTGGCGCTGAAAGTGATTCGCCCTGAGCTGGCGGGGCATCCAGACGTCTTGCGGCGATTCAAGCAGGAATTGATCCTGGCGCGGCAGGTCACACATAAGAATGTGATTCGCATCTTTGACCTGG
>JBEKUR010000368.1:0-4169 GCA_049514855.1 Terriglobia bacterium
CCAACGACGCCTTCGAAAGCGTGCAATACATCATGACTCAGGTGCGCTTCGGCTGGCTCATCCGCTCCGTGCACAGTTGGTCGGCGAACCTGATGATCTTCACCGCTTTCGTTCACATGTTCAGCGTTTATTTCCTGAAGGCTTATCGCAAGCCGCGAGAACTCACCTGGATTAGTGGCATGCTGCTGTTTTTCATCCTGCTGGGTTTTGGCTTCAGCGGTTATCTCCTGCCTTGGAACACTCTGGCATTTTTTGCTACCAAAGTGGGAACCGAGATGGCAGGTTCGATTCCGGGTATCGGCAAATGGCTTCTGGTTTTCCTGCGCGGCGGCGAGGAAGTGACCGGCGCAACCTTGACGCGATTCTTCGGATTCCATGTTGCCGTGTTGCCGGGACTCGCCACCCTACTGCTCGCTATTCATTTATTTCTCGTGCAGCGATTGGGCATGAGCGTTCCACCAAGCGTCGAGCGCGCCATCGCTGAGGGACGCACCGCGCAGCGTTCCATGCCTTTCTTCCCCAGTTTCCTGCTTCGCGACATGATCGGCTGGTACGCGGCGCTGGGAGTGCTGGGAGGGCTGGCCGCAATCTTCCCTTGGGAACTGGGCGCCAAGGCCGATGCATTCGCTGCCGCTCCGGCGGGAATTCGGCCGGAGTGGTATTTTCTTTTCATGTTTCAAACCCTGAAGTATCTCCCTGCCAAAATCCTTTTCCTGGAAGGCGAATTGGCGGGGTTGCTGGGATTTGGTGCGGTGGCAGCGGTTTGGGTCTTAGTGCCCTTCCTGGACCGCCGGGCTGGCTTCGGCCGCCTGACGCGCTTTTTCACTGGCCTGGGGATTTTTGCGCTCGGCTACATCGTTGTGGTATCGGCGTTAGCCTTGCGGTAGCGTAGAGGCGGCTTTATGCCGCCACGTGGCGAGGTAAACTCGCCGCTACGAAGCCAAACTGCCCCGCTGCCCTTGCGGTAGAGCAACATGAAGAATTTCATGACATTCATCGCCTTGATGTTGTTTTCGCTCCACCCTGGTTTCGCTGCTCCACCCAAAGACACCTGCGTCACCTGCCACTCGGTGCTCGAGGGGGATCTCGCCAAACCCGCCAAGCAGTTCGAAGGCGATGTCCATCATCAGGCCGGTCTAAGCTGTGCAGATTGCCATGGTGGCGATCCCAACGACGAATCGCTGAACGCCATGAGCCGTGCCAAAGGCTTTCGCGGGGCTCCAAAGAAAAATCAGACCCCGGATTTCTGCGCGCGCTGCCACTCCGATGCCGCCTATATGCATCGCTTCAATCCTAAAATGCGTGTGGACCAGTTGACTCAGTATCTGACCAGCGTGCACGGGAAGCGACTGAAGCAGGGCGACAGCAAGGTGGCTGCCTGCGTCGACTGCCATGGTGTGCACAACACTCTTCCCGCCTCGGACACGCGTTCGACTGTCCATCCCGCCAAGGTGGCTGCAACGTGCGCTCACTGCCACTCCGACCCCGTCTACATGAAAGCCTACGGAATTCCCACCGACCAGGCAGCTCGCTACCAGAGGAGCGTCCATGCCGAGATGCTCGAGCAGGGTGACACGTCTTCTCCAACCTGTAGCACCTGCCACGGAAACCATGGCGCCACGCCGCCCGGGGTAACTTCCGTGGCCAGCGTCTGCGGCACTTGCCACGTCTTCTTTGCTCAACTT
The DNA here is from genome assembly GCA_049514855.1 of Terriglobia bacterium. GTDB lineage: Bacteria > Acidobacteriota > Terriglobia > UBA7540 > UBA7540 > CAVROP01. Next base: position 1,686 of record JBEKUR010000368.1, read on the forward strand.
TTTGAGAAGAGCCCGCACCAAGTGGCGTTTGCCAAGCTGGGATTGCCAGGATGTGTGCAGTGCCATTCGAACCACGAAATCATCCGGCCTACTGACGCCTGGGTGGGATCGGCGCCACAATCCGTGTGCATCACCTGCCACGCAGCGGGCGATAAGGGCTACACCGCCGCGCAAGCCATGTCGGCAGATCTCGCCAAACTCGACGCGTCCATCGGGCGCGCGGAGAAAGTGCTCGATGTCGCAGAACGCGCCGGCATGGAAGTTTCGGGCGCCAAGATGGGACTGGTGGACGCGAATGAGGCACTGGTGAAAGCGCGAGTCAACCTTCACACCTTCGACGACTCGGCGCTCCAAAAACTCACGGATTCGGGAGTTGAAATCGCAGGAAAGTCATACCAGGCCGGCGTGGCGGCGCTTCGCGAACGTGATTTCCGCCGCAAGGGTTTGGGAATCGCCCTTATTGCCATCGTACTTGCGATCACCGGCCTCTATCTGAAGATTCGCCAGATGGAGTCCACTAATTCCTAGGGCCGGGCCTTGCCCCCATAAGCGTCAACTTAAGCACTCTGGGCTGAAGGTCGACATCGAAGAAACGTCGCCGGTTTGAGACGGGATCGCAGGCAGTTGCTTACGAATAGCCCACCATTCGGGACTTGATCCGTAAGGTCAACGCTACGCCGTCACCCGCGATTAATCCCGCGAGTGCTCTGCCTGGACAAACTTCCTCGAAGGGGACCTCGGGGGAGTCCGGGGTTGCACTTCCGCCAGTGGCCGTTATACGACCATGTGGATAGTTCCACGACCTGTAGCGCGGACGTGTTTTGTAGGTCCTCGGTTCTTCCGCCCATCATAACGAAAAGCCGCGGACCTCAAGATCGGGTCAGGGCCACCCTGCTGCGTATTGTGAAAGGGTAGAGGTTGGGATAGAGTACAGAATAGATTAACTTCACTGTCATATGGCCACGCTTCATCAACAGATCGCCGAAAAGTTCCTTGCGAAGCTCGCGGACACGAAGTGCGTGGACGCGGAGAAAATAGAGAAACTGCGGGCCTTGCTGGCGGATAGCAAGAAGCTCAAAGCTGACGAGTTCGTCAAGGTTTTCTCGCAATCAGAAGGCGGCGATATCAAGTGATAAAACTAGAGTCCGTCCACATCGAAGAAGTGCGCGGTATTCGAAAGCTAGATCTTGATATCCGAAAGGAGAAATTCGCGATTTCCGGTCCCAACGGCTCCGGCAAAAGCGGAGTCATCGATGCGATCGAATTCGGTCTCACCGGGCAAATGGGCCGCCTCACCGGAAGGGGCACTAAGGGCCTATCTGTTTCTGAGCATGGGCCTCACGTCGACACGGCAAAATTTCCCGACGCCGCGTTTGTCGAACTACGGATTTATCTCCCCGAACTCGGCAAGTCCGCGACGATCACACGAAAAGTCTCGTCTCCGAAGAAGCCCAAAATCGTCCCCGCTGACTCAGACGTGAAGGCTGCTCTCGCGGAAATCGCCGATCATCCAGAGATCACGCTTTCGCGCCGTGAGATTCTTCGCTTCATCCTCGTGGAGCCGACCAAGCGGTCAGAGGAGATTCAGAGCCTCCTCAAGCTTGATGAGATAGGCCAGACCCGGAGCGCATTGAACACAGCGCAAAACAGGCTTCAGAGTGCACACGCAGCCGCCACGGCGCAGGTCCAGTCCCATCGTAACGCGCTACAGCTCCACCTCCAGATATCGACACTCGGCTCCGAGGAGCTGTTGGAGGCCGTCAACAGGCGGCGAAAAGTGCTCGAATTGCCGGCGATCCTTGAACTGGCGACAGACACGAAGCTCGACGCAGGGCTTTCAACCACTGCCAAACCATCCGAGTTCAATAAGGAATCAGCGCTCCGAGATGTCAAATCTCTTGCGGAGGCCGAGAAGGGATTCCCAGATCTCGCAAAAACAGAAGCGGCTGGGATTCTTGCTGATCTCGCGAGAATGGAGACTGATCCTTCACTTCTTGCCGCGTTTCAGCAACGCTCTTTCATTGAGAAGGGGCTCAGTCTCGTTGATGGCCCCGAGTGTCCGCTTTGCGACACACCGTGGCCAAGCGCGGAGCACCTTCGCGAACACCTGAAGGTGAAATTATCGAAATCGGAGGAAGCCGGGAAACTTCAGGAATCTCTGCTAAAGAACGGCACCGCAATTATTGAAAAAGTTATACGAGTTACGGGTTTGCTGACGCCTGTCCTGAAACTGGCGCAAGGACAGGGGGACAAGGACTTCGCGGAGCTTTTGGGTTTATGGAAGGCCGACCTTGATGTACTGAAGACGAAGCTCGCGACGGTTGATAAGATTACGGGCCTTAAGAATCGTCTCGAAGCCGGTTGGCTTAAAGTGCCGGAGGCGCTTCCGAAAAGCCTGAGGGCTTTCACCGAGACCCTGAATGGCAAGCCGGATCAGAGCGCAACGCTCGACGCGCAGACGTTCCTGACGACCGCCCAAATCCG
>JBEKUR010000369.1:0-4150 GCA_049514855.1 Terriglobia bacterium
TTGACACCAGGGCGTTGTTTACTTCGAGGAGCAACCGCAAGCGGTCACGTTCACGAGAAAGCTGTTCCTGATAGACCTGGGCGTCCTGGAAGTTCAGAGCATTGTCCACGGCGACCGCAACTTGCGCCGCCACCTGCTGCAGGAATTCGAGGTCGGCTCCGTAGTGAGTCCCCTTTTTTGCTGACCCGAAGGCCAGCGCACCCACGCGCCGCTGGGCGGTGGTGAGAGGGAGCAGGCAGAACGAGCTTATGCCTTCCTTGCGCAGCAACTCCACATTGCGCGGGAAACGGGTTTCGAATTCCAGGTCGCTAACCACCAACGCCTTCTGCTGTTCCCAGACTATTTCCTGGGTAGCCTCCTCGATAGGGAATTCAAAGCCTTCCTTCACCTCGGTGGGAAGAGAGCTCTCCAGCACGTGGAGGCGCACTGTATTGCGATCCGCATCCGGGAGTGTCAGCCCGATAAAGTCGAAAGTGACAAGCCGATGAAGGCGCTGGGCGATGGCATGGAAGAGCGCAGGCAGGTCCCGGTGTGTGGCAATGGACTCGGATATCTCGAGCAAGGCGCGATATTGTTCAACCGCGGAGACCCTTTCTGGTTGATTGGCCGTTACTTCACCCATGGAGTCGAGCTTAGCATTGTGACGCGCATTGGCTCAAGCTAAGGATTACCTCGGTGATGGGTCCGTTTGACGTAGAGGCGGCTTTACGCCGCCACATGGCGAGGTAAACTCGCCGCTACAACTCCAAACTGACCCACTACCATTACCCCTAATCCTGAGCGTGTATAGCCGAAAACCGCTATCCGTGATGTCAGAAACGGAGTACGTCGCAAACGGGTGTTGCCCTCTCCCCTGGGGGGAGGGTGGACCGCGACGGCGCTTTCACCAGCCGGCGCGGGCCGGGTGAGGGGTTAGTTGCGGGGCGAGGACGGATCAGACAGGCCCGGCCCAAGCTGCTCAATGGGAACGAGTAATGCGTCCAGTTCCTGGAGAGAAAAATCAAAGACTACCAAGCTCACCGCAGGATTCGCCTTGAATTATGCGAGTTTTCCCGCAACCCTTTGGCCCCCCATTAAGACATGACGGCTCGTGCGCTTCAAAACCCAGCCTGTGGGGGTTGGGTTAACGACAGTCTTTCCTTTCAGTTGGCAGGGGATGGCAGTTCATTCAAGGGTTTTTGGCCGACAGCGTGCTAAACTTGAATTCAAGTTATGACCACCGCCCCGGAAGCTCTATTCAAGCCCTCAGAGGTCCGAACTCGAAAGGGACGGACACTCACGGTGCGGGTGTACAGTTCCGAGGATTTTGGGACGCTCGTCCAAATGTACTCAAACTTCGAACCTAAGCGCGTGGCACAAGGACTCCCTCCACCGGACGTCCCGCGCATTGCCCGCTGGTTGGACCAGCTTCAGATTAGCTCTCACGCACTCCTCGCATTTGATGGCAAGAAGATTGTGGCTCACACCCTCCTCTGCCCGATTCGCAAAGATGAGGTCGAGTTCACGATTTTTGTCCTACAGGACTACCGCGAGGAAGGGCTGGGAACAGTGCTGAGTGAGTTGACCTTGGCTTGGGCGTTTGGGATGGGGCTCACCAAGGTTTTCCTCACCACGGAGCTTTCGAACTATCGGGCTATCGGCCTTTTCCGGAAACTCGGCTTCAGCATCACGAGCAGTTACGGCGATGAATGCGAAATGAGGATCGATCTTCCTGCTGATTCTAAGGCCCAAGCAGCCTGATCCCGCATTTCCATTTTGAACTCTAGCTGCGAATCTTTGGATCGCCGTCGGCATCAATATTCATGCGCCTGTGAATGCGATGAAGACGCTCCGGGGGGTCAATCGCCAACGGGTAAGGCACAAAACCGGCTTTTTCAGGTCTCCTTCACCGCCTCCCTCGAGATTGATCTCCAAAGTTCCCGTGTTACTCGCTGCTGCTGGCGGAGAGCCATCTGACCAGGCGACCGCTTGGAGCTATGCTGGGCAGGATTGCGGCCCTATCCTCTCCAGCGGGGCGGGCGAGCCGCCGACCGGATCAGATCTCAGCGACGACAGACGCAGGGGAAGGAAAAGTGTCGGAGGCATCGGTCGAAAGAGAGGCCGTTTCGGGCCGTGGCATTCTCAGGAGTGGTAAAACAGGCCCCTTCCGTGGGCACTGGCGGCACCGAAAGCTGAAGGCCCGGGCCATTGCCTTGAGACGCGGGTAGGTGTATGTTGCCAGTTGACCAGGAAGGCAAAACGGAAGTTCCGCTGAGATGAGGAACCTTACATGGCGAGATTGCTGATTATCGACCAGGAAGAATCACTTTGCCAGATTTTGGAACGTACCTTCGCCAAGAGCGGCCACACGGTGGAGACGGTCACGAGCGGCCAAGCCGCCAAAAAGAAAATTGAGTCACAGCCCTACGACGTTATCATCTCGGAAATCCGCATGCCGGACGTGACGGGACTGGATCTGCTCGAATTCGCACGCGCCACGAAGAGCCGGGCACCGTTCATCCTGATGACTGCCGTCCCCACGATGTCCACGGCCATCGATGCCGTGAATCTGGGGGCCTCCCGTTATGTGATCAAGACCGAGTCTTTGGTGGAAGAACTCGGCTCGATTGTCGAAGGCGCGCTGAAAGAGCAGGTGCCGCGCTGGGAAAGCTCGGCCTATCTGTAGATTTCGCCGCCCTTATCTTCGTGGCAAGATCCCCTTCTCGAGTCGAAGCTGCGATGAGAGAGGTAGCAACAGAGGGGAGACAGCACGAGCGAGGAGCCACTTTTCCCTTCGGGGCGGCTTTTCCCATTCGCAGCCAGTTTCGCGACGCCCCGGGAAAAAGGCAACCGAAGGGTCCATGACGGCTCGCCTGATTGTATAATCAGAAGGCATTTGGGCGATCGACGGTGTGAGCCAGCGTGTAGTTCGATCGGAGGTTCAACGAAGAGAGGCGTCTCGACGATACAGCACACAGTCGATGCTGGGAGCCATTCCGGCGCACACAGTAAGTAAGGAGGAATGCGATGTTCAATAGAGGCATTAGCGAAAATTTTGTGAAAGCACTGAAGGGTTGGAATCACTGGGAGGAGATCATCAAGGACCCCCATCTATTTGTCGCGATAAGAGACGAATATATCAACATCTATTTTCAAGGGTGCAGCCTTTTCAAAATATCTTACAAAGAGCAGCTTGTGCTCGAGACCCACTACAAGTACCTTGTCCGCCCGAGCGCGAAGCATCCGTATGTCTCATGGGTCGGCGATAGTCCTGCAATAAAGGATTTAATAAACGAGATTTTTGTCGAGGCACTCGATGTCGAAGCATTAAAGAAGTCATCAGGCTGGTATGCCCAGCGTGAGAAAACGGGCCTACATAAGATCTTGAAGTGCAATGGAAACGTCATCGACGTGGAAGTCGCCCTATCACCCGAATCGGAGGACGAGGCAGATACTGCGGAGAGCGGCGTCGAGGGAAGACGCGCAGCCGACCGCATCGACTTTGCAGCAATCCAGAAGAGGGACGGCAAGCCCCGTACTGTTTTTTTTGAAGCAAAGCGTTTCGAAAACAAGGAGTTGCGGTCACAGACACACGAACCCAGGGTAATTGAGCAGGCCAAAAGATACAAAGACTTCATAGATAAACATCTTCCCGACTTTAAGAGGTCTTACGGTAGGGTCTGCAAGAATTTGGTGGATCTGGGTCTCCCCCGCGTCGATCCGCTGGTAGTTGAAGTGGCGCACAACCCCGAGTATCTGGATGTCGATTCTGACATCAGGCTCGTAGTTTTTGATTTCGACCAGGATCAGAGGGTCGGCAAGAAATGGAAAGAGCATAGGGAACCCCTTGAGAAGTACTTCGGGGACCGACTGTTGTTAAAAGGAAGTCCGAGCGAATTCACTGCCGGAATTAGCAAATATTAATCTGAAAGTTGCAGCTTGACCCTAACCCTAACTGTCCATCGTGGCACCCATCAGATAGGTGGATGCTGCATCGAAATCGCGCATCCGGATGGCGAGCGCGTCATCCTCGACGCTGGACGGCCGCTTGACGCGCCGGATGGTGCCACCGGCCTACTACCCGCGTCGCTCGACCGGAGCCGGCCGGCGACGGTCCTGATCAGCCATCCCCATCAGGACCATTGGGGGCTGGTGGAGGAACTGCCGGCAG
>JBEKUR010000370.1:0-4127 GCA_049514855.1 Terriglobia bacterium
GAACAGGCACTTCTCTTTCCAGCCGACGCCGCATTTGGCGAAGTTCCGTGGCCAGCGATGGGTAAGCGGCGAAGCGGTCGAAGACAGCGGTCACGAGCCGGGAAACTGTCTCTCGTCCTAGTTCGGCATTGCCCGTCACGTGGCACGCTTTGAGGTAGGTTAATCCCTCCCACACCTGGGCGTGTTCCAGCGCATAGCTGAGCAATTCCTCCTGCGTCACCACCAGTTCGCCCTCCTGGCCCCGCGGTCGAAGCCGTGTATCGACGGCGAACACCGTTCCTTCGCGCGTGTAGCTGGAGAGGACGTCGATCATTTTCGCCGCCAGCCGTTTCCAGAAATCCAGCTCGTCTCGTCCCACTTCGGGGCCCGTAACGAAGATCAAGTCGGCATCCGAGGCGAGGTCAAACTCGTTCAATGCCAGCCGTCCGAGCGCCAGCACCGCAAACGGCCAAGGAAGGTTCCGTTCCACGAGGCTTTTCGTTTCGAGGACCGAGCCCGCAATCTGCAAGGCGCTGGAAACGCACCGAGCGGCAACCGCCGACCAGCGTTTCAGAATCCAAAAGCTTGATTCCCGCGAGGCCAAATCCGCCGCACCGAGCTCCAAAACACGAGCCAGGAAATGCCTGCGGAGCACCGCCATCTTCTGGCGCATCGCAAGCACCGGTTCCAACGCCCAGGGATGAGGTCCGGCGTCTTCCGACCCTTTCAAGTCGATTTGCATCTGTCCCGCTGCCGGCGGAATTTCCGAGGAGGCGAAAACGATCATGTCCCTGGGATGGCGAATAAGAAGTTCGCCCAGGTATTCGCTTTCGCTTACCACTTCCAGCGCGCGCCGGAGGAGCTCAGGTTTCTCGCGCACCAGGGCAAACCGCTCCGGCGACTCGAGCAAGGCAGTGAGGAATCTCGCCGCGCTCTTACGAGATCGCTCGGGAATTTCAGCCTCGTGGACCCAGCTCGCTATGTCCGGCGCCTGGGCGTTGAGGAAACTCAAGGTGGAATCGTACGAGGCATGCCCGAGGTCGGGAGTAACCGAGGGAAGCGGCTTAAGCTCGAACCCCTTAGCCCCCGAAGGCGGGGTGCGAGGATGGATCACGCGTTGGTAGATCTCGTCCACTTTCTCAAACCCATCTTGCAGTTTCTGTAAGAGCGCCTTTCCCGGCGATTCGAGCGAGCCGGCGGCAACGCCCACGCGGCGGGCAAGACGATCAAGGGCGTGCGCGCCGGTCGGCAAGCGGTGCGTTTGCTGGCCGAGTTCGAGTTGGGCGCAATGCTCCACCTTGCGGAGGAATGCATAGGCATTTGTCAGACGGGCATAATCGTGGTCGCTTAGCCATCCTTTGTCATTCAGCTTGCGTAGCGCAAAGAGAGTCCCACCGGAGCGAACCCACGGGTCATGGCCCCCGTAAAGTCGCTGGAGGCACTGGGCCAGAAACTCGATATCCCGGATGCCACCCTGGTGCTGCTTGACGTCAACCGTCTGGCCGCCACTCTCACGCACTCTCCTGGAGATTCGCTCGCGCGACCATAGAACGCTTTCGACGGCCTCAAAATCGCCCGGCGACCCATAGATCTCCGGCTCGAGGCCGCGCAGAAAATCGCGAGTCAGCCAGGCATCGCCGGCCGAGTGGCGAGCCTTAATCAACATCTGCAACTCCCAATCCCGCGCCCGGTGCTCGTAATACTCCAGGGACGACTTCAACGAGATGGCCAGGTCACCTTGGTCCCCTTCCGGACGCAGACGCAAGTCGACGCGGAACACTTCGCCCTGGGGTGTCGGCTGGGTAATGGTCCGGGTGATGGCATTGGCCAGGCGGACAAAGTACTCTTTGTTGGTGACGATGGACTCGTTCCCTCCGGCTGTTTCACCGTCGTGGGAATAAAGGAATAGCAGGTCGATATCGGAGCTGTAATTCAACTCGTTGCCACCCAGCTTGCCCAGCGAGATAATGCTGAACCCGCTGCGCGCGATGCGGCCCTGCGGGTCATGGTACTGGGGCTGGCCATAGCGTTTGTCCAATTCGCCGCCGCAGTAAAGAAGCGTGTTGGTCAAAATCACGTCCGCCAGGGTGGCCAGTTCCAAGGTCGTCTCACCCAAAGTCGAAAGGCCCAGCACATCCCGCATCGCGATACGCAAGTAATTGCGCCGCTTGAAGCGCGCCAATTGGGCCGCCAGCCAGGGGTCGGGGTTGGTGGTGGCGAAGCGCGCATAATCCTGCATCAAGTCTTCTTTGGATTTGAGTTTGGTAAAGTTGCGGTCGTGAGCAAACTGAAGGACGAGGCTCGGTTCGGACAACAAAGTTTCCGCCAGAAACCCGCTGTAGCCGAAGATCGCCACCAGGTAGGACAAGGCCACAGGGTAGCGCGCGATTTCGCCCAGTACGTCTGCCAGGGCTCCCTGCGCGTACCGTTCGAGAAAGTTCAGGGCGCCATCCGGATCGGGCGAATGGGCCAGCAGGGAGGCCAGTGGCACCATCAGCGTGGGCGCAAGCTGCTGTTCGAGCCGCGCCAAGTTCAGTTCTGCCTTCTCAACGTCCTCAAAGGGTACAGCCTGGAACTCGGAACGCATGGCAGGAATTATACCTTACGTCACAAGCGTAACTTCAGAGTTCAGTACTTGATTTTTCTGTTTCGAGGGAAGGGTTAGACAGTTGTCAGTGGTCAGTGGTCAGTTGTCAGTAGTAGGTGGACACTTCCGCTGGCCTTCTGTCAGACTTGAAATCAGGGCAAGCTGCGATCCGCAGCCGGTTAAGCCGGCAACAGGAATCATGATTCGTCGCCCGAGGCCGAGCGCAGGGCTTACCTCCCAGTTTTGGCGGCCCCCTGCGCCACCCGCCGGGCATGAGAAAAGCCCACGATCAGAAATACATCGACTGTGGCTCCTGCTTGCCCCCATGGCGAGAGGTTTCAGTGGGCTTCGGTATAAACCGCCTCGGTGACATTGTCGGGCGGGCCGGAAAGAGACGAGCCGGGCGAATAGGCCGCCTTTTCATACCTGCCGCCAACCTTCCGGATGATGTCATGCCATCCATCGTCCCAGGCAATGTGGGCTTCTCCGTTTACAACGGTCCACGTGCCACCTTCTGAGTGCAAGGTCTTATGGGCCACGCCGTCGGGCTTGAGCGTAATGAGGAATGTCCCCCCGGCGCCGTTGCCTACTTTCCACTCGCCCAGAAAACGAGCTTGGCCGGCCGATGCCTTCTCCGCGGGGGAATTGAACTCGATTCGGGCAATGTCCGCCAAGCGGAAACTCTGTTGGCGTCCGTCCCTAAAGACAATCACGATGGAGCCCGGTTCGACTTCCGTCGCGGCTTTCGGCGCAGCCAGCGGGGCGACAAACACCAACATTCCCAGAATCCAGACTGTTTTGGTCACATAGCGCATATCTGTTCTCCTCGGAAGGCACAGCGGAGGCGAACGCACCTGTCCTCTCGCTTCAAATCATAATACGAAAGCGCGTGGCAAATGGTTCAATCCTCATGGGGCGCATCGCGCCGCTGCCGCGTGCGTAGGCATGCAAGTAGATACGGGCGTGTTTGATGCCGACAAAAGTACTGCTCGCCTTGGCTGCGAGCGAGGCAGGAGCAATTGGGGGCCGATGTCAGGCGGAGTTAGGTGCATTCGACAACAGGGATTGCGAATCAGGGCAACTGATGGGGAGGGCTAGCGGACGCAGTCCACTAAGCGGCGCCGCCTATCGACAAATCCCGCCGCTCCGCCCACCCCCTGAACCTGAAGTTCGCGGTATGGTCCCGGCGGTCCGCCGCCAGAAGGCAGTTTGGCACCTGGCGACGGACCGCGGACGACGGACGTTCCTCAAATGTCGTAGTACAGTGCAAACTCGTACGGGTGCGGCCTCATATTCACGGCCTGCACTTCGTTCTTCATTTTGTATTCGATCCAGGTCTCCAGAAGTTCCTCACTGAAAACATCGCCTTTCAGCAAGAAATCGTGATCTCTCCCCAGAGCGCGGAGGGATTCCTCGAGCGAGCCGGGGAGGGTCGGAACTTTTTTCAACTCCTCTGGACCCAAATCGTAAATGTCCTTGTCCAAAGGCTCGCCTGGGTCGATTTTGTTTTCGACTCCATCGAGACCGGCCAACAACATGGCGGCGAACGCCAGGTAGGGGT
>JBEKUR010000371.1:0-4104 GCA_049514855.1 Terriglobia bacterium
AATCACTGCCCGGGATCAAACCGGAATCAGTGCCCACCTTCATCGGAATCAGCACTATGACTATACACCCCCTTGGTGAGAGGGTATTTTATGTCTCCAGAAGAGTACTTATTGTGGCAAAAAATTTGTGTAGTGCTATACCGACTTGCTCCGATGCCGAAAGGTTTCCCAGTGTTTTTTCGAATTGACGAAGTGGAAGCTGAAATTGCTCAGCTTGAGAAACAGAATCAGGGCTTGGCGCAATCTCCCCAAAATGCTTCCGATACCATTTAATTTGCCAAGCCAAGCCTGCTGTCAGGCTGGCAAGCTGAATCAGGGTTTTGTTCGTTGCGCTGTCCATTGACGATGCCCCCCTCACTAGTACCCACGGTTGAAGCGTTCGATAGCCGAGTTCAGTCGGTTATAGAGGTCGGTACAAGAATTGGTGTCGGCGGCACTGAGCGGCTTGACGCCTATGACCTCATCTGGCGGCTGCTTCGGACCGATGAAGCCGTTCCTCGATAGAATTCAGGCGGTCCTCAAGCTCTTGGTCATTGGGCATATGTACTCTCACCTCTGCGCCCGAATTGTACACCTTCCCCGCTAAAAACCCGAATCCCCAGGAAAACCCATTTCCCGAATGTATTCTATAGGTATGGAGACCATCAACACCCCGGAAACACTGCTCGAAAACGAACAACACCACCTTTCACAATCAGCGGTCATCGAAGCGATGCCGCTTGCCTGCTCCGACGAGCTTGCCGCCGTCGAGTTTTTCGAGGCGCTGCGGTGGGCGGACAGCCCTACTTGCGCCCATTGCAACTCTGCCGAGGTCTACAAGATGCTGGACCGTGCTGGTCAGCGCAGTAAGCGGTATCTGTGGCGCTGCCGAGGCTGCGGAAAGCAATACACCGTCCGCATCGGCATGGTATGGGAGGAATCCCGCCTCCCCCTGCGCCACTGGGCTTATGCCTTCTGGCGTGCCAGCACGTCCAAGAAGGGCGTAGCCGCCCTGGAAATCATGCGCCACTGCCAAATCAGCTACAAGTCCGCCCTGTTCCTCATGAACCGTATCCGCTTCGCCATGGCTCCTGACAACCCGGCTGTCGAGAAGCTGACGGGCACGGTGGAATGCGACGAGACATATGTGGGCGGGAAGCCCCGCCCCGGCACGGGCGAGCACAAGCGGGGGCGGGGCACGGCTAAGACCCCGGTTTTTGCGGCGGTTGAACGGCATGGCAGGATTCGGCGGCAGGTTGTTGCGGACGTGAGCGGCAAGACCCTGAAGGGCGCTATCCGAGAACTGGTTGATGAGCAATCCCGCATTATGACGGATGATTTTCCGGCTTATAATGGTATCGGCAAGGAATTCACTGGGGGGCATGAGATGGTTTGTCATAGCACCAAAGAGTATGCCCGTGGGGATATCCATACGAACACGGCAGAAAGCTCTTTCGCCCTCGTGAAACGTGGACTTATGGGTATTTATCATAGCGTGAGCAAGGAATACCTGCACCGCTACCTGTGGCAGTTCGACTTCCTGTGGAATGGCCGGAAATTCAATGACGGCGAGCGACTGGCCATGGCGGTCAAGCTGGCACAGGGAAAGAGGTTAAGGTATAAGGCGGCGTGACGGATGAAACGGGTCTCAATTGAGTAATATACACTTGGCTGGTCGTAGGTCATGAGCGCGTGATTTGGTGCTATAATCCAGCGCCATGGATAATTCTACATCTGCTTGGACGGTTCTAAATTCCGTTGTTGGGGTGCTCAGCGTCATCTTATTGGTGGGAAACGTGCTTCAATTTCTACAGTCCATCGCTACCGGCTCCTCTCTCAGGGTCAAGGCGCAAGCCGACTACAACAATTGGTTCCGAGTGGCGGAAATAGCCGACCAAATCAAGGCAAACCCAGAAAACGCCGCTGAGTTGATACGGCACATAAGCGGAATGGCGGATATGGCTCGTAATGAAATTGTTGCATACAGCCAAGAAAAGCTGAAGTTCACTCCTTGGTTTAATCCAGCATCTAAGCCTGGACCAAATCCAAGTCCGCCACAGACTTTCTTGCAGAAGGCAAAAGCTGCCTTTGTCCCCAAGTAGGAAACAGGCAGTCTTGACTCGCCAAGCATATTATTGCCCCTATCTGGGAAGCAAGACTATGCCAAAGAACCCGAAACCGCCTAGCAGGAGAAAGCCTGGACCCAAGCCGCAACGCCTCAAGATTGAGGGCGACTGGCGGGGTGCGGTCAGGCTGGCGATGCGGAAGAAGAAGCCAGCGGAAGGGTGGTCGAAATAAAACAGGATGGCGGGCGGTTAAAGCAGTTTAAGCCCATTTGCGCAAAATACATACTTCCGTAAAACTATAGCGTCAGAGAAGATCTACAAAATGCGTACAACATCCGCACAACAAACAAAGCCTTCTTCCGGATCACCCCCTCGAACGGATTTGACCGGCATGGCAACGATTTGTCCCGGCCAGTAACCATAGGCGAAGCCACACCCAAAGGCATCGAAACCGAAATCCGGCCAATCACGACTCATAATCTAACCCTTTTCCCTGGTCCTTGCAAGCGGACTCATGGTGCCCACGAAGCCATCTGGCGAAGGCGCGAATTGGAAGAGTACAGCCAGCGTCGGGGCTGGTCGCCACCTCACTGTCATGCTGAGTCCCGACTTGTCGGGACGAAGCATCTCGCCCTGCTGTTTCTGGGCGGAAAAGTCCAGAGCGAGATTCTTCGCTCCGCTCCGCTGCGCTCAGAATGACAGCATGGCAGGCGAGTGCACGGATGTCACGCTGAGCAGCGCAACCGATCTGTTGAAACCGAAGGATTTGCGTGCCGACGTCCTGTGTCGGCAATCACGTAGAAACGTAGAAATTTGCACACAGGCCGGTCTTGGAGAGTGAGTCATCATCATCGCCGCAGGCGATTTTTGGCTCTGAATATCATCGCCGCAGGCGCTTTGGGAGGCAGTAGGATTTGGTAGGATAGGTTCCGGGAGGCGTACAGAGGAGAACCCCGGTTGTTTGCGCAACCGGGGTTTTTCATTGGTGGCCCCGATCAAAGGACCTCCAACTTCAGTAGCGAGAGCCATCCTGCCATGATCGGCGCCGGTTGTCCAGTGCTCCCTCTCGAAACCGGTGCCAGTTGCTTGTTCCACAGTCTTTCGCCAGTGTGTGTGTCACTTTCCTTCTTGCGGCGCGGTGTTTTATCTCTGCCGCCACTGTGACCGCGGCCAGCGTTACTGCAGCCTCCGTTGCCGCCAAAAATCCCGCCGTCTCCAGCGCCGCGAGGCCAACCGCCGCTATCAACAAAGTCTCGGCCGCGAGGGGCGCCTCGACCATCGCCAGCGCCAACGCGAGTACCGCCAGCGATTGAAAGCTCGCGTGACAGATCAATCTTCCCTTCCTGCTTCTCCCTGTGTGAATCTGACAGCGCCTCCGGCTCGTGAGCCCCCCGAGGCCACTCCAGAGCCCAACCGGGGCCCCGCACCGGGCGCATCCCGCCTTGCGGGACCGGCCGGCTGGGTCGTGTGTCAGGTCTGCGGACGCCGGGGACACTGGGTAAATCCTTTCCCCGAGGTGAAGCATGATTTCCGATGAACAAGTCGCTCAAATCCGCCACCTGTTTCATGCCGAGCATTGGAAAATCGGCACCATTGCGGCGGAACTGCGCCTGCATCCCGACACCGTGCGTGCCGCGCTCCACACCGATCGCTTCCGTAGCCATCCTCGGCTCCGCGACCGCCTGACCGATCCTTACCTCGACTTCCTACGCCAGACCTTGCAGCAATATCCTCGCCTGCGCGCCACCCGCCTCTTCCAGATGATCCGCCTGCGCGGCTACCCCGGCAGCATCACTCAGCTCCGCCGCGTCGTGGCCGAACTGCGCCCGCCCGGCCGCGAGGCTTTTCTCCGCCTGCGCACTTTCCCCGGCGAGCAGGCGCAGGCCGACTGGGCCCACTTCGGGGAAGTTCCCATCGGCCGCGCCCGCCGTCGTTTGTCCGGCTTCGTCCTCACTCTCTCCTACAGCCGCGCCTTGTGGCTGGAGTTCTTTCTCGACCAGAGCTTGGAGAATTTTCTCCTCGGCCACGTCCATGCCTTCCAGGATTGGGGTGGAGCGCC
>JBEKUR010000372.1:0-4055 GCA_049514855.1 Terriglobia bacterium
GGCGATAACCTGATCGCCATCGCGCAGCTCTGCTTCAAGGGTCAGTGGCTCGCGGCCTTTCTCGAGAGTCCCGACAAAGCACTCGACTTCAACGCTCGGATCATCGCTGAGAACGTCTTTCGGCTTGGCGAAGATGTTCTCAATGAAAGTTCCCGGCGCCACGCGCAATGCAACCTCGCGATAGATGCCTCCGAAGGTCAGGTAATCGATTTGACCCCCGAAGGGCGGGATATCCGGCCGTTCGGTAGAGTCCACAGCGACAGCCAGCACGTTCTCTCCGTCCCAGTCGAGGTGGGGCGTGAGATCGAAAGAGAAGGGAGTGTATCCTCCCTTGTACTCACCCAGCCGTTGCCCGTTGATCCACACGGTTGAGGCGGTCATCACACCTTCGAAATCGACGAAGACGTGACGCCCTTTGGCTTGGGGCGGAAGCTTGAACCGCCGCCGATAGGCCGAGACAAACTCGTAAGCCTTGTCATCAAAGCTGTGCCAGGGCAGGCGAACGTTCGTGTGCGGAATCGTGACTTGCTCGAATCCCGAATCGTCGAACTCGCGCGCCTGGAATCCCTCGACGGCGTGGTTGCTGTATCGCCAGTTCCGGTTGATCGGCAGCAGAAGCCGCCCGCCCGGACTCGACGCTGCGCTGTCCAGTGAGAGCGCCTCGGCAAGTGTGTTCGTGCCCAGGGTCGCTCCTGCTATCATCGTGCCAGTATTCTTCAAGAAGTTGCGGCGGTCCATGATGGCTGCACTCCTATTGCAGATCTCGGTAATGAATCCGTCACCTATCTCCGAAGGCAGACGGAGCCGGAACATTAGCAATGGGAATTGCCAATTTCAATTGGAATTTCCATTTTGGCCTTCCAGCAGCTCCGAGTTTACACCCATTCGTCTCCCAGCGAACCCTTCCATTTCCTGTTTCGTGCCCGGATTCTCGACTCGGAAATTATCCAAGCGACCTGCGGCCCTTCCTCTGACGTCGGCGCTCACTTGGCCGTGAGGTCGGCAAACCCGACCAAGGGCCATCAAGCTCCGATCTCCCCAAAGTGGGTTCTGGGAAGTCGGCGAGGCAGCCCACCCGCATCACTCGAAGCCGTAACGGCCTACGTGAGGGAGCGTGCCCCATGCTTGAAGTCACGGTTCGGAAGGCCGTGTAAGCTTGAACGATGCATTGGGAACGAAAAACGCCCTTTTCGGCGAGGTTGCCGCCGCGTGTCGCCTCGGAGCATAGTGTGGGAAACCTGTCGATGTCCTTAGGCATGGCACAACAGAGGAAGATCGTCTGGCCGGACGGCGACTTCTCCATGATGATCGTACAGGGTCTTCAGGGAAAGGAGGTTTCTTGTGCGCTTTCAGGGAAAAAGTCGACTCGGTTTCTACCCGCTGCCTTTGTCCGAGGCACAGCGGATTCGCAGGTTTCTCCTGTTCCCAAGCACTCCGTCTTCCGCGATCGACCCGTGTGTTGGCGATGGCGTGGCGTTCGAGGCCATTACAAGTGGAGCCCAGGTGCTTCGCTACGGGATCGAACTCGATGCCTACCGTGCCGAGCAAGCCAGGCAGCGGATTCCGAACATAGTTCAAGGCAATACACTGGAAGTGCAATGCGCAGTCGAGTGCTTTGGCCTCCTATATCTGAATCCACCCTATGATTGGACCCTCGGGCCGGCTGACAGTCGTCGCACCGAGCAGACGTTCCTGAGCCACACGTATCGCTGGCTCAAGCCAGCCGGCATCTTGGTGTTGGTCATTCCCTCGGAGCGACTGTCTGAGTGTGGTCAGATTCTCTCTACGCATTTCCGTGATGTCCGGGTTCACAGCACGGATTGTGCGCGAGGGATTGCGGACCACCTTGAGCGAATTGCGCCGGCGGCGGGCAGGCCTTCCTGCGCCAGTCCCCAGCGCCTATTCCCTGTCTCTCATTTCCCACCTACCACCTACGACATACCTCCTACCGTCTACAACCTAGCTCCTTTCTTTTCAACAACATTCCCGCTATCAACGTGTAACCACGTTTGTTTTGTGTGGTATTCCGGGTTTGCTCTCGATGTTCAAAACGCGATCCTTTGTTTTCAATGACATTCCCGCATCGTGCGTTCAATTTTAAGTCTTCCACCACTCGCATACTCTGCGAGTTATCGGACGCAATGTCGCTGTCGAAGGTGTCCTCCATGTTGCCCACCGTCGGGCCATCGTCCTGATCAGGTGGAGCGGCCGGGAGGTTGGCAGATTCCTTCCGCAGCCTCAGCAGTATCCTTACTTTGCGGTCAATGGAGCGGTCCAGGGCGGCTTCCTGGCGCAGCATCATCCTCCACGTCTCCCCCTCCGGAGCAAGGCAGGCGTCCCGTTCTATCGCCGCTCTCTCCTCATTCGCCTTTTCGGCGTATTCGAATTCTTCCCGCACGCTGGCGATCTCCTCTTCCAACAGACGCAGAAGCTCCAGGTACTGAGGTTCGCCCGCCGGCTCGCGGGGTCCGGAGTTTTTGCGCAGGATTTCCTCCGACTCCGGGTCTTGCCGGTCCGCTCCGGGCCCGAACGACTCCATGAAAAGGCGCAGCAGCGCGAGAAGCCGCGCCTGCCGCCAGCCCACGTCGTTGCGGTAGAGGGTTTCGATCTCGGAGGCCTGCCGAGGCTTGAAATTGCGCTGTTTGACCTGGGCGCGGATAACCTCGAGGAAGGAAAGCAGCATCCTCAGGCGCACACCGGGATCGGCGGGCTCCGTCATGTCGACGTCGATGGCCCAGGGCTGCGAGGCGTCGAACGTAGCGCCGGCGATCTCCTGCTGGCGGCGGTGTTGCCAGTCTTCGACCGCCTGCAAGGCGCGCCGCTTCAGGCCTTCTTGCGCTCGCTCGAGCCTTTCGCGGCGGCAGTAGAGCCAGGCGAGGTCCTCGACCTGCTTCTCCCAGAGCGCGTCGCCGGGACCGAAGGCGCTCATGAGTTCCTGGGTGAGGGTTTGCAATTGTTCCGGGTCTTCGCCCAGCGCCAGCATGGCTAGGCAGCGATTTTCGTCCCTGACGCGTCCGCCGTGCTTCAAGGCATTGAGCTTGGAGTTCTGCTTGGCGGCGGGGCTGCGCGGTCCGGTGGAATGCTGGGCATTGGCGCGCGCGGCGGCGAGCAACGCGGGCGTAAGTTGGGGTGATTTGCGTAAGGACATGGTTCCTCCTGGGACGGGGTGTTAGGATAGCGAGGAAAGGACTTCCCCGCAGCTTGGGCTTTTCACATCAGTAGGCTACCACAGCGGGGAGGCGTTGTCAAGAGAAATCGTCTCCATCCGTCAACTGACGGACCTAGCCAAGGGCCTCTTCAATTGATTCATTGATTCATCGGATCATCGAATCATTGAAGAGCCCTTGCCTCGTTTTTTTCAATGAGTCAATGATTCAATGGATCAATGGGTCAATCACTGGCGGGTGGCGCAGGCATCATTTTGTGTGTGCCACGCGCGCTTGCCAGGACGGTGTCTATGAGCCATAATAAAGAATGGTAGACGATGTTACAGAAGGGTAGAGACCCCATGAGCCTGAATGTCAAAGACCCGGAAGCCCACCGTCTGGCCCAAGCCATTGCCAAGGCCACCGGCGAGACCCTGACCCGTGCCGTCACTGAAGCTCTGCGGGAACGCTACGAACGCCTCCGGGGCCGCCGAGGCAAGGCCTCCGTCGAGGAACTTCTCGCTATCGCCAAGCGAGCCTCCGCCCAGGTCAAAGGTCCCTATCTCGACCACACTGAATTCCTCTATGACGAACGTGGTCTCCCCAAATGATCCTGGACACTTCGGCACTTGCCGCCATCTTTTTCGGGGAACCCGAAGCCACCCTCTACACCCAGCTCATCCACGGCGCTGACCGCTGCCTGATGAGTGCCGCAAACTTCGTCGAACTCTCCATCGTCATTGAAGGTCAGATTGGGCCGGACGCTGGCCGTCAATGCGATGCTTTTTTCCGCAGAGCTGGCATCGTCATCGAACCTGTCACCGTCGAGCAGGCGCACTTGGCGCGGCAGGCTTTCCTTGACTTCGGCAAGGGCCGCCACGCCGCCGGGCTGAATTTCGGCGATTGCTT
>JBEKUR010000373.1:0-4053 GCA_049514855.1 Terriglobia bacterium
GCTCGTCCTGGTAGCGGTTCACGCCCACAACCACTCGTTCCCCACTCTCGATGGACTTCTGATAGTCGTAGGCAGCCTGCTGGATTTCCCGCTGGATGTAACCATTTTCAATGGCGCGCAGCGTGCCGCCCACCGCATCAATCTTTCGCATGTACTCCTTGGCGGCCTCTTCGACCTGCGAAGTGAGCTTCTCGATGGCGTAAGAGCCGGCCAGCGGGTCAATGGTGTTCGTCGTACCACTCTCTGCGGCGATGATCTGCTGGCTGCGAAGGGCGATGAGCGCTGAGCTCTCCGTAGGCAAGCCAAGGGCTTCATCGCGGGCGTTGGTGTGGAGGGATTGCGTCCCACCGAGTACCGCCGCCAGCGCCTGGAGCGTCACGCGCACGATGTTTACGTCCGGCTGCTGGGCGGTCAGGGTGGAGCCTGCGGTTTGGGTGTGGAAACGGAACATCCATGAGCGAGGATTCCGAGCTTTGAAGCGCTCGCGTATCAGGCGCGCCCACAGGCGGCGTGCGGCGCGGAATTTCGCCACCTCTTCCAGCAAATCGTTGTGCGCATTTAAGAAAAAAGAAAGGCGGGGGGCAAAGTCATCCACCGTGAGCCCACGCGCGACGGCCGCCTCAACGTAGGCGGTGGCGTTGGCCAGCGTAAACGCCACTTCCTGGACCGCCGTCGAGCCCGCCTCCCGGATGTGATAACCGCTGATGGAGATGGTATTCCATTCCGGAGCACAATCATGGCAGAAGGCGAAGATATCCGTCACCAACCGCATGGCGGGGCGGAGGGGATAGATGTACGTCCCACGTGCGATATATTCCTTCAGGATATCGTTCTGGACTGTCCCCGAAAGCTTCCGGGGGTCCACGCCCTGCTTTTCCGCCACCGCGAGGTAGAGCGCCAGGAGGATGGCCGCGGTCGCGTTAATGGTCATAGAGGTGGAGACACGTTCCAGTGGGATGTCCTTGAAAAGGGCTTCCATATCCTCCAGCGAATCAATGGCCACGCCCACGCGGCCCACTTCGCCACGGGAAAGAGGATGGTCCGAGTCCAAACCAATCTGGGTGGGAAGATCGAAAGCCACCGAAAGGCCTGTCTGTCCCCGCTCCAAGAGATAACGGAACCGCGCATTAGACTCCGCCGCCGCCCCAAAGCCCGCGTACTGGCGCATCGTCCAGAGCCGGCTGCGATAGAGGGTTGGATAGACTCCGCGCGTGTAAGGGTACTGGCCTGGGTAGCCGGCCTCACGGTCATAGTCCCAATCGGCGAGGTCTTCGGGCGTGTAAGTGCTCTTCAGCTCCAGCCCGGAAGCGGTCGTGAACTTCCTCTTCAGTTCATTGTCTTGGCTAGAACCCATTGCGCTCCCAGCTCTCGCTTCACCTGTCATTCCGAGCGAAGCGAGGAATCTCGCTCTGCTTCCGAGTCGAGGAGTCAAGAGTCGAAGGTCGAGAGCTTCTTAACTCCTCGACCTTCGACTCTCGACTTTTCGACTTATCAGAGCGAGATTCCTCGCTTCGCTCGGAATGACAGCGTCAGATCAGACGACTATCGGATGCTCCGAGCCTTCGCAAAGGAGTAGAGGCAGAAAACAATCAAGAGCATCGTGAAGCTTGCGAAGAGAATGAAACGGACCAAACCCACCGAGGGAGACCTGAGGTAGTATTGCCACTCCGAGAAGGAAGCGGCCGCCCCGGCCACGGCGAGCACCAGAAACGCCAGTCCCACCAGCATGTGGAACAGACGCTGCACATTGCGAAGACTCTGCGAAATTAGGTTTCCAAGCTTACTCAATGCCCCATCCTGCCGCCTTAAGAGGCGGCACAAATCTCAAACTTGCTATCGTAAAGAGAATAGCGAGCGTAGTCAATTCTTGCGAAGCCTTGCGAAGCCTTGGTGCTGGTGTCATTGGCAATGAGGATCCACTCGAGCCGCAGTCATTCCCGCGAAAGCGGGAATCCAGCCCTTCGGCGGCGCATTTCCGAAGGTTTGCCGAGTAGATTCCCGCTTTCGCGGGAATGACTGCGAGTTGCAACGCCCATGTCTCGCAAATGGCACCAAGGCCGAAACCTTGGCAGTGGGCTGGTTTGACGTAGAGGCGGCTTCCCAAAACGCCCGAGCGAGGTTACGCCTCAACGTAAGTGGTAATTTGGGCAGCACAACGCCAAACTGGCCCGATTAGAACTTTTGTACCTTGACACAGTTTTGCAGCGAATCATACAATGGGGTGAGCGTGAGGCATGGTGACTCTTGGAGCTGGACGATAACTTCAAACGTCTAATCAAAGAACTGGGCGACGCCATCAACGAGTCGTTATCTGAATCGGATAAGATTTCGGACGTCCTGGCCCGCATTCGCGCTTCTGGATACGATCTTTTCCTCGTCCTGGAAGTGACCATCGGGTTCAACAGGAGGGGCGAAGCTAATCTCATCCACCGCCAAAAGCTCAATTCCGACCTGCACCAGGAACCCGTTTTCAGGCTGACGACGCAAGATGCTCAGTTTCTCAGGGCTCTCAGAATCAGCATCGAAGATGAGGGTTCCTGAACCCTTTAGACGGTTGTGGGCGGCGCAACGAGAATTCCGTTCTCCTGATCTCACCGCAGCAACTCACTTGACATCGACCGAAATCGGGGCATAGGATTCATCCATGCCATCCCCCGACATACGACCGCCTGCGGTTGCGGGCCGATTTTATCCTGGCCGGCCGGAGTCCCTGGCGCGTCAGCTCGATCAGTACCTCGGTAACGAACAGGCGAAGATTGAAGGCGCTTTGGGATGTGTGGTTCCTCACGCAGGCTACATGTACTCGGGGCACGTGGCCGGGGCGGTTTTCGGCAGGCTGCCCAAGCGGCCCACTTACATCATCCTCTGCCCGAACCATACCGGCCGCGGCGCGCCCCTGGCGATCATGTCCAGCGGAGAGTGGTTAACCCCTTTAGGAAGGGTGCCGGTCGATTCCGCCCTGGCACGCCTGCTGCGTCGCTCCTGCCACTTACTCATGGAGGATGCCGAGGCGCATGAAGACGAGCACTCCCTGGAAGTCCAACTTCCCTTCCTTCAGCGCAGCGTGGGAGAGTTCAAGTTCGTTCCCATTGCCATCGGGGTCGGCGGCTATTCCGGGCTGGAATCTCTCGGCCACAGCATCGCCCAAGCCGTGGGACCCACCGCCGCCGTAATGATCATCGCTTCCAGCGATATGAACCATTATGAACCGGACAGCTTAACCCGCCAGAAGGACCGCAAGGCGATTGACAAGATCTTGGCGCTCGACCCGCCGGGCCTTTACGAGGTGCTGCGCCACGAGGACATCTCGATGTGCGGCTACGGTCCCACCATCGCCATGCTGACGGCGGCGAAAGATCTTGGCGCCCAGGGCGCGGAACTCATCAAGTACGCCACTTCTGCCGATACGAGCGGCGACCGGGATGCGGTCGTTGGATACGCAGGTATCGTCGTCTCGTTGTGATCCTGGCGAATTCAGTCATTCTCCCCTATATTCCCGAAACGATTTTCAACAGCGAAAGTTGATTAAAGGAAAAGGACCAACCCAAATGACCGGACCGCTGGCTAATGACTACCGACAACGGTTCCGCTTGGCGCCATTGCTGTCCGCACCTTCACTCCTGCCAATTCCTCCAGGAATGTAATGACAGCCGCATAGTCGAGGTCGCCTTTTCCCTGGGCCTTGGCGGCGCTATACACTTCTTTCACTGCCGCCAGGGTGGGCAGGGGCACGTTGTGTGCGAACCCGGCTTCCATGGCCAGTTCGAGGTCCTTGTGCATCAGCTTGAGCGGGAAGTAGGGAGTGAAATCGCCCTTGAAAATAAACGGCGCCTTAAAATCCGTGAGTCCGGCGCGGGCCAGGCTGGACTGAAGGATCTCCAACATAGTTTGCGGCGCCACGCCAGCCTTGGCGGCCAGAACTAAACCCTCACAGAAGATTTCGAGCATCGTGGCCTGAATGGCGTTCTGTGCCAGCTTGGCTGAAAGCCCCATACCATTTGGGCCACAGTAGATGTGCTTCTTTCCCAGCACTTGAAGGATAGGCAGGGCGCG
>JBEKUR010000374.1:0-4052 GCA_049514855.1 Terriglobia bacterium
GGGTTCCGACAGCTCGGGAACCTCCGCAGGCACACCTGCTTGCTGGGGCAGCGTGCCGCGCGCCGCCACCAGCACCACACTCGCCGCGGCCATGAGTAGCGTCAGGTCTTCCTCCGAGATTTGCTCCGCGCTGCGCAAGAAAATCCCACCCGGCTGATCTATCCCCGTATACGTCGAATGCGCCTGGATCAAGCCCTCGAGTCGTTCACGCAACGGCTGCTCATAGCCGCCGGCCTCCTCGTTGAGGATCACCAGGTCTGCCATCAACCCGTGCCTTCGCCAATAAGTATGCGCCTGGAGCATCTGACGGGCCAGGCTGATATCCTGCGCCTCACCAATGGTGATCAGGGCAATCGGCAAGTCGCCCGAGATTCCATAGGGCCATAAGCCCGCTTGGCCCTTGCGGTTCTCTTCGATGCGTTCGGGGGGAGGGCGAAAGAGCGGGTTGGCAAACAGCAGGTGGCTGGCAAGCTGCTGGAAGCGGCGAGCTTCGTCGGGCTGGATGCGAAGCAATCGCAGCTCGAGCTGGGCAGAAGCCGAGGCGAAATCCACCGCCCGATCGATTGCATGGGGATCGCTGTACTTACCCATCAGTCTCAAGACCTGCTGGCGTGTTTCGCCGGCGGCGAGAACCAAGGTAACCTGCATACGCTGGCCTGGATCAAGACTCAGGCTCTGGCGCAGGCTGAGGATTGGGTCCAGGACAAAACCCTGGCTGTTGCCAAGCTTCTGGTGGACCCCCATCGGATTCGCCAGCGTCCGTCCTCGGCCGATGAATCGGCGCCGGTCGGTTTCGAACTGCAAGGCTTCGTCCTCAGCGTGTTCAAGCGTAAGGCGGTGCGCAACGTAAATGGGTGGGTCGTCTTCCGCGCGAGGGCGACGGTACGCGAGGAGCGCTTGATGTTCAGGTACCGCCTCGGTTTGGATGAACAGCTTGTTGAAGGCCGGATGCTGCCGGTCTGCGTTGTGCGGCGCCAGCGAGAGTTCAACGTAGCTGGTGAGATTGAAACGGCGGCTGCGACCGGACCGATTGATCAGGGTGACCCGCCGAATCTCCACGTCGTCTTCTGGCGAGACGACGACCTCCGTTTCGGTTAGAATGCCGTTGTCGGCGCGCCGGAAGACGGCACGGTCGAGCGCGAAGTTGGCGGAGTACTCCTCAACCTTCCCGCCGACTGGGTGATACATGTTGGACCACACTCGATCCGAGTCGGCCTCATGGATGTAGCAGAAGGTTCCCCACGCATCCTGAGTCCGATCCGACCTCCAGCGTGTGATCTCAAAGTTGCCCCACCGACTGTATCCCCCGCCTGCGTTGGTGATCATCAAGCCATAGCGACCATTGCAAAGGAGTTGGGTTTGGGGCGTGGTGGTATGGGGCGTATCGAATTTGCTCACCGAGGGTGCGACTTCGCCCACGCTCTCCGCCAAAGACACTCTCGCGCGCGTGGAGATGTAGTTCAGCGGAAGCAGGAGCGGGATGCGTTCATGGAGTAGGGGCTCAGCGGCACGCACGCGTGGGTCGGCGTGAAAACGCCGGTGGATAGGATTGCCATGGAGGAAGTTGGTCAGCGACAGGAAACCCATGCCTTGATGATGCGCCATGTAGGTTTGTACGATCACCCCACGCGCGCCCTCACGACTCGGCCGACGGCTGAAGTCCATGGCTTCGTAATAGCCGTAATCGTTCAGCAGCCCCAGGCTAACCAGTCGTTTCAAATTCTGCACGCTCTCTCTCGGCGCAACGTTCAGCGCCAGAAGGGTGGCGTAGGGCGAGACCACGACCTTTTCCTCTAAGCTGCGCTTCAATCCGAGCTCCGGTACGCCAAAGGCCTTATACTGATAGGTGTTGTTGAGGTCCAGATCCGCAAACGCAGACTCCGAAATCCCCCACGGTACGCGGCGCTTGCGGCCGTAGGCAATGTGGATCGCCGCCGCGTCTCTCGCCGCTTTATCCAGGAGCGAGTTTGCCTGGGAGCGTTGGAAAATCAGCGGCATCAGATATTCGAACAGAGTCCCGGTCCAACTGAGCAGCACTCGGCGCCGATCGATTGCGCGGTAGGGTCGACTCATGGAGAACCAATGCTCAACTGGGATATCGCCCCGAGCGATGGCGAGGAAACTCCCCAGCCGCGCCTCACTCGCCAAGAGATCGTAGTAGGAGCTATCCAAGCGGCCTCCGGAAACGTTGTAGCCGATTGAGAACAACCGTCGTTCGGGGTCGTACAGGAAGCGCATATTGATCGGTTCGGATAACTTGCGTCCGTCCTGGATGAGCCGCTCGCTCAAACCCAGGATTTCACCGGCCAGCCATTTCGATTTCGCGAGGGCCTGCATAAGACGGTCAAGCCATTCCAAGAGGGGGGCCGCGGCTGAGGGAGCCTCCTCCCGGATCGACTGGAGGATCGGAATACAGCCGATGTGCCCCTTGGCGAGATCGAGAAGCGAAGGCGCGTGATGCAGGGCCTGGCGGATGGCAAGTAGGGCATCGAGACCCAACTGGGCGACCTCCTCTTCCGTTTTTTCATCGAGGATTTCGATCCAATTGAGATAGCGATCCGTGATCCTTAGCCAGGCTGATACCTGCCCCTCCATCTGCCTGGCCCAATAAGCTGCTCCCGTTTCAACGTCCGCGGGCTTACGCACCTCATCGGCTAGAGCCCTTACGCTACCCTCCACCCGCCGCAGCAGACGGAGCGCGTCGGCGATGCGAGCCGGCGGGGTTTCCCACGCGCGCATCAGTTCGTCGAGGACATGAGTATCAAGACCGGGGAGGCCTTCCTGTTGGACGACCTGTTTCAGGATTTCCCCGGTATCCCGCAGGCCTTCAAAGGCTTTCACATCCAGGACAGGGGTCTGAATCAGCTCGTCAAGTCCATGCTCCAGGGACCATAAGGCACCCAGCAGGTTGCCGCTGTCCACGGCGGACACGTAGCGAGGTTCGAGAGGGGTAAGGGTCTGAATATCGTACCAATTCAGCAGATGACCCTCATAGCGCTCCAGTTTGCCGATCGTCTCCATAGTGTGCGTCAGCTTATCGACGACCTGATCCACTGTCAGATACCCGAAATCATGTGCGGCTAGCGCGCTGAGCATCCAGAGACCGATGTTGGTCGGACTGGTACGCATCGCCAGTGGCTTCGGAGGGGACACTTGGTGGTTGTCCGGTGGAAGCCAAGACGTGTCAGCGCTGACAAAGTCCGAGAAATAGCGCCAGGTTCGTCGTGCAACCTCCCTCAGGAAGCGCAGATCCTTTTCAGGCAGCAGGAGTTGCTCTTGCTTCGCCTGTGGTCGAAGGTTCAAGAGCCAACCGACCAGAGGGGCTAGGAACCACAAGACGAGCCAGGGGCTGGCCATCGCAAGGCTGGATGGCATCCAGCGCTGCACGGCCCAACCCGCGATCCCGCTGAAGATGCTCGCCAGGCCCATGGTAATCACGAACCCTCGTAGCTGACCCGGGGCTCTCCCAGCCGCCACCTGGGCCGAAGTCCACTCGAGCAACCCCCGATGAGAGATGAGGCGGCGATACCAGACCCGCAGAATGGCATCCAAAGCCAGCCCGGCCTGATGCGGAAGCAGTGCAGCATCGGCAACCGTCCGCAGCAGGTCGTGCGCCAGCTTCGAGAAGGAGAAGCTCTTCAGTCCCTGGCGGGTGGTCGCCATTGTGAAGGGCTGCGCCAAAGGGTGGAAGAGCAACTGCACGGCGACCACGAGGGTCGAGATCCACCCGATCTGAGGAGAAGTGAGCCAGCAGGCTACGAGCAAGCCAACGCTGGCTACGGGCAGCAGGCTCCGGCGCAAGTTGTCGAAGACCTTCCAACGGCTGAACCATGAGAGCTGGTTTGGCCCTCGCCGTCCTCCAGGTTGGAGAACACGCGATAAGACCCAATCCGCGATTTGCCAATCACCACGAATCCAACGATGTTGCCGGCGGGTGTAGCTCAGGTAATCCTGCGGGAACTCATCATAGAGCTCAATATCACTGGCCAGGCCCACTCGGACGTGAGCGCCTTCAATCAAGTCATGGCTCAGCAACCACTCTTCAGGAAACC
>JBEKUR010000375.1:0-4030 GCA_049514855.1 Terriglobia bacterium
AGAATACCTACGGAACCGTGGTTGGCAAACTGAAGAGCGGCCCGCTCACCTATTGCCGCGTCTCTACCGACGACCTGAGAGGCAAGCTACGCGCCTACGTCGGCGAGGGCGAAATCACTAGCGACCGACCCAAGAGTTTCGGCGGCTACGGTGTGGTCAGGATTCCGCAAATGCAAAAGTTGCTGAAATACATCTGCAACCACGGCTTCGAGCATCACGTGGCCGTCAATCGCAGCCATTACGGCCGCGCCGTGGCTGAGGCACTGACAAATTATAAGCGCTGGGATGTCTATCACCACCAGCCCGACGCCTGCTGAAAACAGCATGCACATGTACGAAAAGCGTAAGCATGTCGTGTAGGGCCGAACGGCGTTCGGCCCTCGGGCGAGCGCCGCTCGCCCCCACATGAGGGGCCGGGCGTTCCGGTTCGAGAATGGGACGCTTATTGCGTGACGACCCCTAACGAGAGTCGGCGCCCTACCGGCGGAACTGACGACGGACGGCGAGGAGAAACAGGGCCGGTAGCGCGCAGGTGAGGATGGTCTCCACGGTCGCCAGCAGGCTGCCCCACGGATAGCAGGGCTCGTAAGCAAGGTCTCGCGGGAAAGCCGCGACGCCAGTCGTCGTCACGAAGCTGTGGCCGAGGAGGGACCAAGGGGTAACTCGCGCGCCGCCCGGCTCCATGCTGCCCTAGCGGATGAATTTCGAAAACAGACTCCCTGTCTCTTGACAAACGGAATAAGATAGGCTAGCATCCTATGTTGGAGCTGTGCAGGAGGTCACGGGCTAGAGCAGGTCTCAGGTGTCAGGGGCCAGAAGAGCAATTGCCTGGGAAGTACTATGCGTCAACGCTACTGCCCGCTCCCAAGCTACCCTCAAGATCGCAGCAGGCGGGACGAAAACCCCGCAAATCGGCCTACCGCGCGACAGACAAAAGGTTTGTCGTCTGAGAGGGAAACAAGGAACAGTTCTTCAAAATCGAACGACCAAAGCTGGAATGTCTAAGAAAACAAAGGACCGCTGTAGAAAATTTGGGCACAAAGCTGCAATGTTATAGAAAACAAAGGCACTTACCGGTGTAACCCGGGAATATTGCTGAAAGCAAAGGAGTTATTACTAGAGAATGACATTGATAACCCGCGACCAGCGGACTGGCCAAAGCCCCCTTCTCAAGACACTCTGGCAGCCGCTTGGAATGAAGTAAGGCGCGTTGCCACTTTTAAACGTCAATGCTATGATTCCCCCGCGTCACGCCTGGCCGACCTGGCGTGCGTTACAGCCCCATTTGATCGGGAGGAACGTATGCAGCGGAGAATCATGTTTCTGGCAGTTCTTGGTGTGGTGCTTGCCACGTTGACGCCAGCAGCTTTTGCGCAAGGACAAGCAGCGGCAACGGCAGCGCCGCCGGCACAAACGACTGCGATCGCCGCCGCGCCCACTACCGAGCACTTTGACCCCGCGGCCGCGACCAATGCTCCGGTATTTCCATTTTAGCTCCCAACCGCCCCACAGCATACACCCTCCGCGGGCTTCCAGCGCCCTATTTGTTCGATGCCTGTGTCCAGCGGCTCGGGACAGGGCCGGGGCTGCCGCAGCGTGAGTCCCTAAACGGCTGACCGCGGCCTTGCCGTCCGGTTTCGTCAGACACCTCTCCCTCCCCGGCGGCTCTGGATCGATTTCTCGGCTGCCACAGCCTCGGCTATCCCGCCGGAACGGACAGCCCGGCTATCCGCTGGAGCATCCTGCCAAACAACAGTCTCGTCAGATGACTCTCCGCCAAGAACAGCCATTAGTACCGTGCGTGCTTGACCAATCGACCGCCCGTCCTCTCCAGGCGCTGCTGCGAGCTGGTCAAGGACCAGTTGGCGATCCGCCTGGGCAGCCCCAGCCGCCGCCACAGATTCCCTAGGTTGTAGGCGATTACGCTCAACCACAGCCGCACTTCATTAGAACGGAACCGATGGCAGCTCAGCAGTGTCATCTTCGCTCACAACCTTGGCGATTGTGCACGGCGCACTCGGAAGCGATCCTCTCGGTTCCGCAACTTGCATACCGAAAGGTGCTGTCGCTCGGATAACTGTTGCTAAGTTCCTATCCCATCAATGATTTTCACGTGATCGAATGCGTCGCGATCGGATTCGGAATGAAAAGTCAGCTTCACGCTCCGTGACTACGTCTGAGGTCGACAACAGAGCACATTGTGACAGAGTGAGACAATCAGACGGAACGGGGTTGCGGAACGGTCGGGAATGATTATGATAGTCAACATCACGAGGACTATACGACCTTTAGGGGGATGACAAATGGCCGCGGGAGATCCTCAAAGAGTGTGGTTTCCTGAGATGCTCGCAAAACTTCGAAGCGAGTGGAAGCCCCAGATGTCATTCCTGGCGTTAATCGAGTTGCGCGATAGGCTGGACGCAATGCTGCAGCAAATTCGGTCCGAACGGCATACTGTGTCACCTGTCTTGCGCTGCCCCAAGTGTGGGAAAACCGGACCTTCGGCTGAACCTCACGTAAGCGTTCGGGCGCTCATCCTCGCGCTCGGCAGATTCGGTATCACTTCGCAAAAGGATACAAAGAGAATAGAGAGAGACTGGGTGAAGTATCGGGTTCAGAACCGGCTTGATCTTTACGGGCAAGCTTCAGCCACAGTCGCCGAAAGTCATTCGGAACAATCTAAGATGGTCGGATGTGCCCACATCAGATCTATGCCGCACCAAGGATACTGAGCCCGTTTCTGGAAAGAGCGATCCTTCGAATCCGTCCGAGTGGTTTCAGACGGGCATCAGTAGCCTAAAGTCCCCCAGTGAGTGCCGATACCCCATACTCCACTGATGCACGGCCAACCGTCCCGAAACGGGATTCGCATCCTCGAACTGGGCTTCGGGGGAGTCACGAGTGCCCTCTGTGCAAGTAGGGCGCTACAGGGCCAAATGACGAGTCCACTTCGTTGGCGTTGGCACAATGACCCCAGAGTGAGCCGTCACTCGGGAGAAAACGGCAGGCGAGCGTGGGCAACCACATCTCCGGTTTGGCGACTACACAGCCAAGTGATCACAAGGAGGCACGGTAACTTCCTCGAAGGGGACTTCGGAGGAGTCAGACGTTAGGTTTGAACGGGTCAAATTGATTGTTTCCGAGTGGCCCGTCATTCGGACACAATCCACTTCGCAAAGAGTGCTGTTTTCGAATAGGGTCGAGAGGGGCTGTTCTCGCCTCTCATTGAGAGGTGTGCGTGGCCGCAGGTGTAATCCCTTGTCCGACGAGATTATGAAGACGCTCCGCATCGCGTCGTCGAGGACGCCGGCATGTTGTTGCGCAGGTGGATGGGCTGGGCGGCGAACGTAATGCCGCACTCGACTAGGAAGCTGCGGATTTCATTGATCACGGCAGTGCGGCGCGGCTACTGCGTCGGTTGTGGACGACCTACTCACCGGGGCTCCGCCCGCTCTCCTGTTGTCCCCGTTTCTTGACAAAGACATGGTACGTGACACTATCCCAGGCGTTATGAATGCCGATGAAGAGCAGCAGTGCCGCCGCTCCAACGCCAAACAGGGCCACGCGCGCATGGGCGCGAGCCGCGTATGCCGATACAGCTAGCATTGCATACGCCGCAAAGGGCAGCAGAACATGACACAACCAGTCCTCGAACTCGGGCTGGTATGCGGTTTGTACCCGGAGACGCCGAGCCACGATGACGGCGTACACTACGCCCCTGAGGCCCACGAGGCCCCATAGAACTGCGGCCGTGCCGACACCGTGCCATGGAGCGCTTAGGACTGCTGACAGCAGCAGCACAGTTCCTAAATGAACAATCGTGGGTGTCGCAAAGGCGTCGCCGGCCTGCGCCTCACCTCGCGCGATCGGCATATCAGCGATTAGGGTTATGACGACGAACTGCAAGCCGAAAGACGTTCTCAGCGATGATCCGAGCGTTGAAGTCGAGTGCTTTGTCGGGACTCTCGAGAAAGGCCGCGAGCCACTGACCCTTGAAGCAGAGCTGCGCGATGGCGATCAGGTTATCGCC
>JBEKUR010000376.1:0-4018 GCA_049514855.1 Terriglobia bacterium
CTCGAGCACGCCTCCCGCCTCCCTAGTTTCGGCTCCAAGATGGGCGTGGATGCGACCGCCAAATGGCCGTCCGAGGGCTTCACCCGCCCCTGGCCCGACGAGATCAAGATGGACCCGGCGGTGAAGAGAAAGGTAGACGCCATGTGGAGCATTTTAGATTTTGGATTTTAGATTTTGGATTAGCTGGGGGCTGGCGGCTAGCAGAATGCTGAAAAACCTTTGTGAGCGTTGTCATTCCGAGCGAAGCGAGGAATCTCGCTCTGAGTGTTTTCAAGACAATGCGAGATTCCTCGTCGCCTGCGGCTCCTCGGAATGACACGCCCAACGAGTTTTTCCGCAGCCTGCTAGAGGCTCGGGACTGGGGCATTTTGGATTTTGGATTGTAGAACTGTGTCATTCCGAGCGAAGCGAGGAATCTCGCTCTGAGTGTTTTCAAGACAATGCGAGATTCCTCGTCGCCTGCGGCTCCTCGGAATGACACGCCCAACGAGTTTTTCCGCAGCCTGCTAGAGGCTCGGGACTGGGGCATTTTGGATTTTGGATTGTCGAACTGTGTCATTCCGAGCGCAGCGAGGAATCTCGCCCTGCTTTCGGGCCAAGGGACGAAGTTGGGAGTGCGAGCTTGGATTGTCGAACTGTGTCATTCCGAGCGCAGCGAGGAATCTCGCCCTGCTTTCGGGCCAAGGGACGAAGTTGGGAGTGCGAGCTTTGAAGAATTACTACGTCTACATCATGGCGAGCACCTCCCGCACCTTGTACACGGGGGTTACCAACAACTTGGAACGCAGGGTGCTCCAACACCGCCGTAAGGTTTTTGGGGGAGTTCACTGCGCGCTACAACATTAACCGGCTGGTGTACTTTGAGGTGTCTGGGGAAATCTTAACCGCCATCGCGCGTGAAAAGCAGATCAAAAGCTGGAGCCGACAGAAGAAGATTGCCCTAATTGAATCCGTGAATCGTGATTGGAAAGACCTAAGCGCCGCTTGGTACAAAACTCAAGGTGGCGTGGCTGGAGCGTAGGTGGAAGAAATCAGAGCAAGATTCCTCGCGGAGTTTACCCTGAGCGGCCAGAGCGAGATCCTTCGCTGCGCTCAGGATGACAGCGAAGGGCTCGGAATGACAGAAGCCCGGGGAGAATTACCCGATGAAAAAGCCCGGCATTGCGATAGACATTCCCGGATTCGGCAAGATTGAAATCCATACCATCCTGAGCGATTACACGGGGACCTTGGCCTTCAGCGGCAAGCTTGTAACCGGTGTCAAAGATCGGCTGCTCCGGCTGGCGGAGTTCGTAGATATTCACGTTGTCACTGCGGATTCCTTCGGGACAGCGCAAGAAGAACTGAAAGGCCTGCCGATTGTTTGGAGAAGGCTCGAGGGAGAGAACGAGGACGTGCAGAAGCGGCGTTATGCCGTGGGGCTGAATCCCCGATACGTTGCATCCTTCGGTAACGGGAATAACGACAGGCTGCACTTGAAAGTCGTGAAAGAAGCCGGAGGGTTGGCAATTGCGGTTGAGAACGGGGAGGGTTGCGCGCTCGAGGCAATTCTGAATGCCAGTGTTTTTGTGGTCGGTGCGGCGAACGCCTTCGACCTGTTGCTTGAGCCGACCAGGCTTCGAGCAACCTTGCGCTTCTAAGAATGATACGTCGGTAGGGTAACTCGCTACAACTGCAACAAACGTGCGCGTTGACATATCCCTTGACAAACCCTAAGATACCGGACAAAGGAGACAGCCCACATGCAACTGACAATCGACCACAGGGAAGTACAGGGTGTCCGCGTGTTGAATCTTAGCGGCAGAATCGTCGCCGGCCCTGAGTGCGATAGCGTGCGCAATTTCATAAAGGAGTTCCTGGCGAATCATTGGAGCGACATTCTACTGGACCTCGCTAATGTGACGCGCGTTGACAGCACCGGGATCGGCATGTTGGTGGAGTCGGTAATAGTCACTGCCAGGGAGGGAGGGCAACTGAAACTTGTGAATGTTCCGCGGTTGATTCATAACATCCTTTCCACCCATCGCTTACTGCAGGCGTTCGACATCTATCCAACCGAAAAAGAAGCGTTGGCCAGTTTCACCAAACCGGCGCCCCGAAGCGGCCAATGACGGTTGTCAGTCCTCAGATGGAAGCGGCATGGCCGACCTCGAGTCTTTTGTCCAGACTTGGGAGGAAGAATTCCAGCTCAGCCTGCGCATCTTCAATAGCGGATTTTACATCTACGCGCTTCAGAGCATGTGAGCCAAGCGCAGAGCGAGGGCGACGCCTCCCACGATGAGCGCCGCGCCTAGCACAACCAGGAAAAGGGCCTTGAGCCGGAGACTCTTCTCGATCTGTTTTTCGGACTTGGTGGTGATCAGGAAGGTCTTTTCGTTTTCGCCTCTTTTGATGAGATTGCGGTCGTTTTCATCGGCCGGAGCGGGGTTCTCCGTGCAAGTCCCCATCACGTTGCACGCGCGCCCGGCCACCAGGCAATGTTCCGTGAGGCGATAGGTATGCTGGCCAAAATCCATGCTGATGCCGCCCGCGCCGATCGAAACTCCCAACGCCTGCATCTTCTCAGCAACGCCCAACGCCTTGCCCATGGCGTTGGCCCCGGGCATTTTGGAAGCCTGAAGCGCGGCTCGCGCCCGGCTGAACTGACCGTTCAGGTAGGCCAGCAAATGCTCATCGGTCGGCGCCGGCACGCCGAGCGACTCGTCGATCTTGCGCGGCGGATGGCCAAACGACAACAAGGTTCTTGGCCGGACTTCTCCCCAAAACGAACGCGGCACGTCGTACTCCGCCTGCTGAGGGTGCACCAGAATCTTGCCGGTTGCGTCCTCCAGGTAGAACGGCACCTCAGCCTTCTCGGTGCCGGCGGATTCCCACTTCTCCTTGTCGTCTCTTTTGACCTGCTTTTCCACTTTCACCTCGTAGTAATAGCACGGAACTTGAGTTAGTGGACTGGTTAATGGGTTACCGCCTGTACTCTTGCCTGACACGTGTACCAGTCCCATGGGGACGCTCCGGACGGGAATCAGGGGCGTATCCGCCATGATCCGGTACTGGCGGTAGATGCGGAAACCCAGGATGAAAAGGACTATTCCGAACAGAAGAACAAGCACCGGGAAGATGGGAGAGCTGGAACCGCTGGAGCTTGCGAAGAGTGCCAAATAGATGGACATGGAATTTCAATCCTTTTCGGGCGCTGTGGGGGCAGGTCCGTCAGTTGACGGATGCCCGCCCATGGCAGGGCGCCCACAAGGGGCGCCCCTACGTCGGGCGGAGTAGATTATCCATCACGCTGCCCAGCGCCCGCTGAGGGCCAACGCGACGAACCCCAGGATAAGAAACAGAATGCCCGCCAGCATTGTGGTCAGCGCTTTCTTACCAGCCCACTTCCATTCGCCGGTAACAAATCCCCAAACATTGGAGGTAATGATAATGGACGACATGAAAAGCGGCCAACCCAAGATGGGACCCAGGCCCGCCAACTGAGCCGTGGCTGCACCGTAGATGACCGTGCTTCCGAACCAGAGCACCCCCATCATCGCGCCCAGTACCCAGTTAATGGCCGTTGCAGGGTGGAAGAAGAGGCCCGCCGTTTTGTTCTTTTTCCACAAGTAGGCGCAGTAAATCAGGTAGGGCACGAGTGCGGCCGTCACCAAGGGGGCCCAGATGACGTTGGCTTGACTCTTGGGGCTAACACCCAGTTGAGCGGCGCGGTCCATGAGCGGGGCTCCGAACGCCAAACCGAAGTTGATCAGAGGAGAACCAACCCCGGCCAGAATGCAGATGATCAATCCGGCCTTGAAACTCATCCTCTTCCCTGCCCCTTCTTGCTGCTCCTGAGCTGAACTCTGCCTGGCCTTCTCTTTATGTCTTCCCGCCACGGCACAAAACACAATGCCCACCAGCATCAAGGCGACTCCTAAGATGATGACCATGCCTTTGGTCGTGAAAATCATCTCCGAATGCAGTGCCACCAGTGGGACGAGCGACCCCAGTGCGGTCGAAAGGCCTATAGCGATGG
>JBEKUR010000377.1:0-4001 GCA_049514855.1 Terriglobia bacterium
TCCTCCCCCGCCTGGTGAGAGACACCCTGGGAGCTTATGCCCTTTCCGAACCGAGTGCCGGCAGCGACGCCTTTTCTCTCGCCGCGCGCGCCCGCCCGGACGGCGACCACTTCATCCTGAACGGCCGCAAGCTCTGGATCACGAACGCCAAGGAAGCCGGTTTGTTCATCGTGTTTGCGACCGTCGATCCCGAACTCGGCTACAAGGGGATCACAGCGTTCCTGATCGAGCGCGACGCCCCGGGCTTCAGCGTAGGCAAGAAGGAGGACAAGCTGGGGATTCGCGCCTCCTCCACGTGTGAACTGATTCTGGAAGATTGCCGCGTTCCCCGGGCGAACGTGCTGGGGGAAGTGGGCAAGGGTTACAAGGTGGCGATGGAAACGTTGAACGAGGGACGCATCGGCATCGGCGCCCAGATGCTCGGCCTGGCGCGCGGCGCGCTCGAATACGCCATCAGTTATGCGAAAGAACGCAAACAGTTCGGCGAGCCCATCGCCCAGTTTCAAGCTATCCAGTTTCAGCTTGCCCGCCTGGCGACCGACGTCGAGGCCGCGCGGCTGATGACTTACAACGCCGCCCGCCTGAAAGACGCACGCCAGCCGTTCGTGAAAGAAGCCGCCATGACCAAGTACTTCTGCTCGCAGGTCGCCGAGCGCGTGGCCTCCGAGTGCCTGGAGGTTTACGGCGGCTACGGCTTCACCAAGGATTATCCCGCCGAGAAATATCTCCGCGACTCGAAAATCGGGAAAATCTACGAAGGCACGTCCTTCATGCAACTCCAAACCATCGCCAAGTTGATTCTGGCGTGAAACATCCATACGAGTGCTCGCGATTGTGAATTCCGCGATAGCTCGTTCTGCTCGAAAACGCCCCCGGGCTCGTATAGGACATTTTGTCCACAACGGTTGTTGCACAAAGTTGTCCGGGATGGCACACCAAGGCCGCAGAGCTTGCCCTGAGCCGAGCGAAGGGTGCGAAGGGGGGGAGCTGCGCTACCAACTGCTGTAGGGGGTGCCTTCGAGTGAAACCTGCTCCGAGCCGCTGTGGACGTCGATAATCCCCGGCCTCGATTGCTTTGGTGAGAGAGGCGCGTCTTCCTGCTGGACTTGCCACGTTTCGTCTGATCCCGCGAAGGGCTCGGTCGGGATTCTCCCCACATAGCCGCCTTCCACCAACTCTTCGAGCCGGGCGGGAGCGCGCCGGTTGTCGAGGGTGAAGCGGTCGATCAAGGAGCGCAGGGTCAAGAGATCGTCACGCAGAACGGCTTGACGCGCCCGCACTACGGCGGTCATGTAGATAGGGGCGGAGATGGAAGCCACGATCAGGATCACCGCGATCACCATCATCATCTCGAGGAGAGAAAAGCCCTCGCGGTAGTGTCCGCGATGGATATTCTCCCGGCGTATGAAACGGCCGGCTGATGCGCCGTTCATACCACCCCCATCAGCCGAAGATCATGGTGAGGTCGCATACATGCCGACAAAAACCGTCGGCACGTATGCGCCACCCGCCTCAAGTACCAGAACCGCCGGGCCGAATACATCATCGCTTGGTGGAAGGTGGTGAACTGGGCCGAAATCTAGAAGCGATTCAACACCGTGAAGCAAGTGAGCCCTTAATGGGTGGCGCCGATCCGCCGCGGCGGACTCCTTATGTCGGCGCCCCTGGCAATTCCCCCTGTACCCGCGGGCGGACAACCTATACCATCGGGCGCATACATACAAGTGAATGTCTGCGCCGCCCGCGCTTGCCTAGGCCCGCCAGGGCCGACAGATTGTGGCCCACGGCGACAGCCGTGGGGGAGCGGCAGTTGTTAACAGCTCAGCCCGCGTCAGCGGGCGACAGAGTCGCTTACCGATTATTTATGTCACCCCTGCCGGGGTTCGTCTCTTGTACTGCCTCTTCTTCCCATGGCTGCCGCCATGGGCCACATTCTCCCGCCGCTACGCGGCTTGCCTCCGCTCCCTTGACTCCCGCATGGTGTGCTTTGGCCAGCCGAATGAGAACTCAAGGATTTGAGGATGAAAGCTCAGAATCACAGGCGACGGATGGGTGGCGGCGACATTGCTTTCCCATGTCGCCGCCTCGTGGGGTGCTCCGCTGCCGATGGCAAGATCGGGGCGCATCCGCGGAAGACAATGTATTCGCCACCCGCCGCCCCGAGACATCACTCCATTTTGCGTCTTTCGAGCGCCTCAATCAGCTCTTGTTTTGTGCGAAACTTGTCCATACCGTGGATTAGCGCAACGAATCCTGTCCACACGTAGCGCATGAATAGCTCGAGCGAATCCATCTCTCGTAAGGCACGCCCATGGTGGAGGAAGGCGGAACGCAGCGCATAAACGTGCGTTACGTTGTCGCGAATGGCTGTTCGTTCCTCGGCTGTCCTTCCAATCACAAAGGCCAATCGCTCACCAATGTTCTTTCCGACAGGTTCATTGCTGTCCCGAAGGAGAATGGATTCGACCGCCGCGAGGATGTAAACCAGTCTGTTTGCAGCGTCATCAAACAAGGAGTTCCTAGAGTGGAGCAGGATAGCGTCCAGCAGCTCATCTTCGAACGGTGACCTTTCATCTCTTGCCAGCAGCCGACTCAATGCATCGAGGCCCGCCGACTGAAGTTCGCGAATCTCCTGGTCAGAGAGCACCCACTCCATGTTCCCGGTGGGAGATGCGCTATCCTGCCACTGCTGGATCATGCCAGAATCGACTGTAAGGGTCGAACTAGCAAGGAGGTTCTCCGCGCCAGCGGGTGTGCAATAGCATCTCAAATACGGGGTCATGTTTGCGGCGTGGAAGAAACGCAAGGCGGCGATTGAGTATCCTGCCTCTTCGCCCGCCACTTCTTGCGCCCTCAGGGGTTCGGCAGTAAGTGCAATCGTCGCGGCGGCGCATCCTTGGAGCCTTGAACGGGTCCGGTCGAACTGAACTTGGAACGCGGCTTGGTTTTCCTGGGGAAGGCTTTTGAGTACCCGCTCTAAATAACTGTCAAGCATTTCGCGGGTGAGCGTTTTGAATCTAATTTTCCCCACTGAAAGCTCAGTTTGAATATAAACGTGAAATAGTGGTATCCAGATTTCTGACTCCTTCACCAGGGTAGCGCACTCGCGCAGAACATAGCCCGTGAAAGGCTCGTTGGTTTCACCTCGATACCGTTTCTTGACCCACCGGAACGCAGTGTTAATTAAGCAGCGGACGCTGACGTAGGGTCGAATTCTGCCCGCTCGCTGCAGCTGTGTGGCGAGGGCTTCCAGATCCTTGAAGCCCTTGCCGACGAGACCAAGGGTCCTCCCATCATGGTCAAAGATCCTACCGGTCTCTCTTCCGCGGTAATCTCTAAAAGCAGTCTCGATTTCACCTATAATTTCCCTTTCGGTAAAATGAGCGCGCACATAAACGTCGGGTCGAAAACCTGCTTCGTGCTTGCCCACGACAGGCACGACGGAAACGAGGGGAAGCAGTCCCTCCGCTTTTTCATCAAAGTTTCTGCCAGCTTCTGGGTGGAGATCGAGCGTAAAGGGCACGCCCATTGTGCACCTCCAACTAGAACAGATCTTCCTGTATGCTCTTGCTTCTCCTTCCCGCCTTGGCGAAGGTTTCGACGCGGTGGGCGGGATATTCAAGCTTCTTGCCCGCCAGCAATTCGGCGATGGTGAGGATTTGCAGGCGGGGATAGCGGCCCGGAAAGTCTTTTGAGTCGTAAAAGCCTGTGGCCGCAGCTTCTGTGAGCATGGGCTTAGTGGGCTCGCGCAAACTCATAAGCGCAGCGGTGGCCCAATTCCCTCGGCACTCGTGGTCGGTGCTTGAATCCACTCAGTGCTCCAACCGTTTACGCCTCGCCATTCGCGAGGGCTGGTTTGCTTTGACGCAGAACGATCTTGGGGTGCCGATAAACCATGGCGGCTGCAAAGCGATTTGCAGGGTGCTTCACGCCGAACGTATGAGTTCTACCACCTCGACCTTCGCCCGCTTTGCTTCCCTCGTACTTCCAGTCCTCCTCAT
>JBEKUR010000378.1:0-3975 GCA_049514855.1 Terriglobia bacterium
CCGGTCAGATCTGCTCGATCCCGCCATTCTCAGG
Organism: Terriglobia bacterium; assembly: GCA_049514855.1. Taxonomy (GTDB): domain Bacteria; phylum Acidobacteriota; class Terriglobia; order UBA7540; family UBA7540; genus CAVROP01. Next base: position 35 of record JBEKUR010000378.1, read on the forward strand.
CCTGGGCGGTTTGACGAGATTGTGGAGATTCCACTTCCCGACGAGAGCGAGCGCAGCGAGATTTTCGCGATCCATTTGCAGAACAAACCTCTGGGCGCGGTGATCAGCTTCAAGAACCTGGCCTCACAAACCGGTGGGTTTAGCGGCGCCGATATCATTTCGACGTGCACCCGAGCCGCCCTGCGAGCTGTCCGGCGAGCCGTTCAGGGGGGCGATAAAACACCGGACGGGCAGGCGCGGGTAACCATTGAGGCCAGCGACCTGGAGGGCGCACTGCAAGAAATTCGTCAGCAGACTCTCGAAGGATGTGGTGAACAGTAGATGGAGACGGTCCAGAGTGCGCTTTACCTGTTTTGCTTTGCCCGCTCGAACCTCATTGGGGGGCTCGAGGGGACCGGTGTGGATGGCCAGCATCCTTTGTCTGTATTTCGGCCCTTCTCGAATCTGTGTGCCGTCCTAAGCGAGGTGCACTTGGAAGATTTTTGCGGCGGAGCGGCCGAACATCGCATGCAGGATCTGGCTTGGGTAGGGCCGCGCGCCTTGCGGCACGAGGCGGTGGTTGAGGAGGTGATGCGTCATTCTCCCGTGCTGCCCGCCCGTTTCGGAACCCTTTTCTCGTCGCAGGAACGCCTGGCAGAATTTGTGGATAGGCATGGTGCGGCGATTTCGCAGTTCCTGGAGCGGGTAGCTGAGCAGGAGGAATGGTCAGTCAGGGGCTTGCTTGACAGAAGGCAGGCCGGGCGCGCCCTCACGTCCGCAAGCCTGGCCGCACAGGAAGCGCAACTCGCGGCGCTGCTGCCGGGGAGACGCTATTTCGAGGAACAGCGAATCCGGGCAGGTGCAGAGAGAGAATTGAGCCTCTGGCTAAAGGAAACCCGCCACCAGGTCGCGAACCACCTGATGAAGCAGGCTTCGGATTTTTGCGAATGTCCGGAGGTGCCTCGTGAGCCCCCAGAAAGCGGAATCGAGGTTGTACTGAATTGGGCCTTTTTGCTGCCCAAGGGTGCGTCCCCGGCATTTCGGGCGCGAATCGATCAGGTGAATGAGAAACATGCAATGGGGGGGCTGGTCCTGGAACTGTCCGGACCTTGGCCCCCCTATCGCTTCGTTCCTCCTCTATCGATGGGAGCAGCCACGTGAGTTACCTGGTCTATTGCATCTTTCGTGGGCCCTTGCCCGCCGACCTCGAAACTCCCACCGGGGTCGGGGGGCAACGTGTATTCACAGTAAATCACCAGGGCTTGGACGCTGTACTTTCTAAACTGGCAGAGCCCGACTCACCTCGTGACACCTCGGAACTTCTCGTGTATGAGACGGTCGTAGAGTCCTTTTATCGCCACCTGACCGTGATTCCCATGCGATATGGGTGCCGGGTTGAGTCTCCGCGGGAGGCCATTGGCTTGTTGAGAAAAAATCACGATGCCTACGGCGCGCTTCTCCACGAACTCGAGGGCTTGGAGGAAATGGGTGTTCACGTTCTCCTCGACACTTCCGGGGATGGAATGGAGAGCAACGCGAGGCCTGTTCCTGCAAGATCCTTACCCCTCGATTGGGATACTGGCGCTGCTTATCTTGCCGCAAAGCGACAGCGTTATCTGGGCCTGGACCGAGCCGGCTTGCAGCAGCGCCAGTTGGTCGAGGCGCTTTGCGATTCGCTGTACGGCTCCTTCGTTCGCCACAAAGTCGAATTGCCTTCTTCCAGCAGAGGTGGTCTTCTGTCCCTCTATTTCCTCGTGCCCCGCGATTCGGTCGAATCCTTTCGCCGAGCCGCTCGTCACCATCATGCGAACGAATCCGTCAAGCTACTCTTGAGCGGCCCCTGGCCACCGTACAACTTTGTTGATTCCCTGCAAGCGTAGGTGGACATGCAAGGAGTTCTGGAAGATTTGGCAGGTCGGGGATTGCATGCCGCGCATCTAAGGCCCGCGTTCTATGGAGTGAATTCCACAATCGCCCCTGGCAGAGTCACTTATTCTTTGCCGGCCATCGCCTTTCGCTTGCGAATCAAGATGATGGAAAAGCCGCTTGCAATTTCTCGATTTCGGCACCCGACCTGCTCAATTGGCGGCTGGGGCAGGTCACATTAACATGAGGCATGTCCTAAGTGAAACTTGGGTAGCTTGTTACCCGGAAGGAGAACTGCCATGGCGAAGGTTGCAAAGTCGACTGACTCCTCGAGCTTGGCGGAAGTGGTCGATCGGATTCTCGACAAGGGAATCGTGATTGACGCCTGGGCGAAGGTGTCGCTAGTCGGGATCGAGCTGCTGTCGATCGAAGCCCGCGTCGTGATTGCCTCGGTTGAGACATACCTGAAGTATGCCGAGGCCATCGGTCTGACAGCCGCTGCTGCCGCTCCCGCTTAATACCGGTGGGAGACCGACCGCTGTTGAGCGGGGGGCTATTGTGCGGCCCTCCGCTCGGCAGAGGGAGGAGACGCCAAAGGCAGGAAAAATCAAAGGAGGACTACGATGGGCAGATTGTTGGAGGATATGACTCGATTATCCGGGGAGATCCAGTCGCTGCGTGGAAGCCGTCGAGCGTTCCGAGAAGAACTGGTGGAAGGAAACAGGGACCGCCAGAAGGATGTGGCTGAAATGTGTGGTGATTTTTTGGGCACACAGACTCGAATGGCGGAAAGGATGAGAGCGGGGCGTCTTGCTTTCCTGAAGAAACTGAAGCAAACCGTCAGCGGGCAGCAACGGGAGATGAGGGCGGATATTGCTGCCGCGCGTCATGCCTGGGCGGGGAGGGGCGCATAGCGGCCCAGCAATCAGCAAGCCCTCGGGATTTGCGATCGAAGCGCTGCCGGTTGGAGCCTGCGTGGTGCTCGACACGTAGCCGCGGGAGGGTCCCTCGCCGTGGCAAAGAGAAGAGGCCCGAACTCGAGCCGCCCGCAACGCCACGACCAGCTTAGAAACAAGGAGGAGGAAAACCATGGGTGTGTTAACCGAGCATATGACTCAATTGCGGAATGAGATCCTGGACTTGCGGAGCGCGCGCCAGGGATTGGTCCAGGCTTTGAAGCGAGAGACCGAGACGCGGCGGGCCGATGTCTCCCAGACGCTGGCCGACTTTTCCAAAAGCTTCGCCGCCCGGGCCAGGAGGACGAAAGCCGATCGTTTGGGCTCCCTCTCGGACCTCAAGCGTACGGTCAACGGCCTCCGCACGGAGGTCCACACGGACCTCAGCAGCATTCGGCAAGCATGGCGTGCCTTGGGTACTCCATCGCGCGGGGCGGTGGGGAAACTCGCACGCCAAACGATGCAGGAAACCAAAGCCAACGTGGAAGGAAGCCGGAGCGAAACAGGTGGCCAGCCACCGCTCGTAGTGGGTGGCAGAGAGAAGCCGGCACGAAAGAAACGGAAACACTAAGCTCACCGCCCTGATCCGGGCAAAGCTCCAACTGGACCGCAAAGCTCAAGGAAAGGGAAAAGACAGCAATGAATGGCGAGGATGCAAGGTTTGGTTCAGTAGCCAGCGAATTAGTCGAACCCCAAGGACACAGCATTGTCCCGGAGCCTAGCGAAGAATTTGTCTTGACCCCGCATATTCAGGCTTTGACGGACCGGGCGCTGAGCTATCTTGGTGTGGGATACGCAGTCCATTTTGCCGGCCTGGCAGGAACGGGGAAGACGACCCTCGCCTTGCACGTTGCCGCGCAGCTCGGCCGCCCGGTCGTCCTCCTCCATGGCGACGACGAGTTTGGCAGCTCCGACCTGATTGGCAAGGATTCCGGCTACCGTAAGTGCAAGCTCATTGATAATTACATCCACTCCGTCGTGAAGACCGAAGAGAGCATGAGCACTCTTTGGGAGGACCACCGGCTTACCACCGCCTGCCTCAATGGACACACGCTGATTTATGATGAATTCAACCGTTCCAGGCCGGAGGCCAACAACGTGCTGCTCAGTATCCTGGAGGGAAGGATTCTCAATCTGCCC
>JBEKUR010000379.1:0-3970 GCA_049514855.1 Terriglobia bacterium
CTTTCAAGAGGGTAGGTCTGCACTACATCGGCTTTTCGCCAAGCCCGCGTTGCAACGAAATCACTTCCCCGCCGATCTCCACTGAAAAAACCTAAAATCGGTGTCCCCGTGACGAACTTGGGCTAGCAGCGCTTCCCTGCTGTCATCCTGAGTCCTTCGCTGTCATTCTGAGCGAAGCGAAGAATCTCGCTCTGCCCGCTCAGGATAAACTGTGCGAAGGATCTCGCTCTGGACATCTTCATGGAAATACGAGATTCTTCGTCGTCCGCCAATAGGAATGGCGGACTCCTCAGAATGACAGCGCCTGCGACTTTTTCCGCAGCCTGAGTAGGTCTCTTGCGAGCTCGTCCAATCCCGTTATAATGAGAAGTTCGATTAGGCTTGGCCAAGATCTCTGATGATGGAGGAGACGCATTCATGTACAAGCTCGTTTTATTGAGGCACGGAGAGAGTACCTGGAACAAAGAGAACCTGTTTACGGGTTGGACGGACGTTGGGCTGAGTGAGAAGGGCATGCAGGAGGCGATTGACGGGGGCCGCGAAATGAACAAAGAAGGCTACGTCTTCGACGTTGCTTTCACATCGGTTTTGAAGCGCGCCATCAAGACGCTCTGGCTGGCGCTCGAGGAGATGGACCAGATGTGGATTCCGGTGCACAATTCCTGGCGGCTCAATGAGCGCCATTACGGGGCGCTGCAAGGTTTGAACAAGGCCCAGACCGCAGAAAAGTATGGCGAGCAACAAGTCAAAATCTGGCGACGCAGCTACGATATCCGGCCGCCCGTGCTGACGCCGGAGGATGACCGCTATCCTGGCAAAGACCCGCGGTACGCGCGCCTGAAGCCCGAAGAACTCCCCCTGACCGAGTGCCTCAAGGACACTGTGGCACGCACCCTCCCTTACTGGCACGAGACCATCGCCCCTACAGTGAGGTCAGGCAAGCGAGTGATTGTCGCCGCGCACGGCAACAGCCTGCGGGGGCTCGTGAAGTACCTCGACGACGTTTCGGACCAGGACATCGTGGGCCTGAACATCCCGACCGGGATTCCGCTGGTTTACGAGCTTGATGACCAGCTCAAGCCGCTCCAGCATTACTACCTCGGCGACCCCGAAGCCGTGGCCAAGGCTGCTCGGGCGGTGGCCGACCAAGCGAAACGGAAAGCATAGGCAGGATTCAGGAGTCAGAAATGCAAGATTGGCGACCCAGTCCCGCACACCGGGAAGGAGTCAGGGAAAAACCACGAGCGGACTTTCCTGAATCCTGGGTCCTGAATTCAGTACTTTCGTTCAATTGGCTTTTGCGCGCTTTGGCGGGAATGTTATAATGATGGCAAGGCTCGGCGCCCGGAGTGCGCCGAGGCGCTGGGGGACACGGAAGCGGCAGCCCGCGATCCCTTGAGCAGGGTAAGGAGCGTGGGCCGCCAAATTCGGTTAAGGACCCGCGAGTAAGCTGGAAGGGATGAGTTCTAGTCAAACGGATTTGAAGTTCTCCGCCCTCCTGAGGCAGTCGAGGGTCGAAAGTCGAAAAGGGCGATACCGCAAAAATGTGTGCGACAACCTGCACAGAATTTGGCGGTAAGAATCTAAAGAGCTGCAGTAGCGGCTTCGGAGTTGGATGCATAATCGGACTCAGTCCTGCCTGATGGTCTTGGCCTGCATGGTCGTGTGGGGTTTGTCGCTTTCTCGGCCGGCGTGGGCTGGCGAGATTGTCAGTATCACAGACGAACACGGGCGCAAGATCTTCATCAACGCGGGTGAAACTCGCGCCAAAGGCGGGTTGGCCACGCGCGCCCTCCGGCGGGATAAGGCCGGCAACGCCTCCCTTCCCCCGCCAGAGATCAACGACCTGGTCGAGCAGACTGCCAGCCGCCTCCAAATTGACCCACAACTTGTACACGCCATTATCAAAGTCGAATCGGAATACGATCCGAAGGCCGTCTCGCGCAAAGGCGCGATGGGGTTGATGCAACTCATTCCGGAGACCGCTCAGCGATTCGGGGTCGAAAACCCCTTCAATCCCAAAGAGAACATCGAAGGCGGCGTCAGCTATTTGAAGCACCTTTTGGACCTTTTCAGAGGCGACCTTCCCCTATCGCTGGCGGCCTATAACGCCGGAGAAGGCGCCGTGCAGCGATTCGGCGGAATCCCTTCCTTTGCCGAAACGCGGGACTACGTGCGGAAGGTGACCGACATTTACCAATCGGTATCACCGCAGTCTGGCACCAATGCTGCCGGGAACAAACCGCAGGCTTCGGCCATTATCCGCTATGTGGATGAACAAGGCGTGGTGCACTATTCCAATGTGGAATGATTCGGGTTAATGCAACATGGCCATCCACCTTTCGGTGAACAGGGTTTTGCTGGGGGGTGGACGGTGATTTGAATGCCACGGAACGGTCTACATTGATCGAACTGCACAAACGAATCTGCTTCGCATTTCTTCTAGCCGGGTTTCTGGCCTTCCCCAGAGTTTCTTTCCCAGCCCTCCCTGCCTCCCGCCAGGCAAAAGCCGTGACGACATTCGAGCGCGCGGTCCGCATGAGGACGACGCTTGAGTCTCTGCCCGAGAACGAGCGCACAAAGGCGGATTACCAGAAGGTAATCGAGACTTTCCAGGAAGTCGCGCGGCTGGACCCGGCGTATGCCAAGACTCCCACGGCGCTCGCTTCCGTGGCGGAACTTTACGAAGCGATGGGGCGCGTTTTTTCTGCGGACCGCTATTACCTTAAGTCTGTCAAAACCTACCAGTTCCTCGTCTCCGAGTACCCTCACAGCCAAATCGCCCGGGATGCTTTGTTCACGCTCGGGGAGATATACAGCACCGACCTTGAGAACCAAGAAGAAGCTCGCAAGACCTTCCAGAAATTCCTCGACAAATATCCCAAGTCATCCAAAGCGGAGGAAGCGCAGGCAAGGATCGAGGAGATCGATCAGTTGCACGCCGAGCGAGCCGCCACGCAGTCAGCTCCCCACCGCGAAACAGCCGAAAGCCGCCGCGGCAACGGGCTGCCGGAGGTGACAGAAGTACGCCGCTGGGTGGGCCCGAACTACTCCCGCATCGTCATTGGAGTGGACGAGGAAGTGAAATTTGAGACCAGCCGGCTCTCCAAACCAGACCGCATCGTGCTGGACATTGAAAACGCCCGCCTAAGCCCGGCCCTGCTCGGAAGGGCTTTTCCCGTAGAAGACGGTTTTCTGCGCCAGATCCGCGTGGGACAGTTCACCTCAACCGTTACGCGGGTGGTGCTGGATGTGGAAAAGATCGAAGATTATTCAGTATTACCCCTGCCTAATCCCTTCCGCTTGGTGGTTGACATCCACGGCGGCCGCACGCTCATCCGGGAGACCGAGCGGGCTGCGAAAGAGTCCACCGCTCGCGCGGCCACGGCGCGCCCGCAGCGGCTGGAGGAAAGCTCGACCGCAACCGAGCAGTCCGCCAGCAGCAGCAAGTCGGCCCAGAAACCCGAAGTCGCCACGCGCAGCACCAAGCCCAAGCCTGAGCGCAAGACAACTGAAAAGGCAAGAGCGTCGGAGGAGACGCAGGAGGTCGAGACGGCCTCCCTCAAGCCCCCCAAAACACCGCTAGCGTCCGGCGAGACGGGGACGACATCGCTAGAAACCTCGCCGGCGAAGGGAGCTCCTGTTCTACCGAAAGCCGCTGCGCCCACTGAATCCGGCTCCCGGACCCTGACGCGCGTGCTGGGACTCAAGATCGGCCGCATCGTGATCGACCCGGGACACGGCGGCCACGACACAGGCACAATCGGACCAACGGGCCTGCGGGAAAAGGACGTCGTGTTGGACGTGGGGTTGCGACTGAAAAAGCTGCTCGAGCACAAGGTTGGCTGCGATGTTGTCATGACCCGCAGCGACGACACTTTCATCCCACTTGAGGAAAGGACCGCAATTGCCAACGAGAAGGCTGCCGACTTATTCATCTCCATCCATGCCAACGCCAGCCGCGACCGCA
>JBEKUR010000380.1:0-3937 GCA_049514855.1 Terriglobia bacterium
AAATTGCTCCCGTGGCGGCGGACACGGCTGCGGTCAGCCGATAATTGCGCAAGACATTCACGGTTGTCGGAAGCGCGAAGGATGCCAACACACCCACCACCGCAAGAGTGATGAGGATCTGGACCAGACTGAAACCGTCGCTCCTTTGGGCTGCCCTTCGTCTGGCACGGCTTGCCACCTCCCTACTGACGTCACTGACGTCATTCACCACAATGGTCCTCCTTTACCGCTTCCCCTTTCTCTCCTCATCATTAATCTATTTGCAAACCATCCTCTCGCATCGCGCCTGAGGGGCAGATGAAACCGCCTCCGAAACACTCCTTGCGCTGCAATGGTGCTGGTGTCCGTGCATGGGGGGGACAGCCTTCGAGTAGTTGCTGATAGCAGTCCGAATGCGCTCTCCCGCAACGCCACGTGACTGCCAACGTGACACCAAGCGCTCCGCACCTGGTATCACCTCCCCGCTAGTATCCATCCAGTAATGCCCGTTGCCAACAGTACGACGGTACTAGGGACATATTGTCCTCCGGTCCTGGCACCAGGCTTTCGCACGGGTCCTGGAGCCCCGTCCTTCCTGGTCCATTACCATTGCTTCTGGTTGCCGCAAAGTGCGGCTTGAGTGGTTGCGCTGAGGATGACAGTTGCCTTCGCAATCAGAAAGCAGAAACCGGAAACTGGAAATTAGAAACTGGCAGGTAGCGCAATGGAGTTTTAGCGGGTTATCCCCAACGGGGCCGGAGAATCGGGGGCGTCGCCCCGGCGGAGCGTCGTTCGGCCCTACATGCACAGGGGCCCGGAGGCTGCGACGGGAGGAAGGACCAGGCAGTTCGCGAACCGCCCCTACATCGTACGGCGCTTACTTCAGTACCACGTTGCCTAGGTATCCGCGGTTCTCGCCGTCACCATCTTTCACGAAGACGCTCACACGGAAAGCACCACTGGGCGCCGGGATGGACTTATCGAGTCGGACAACCTCTCGGGGATCGACGGCCTGCAAGGTCGCCTGACCCAGTTCCTCTCCCATCACATTGTAGAAGTTAGCGACCAGAGTTCCTGGGGTGAAAACGCCGAAGACGCCCTTCAGACTAACCTGCCCACCTTCGAGATTTGCCTTCAGCGGCTCGTTGATAGCGCCTGCCCATACGGCGTTCAGCACCGGGTTCGGGACGCTGGTGGGTGACCAATAGACCGGGAACGAGTATTCCTCGCCGGGGTTAAGTGTTGCATAGGGGCTTAGCACCTCGGTTTCGAGGATGTAGGGATTTTGCTTCGGGTCGTCAGGAAGAGTCTGATCCCAAGGTCCACGGGAAATTATGCCGGGGCCGTTATTCCAGGTTTCCACAGCGGCGCCGTCGGGATATTCTTTTTCGGGGAAACAAGTGAAGTTCTCGACGAAGCCGATGTTTTTCTGTCCGTTGACCACCGCGTACCAGCCACGGTCCGTGTCGGCTGCGGCCTTCCCGACGCGGTAGAGATAGCGGACGCGAAGCATGTGGCTGTCGCGCAGGACTTGGTAGCTTGGGTGTCGAGCGTCACCATACGGGTTGTAGTAGCCCTGGGGATACTTGCTGTGGGGATTGAGTGGGAGATACATGTACAGGTCAGGGTTGGGTTTCGAAGCGTCGTGGGCGTCCGCGGCATCGTTCTGAATCAAGTGCCAGATCCCCCAACGGATCTGCCGGCGGCTGATGTTGCGCATCACCTGGTCGACCTTAAGGCGCGTGGTCCCGGCATAAACGTGATAGGTGCGCACAAATTGCACACCGGTGCGCGGGTCCGCAGGACTGGTCACGCGGACGGCGACTTCGGCGGGCGTCTCCGTGACCAACTCGGGCGCATATTTGCTGCCGTCCAATATGTAGTAGGGAATGCTGGGCCATTGATCCTCGTTCATCCAACCTTCCGGTCCGGGCCAGACTTTGTCACCGCCGTAGTTGGCCCAGCCGGCTTTAATGTTGTTCTGTTCGGGCGGCAGGACCTTCCCGGCCAAGTCTTTATTCACAAAGAAGAACGCCTTCTCGCCAAGCTCGAGCTGAATGGCGCGGCCCCCGATGTCAGGAGCGACATACAGGGTGACGATGCCATTGGTCAGGCGATAGGCATTCCAGCCGTTGAATTGAGTCTTTTCAAGTCTTGCGGAAAAGGAATTATTCTGAGTTGCCATGGCCAACCTCGCTGAAAATAAGGTTATCGGATTTGTTGTTAAATAATTGTGCCGCCATCCGGTTGCTACGCCAATTGATGCCAGCAAAGTGCCGAGGGCGCAGCCAATCAGCATCTTCTGAACTCGTCCCATTTCCTTCTACCCCCCCTTTGTCATTCCGATCCCGCAGTCGCGGGAGAGGAATCTCGCCCTGTTCTTTCTTCCTCCTGTCCCCCAGGTCACCTTGGGCGGCGGTCCGCAGGCAGTGCGAGATTCCTCTCCCGCGACTGCGGGATCGGAATGACAAGGGTGAGAGGAGCCACCCAAATCGCGACACCTCAGAACCCTGTCGGGGCAATCCAGAACGAAGCTCCAAAGGTTTTTCCTGGCGCCAGGATGATCAGGTTCTTGAACTTCCCTTCGTGTTGCAGGTTAAAGGCGTTCGTCGGCCCCGTCTGGGGTTCCGCGCAGATCAGGGATTTATTAAGTGGGGCATAAACGATCGCATAATCAAATCCCTTGCCGTACAGGACTTCGATCTTCTGAGCCTTTCCTTGAATAACCACATGGCCGAGCCCCTTGGCGTCTCGCCGGAACTCGGAGAAGCCGTCGTCAATGAAAGTCTTGCCGAGGGCCACGCCCTTGGTCACCCCGGGCAGAAACTTGTCGGTAGGTTCGGTTTCGCCCGTGGGAATCAATTGCTTGGTCACGATCCAATGTTTCTGAGCGCCATTGGTCAGTTTCCACTCCTCGCGGGGGCCATCCGGGTGAAAGTAGGGATGAAAGGCGAAGTGTACGGGCAGCTCGGAATTGCCGAGGTTGGTGACCTGCGTGGCGCACTCGAGTTTTCCGTCCTTGAGGCGGTAAGTCATTTCGTAAACCTGGGCAAAGGGAAACTGCGCCATCAGGTCAGGGTACTTGTAGAACTCCAGGCGAGAGACCGCGAACGCTCCGTCAGCGTCTGAACCGCCGGTCTTCACCACCTTCCACCGGGTTTCGTAAACCAGGAGGCCGTGAAGGGGTTGCTTGAAATCGTCATGAATGATGTTTGCCAGCGAATCGTTCAGCAAATACTTCTTGCCCTCAAAGTAGTAATACTCGTTATCAATGCGGTTGGCCCAAGGCGCCAGGAAAGGACTTCCCCAGCCGAAGGTGTGCTTCTCGAGGTAGTCCTTGAAGGACTCCACCGGAATCAGCACATCCTTCCCATTCACCTTGAATTGGTAAGCAAGGTTGCCGATATCCGGCACGATGCCAACGTCCATTTTCAGCTTTGAATCGAGAAGGTGATAGGTGGTGTGGCCTTCGATGACTTCTTTCTTGACCGAGTAATTCTCCATAGCGAAACCTCCCAGCGGGAGCAATGGGAAAAAGCAAAAGCATAGCAGAGCAATTAAAGCGCAGCGAGTTTTCATTGTAGTGTCCTGTCACACTCTGGATTGGTCGACCCCCTCACCCGTCCCGCGCCGGTTGATGAAAGCACCGGCGCGGGCCACCCTCTCCCCCATAGGGGAGAGGGCAGAAATAAATCGATCCCTACTCCCCTCTCCCCCTTGGGGGAGAGGGGCAGGGGGGAGGGGGTCCAACAAACGACCATGGAAGACGCGGTTGTTACTCCTCGACTCTTCGACTTCTCGACTCCTCGACTCTGTTCGTCCCTACTATATATTCGCCAGCGTGTGCGCCAAATCCCGGACGGCGGGATAAAGGTCGCGATACACCTGGTAATAGCGGTCATAAGCTTTGACGTTTTCCGCCAGGGGCGTCATGCTCTCTTTCACCTGTATGGCTTCT
>JBEKUR010000381.1:0-3923 GCA_049514855.1 Terriglobia bacterium
TCAGGTAGCTGCGGGCCAGTTCCTTCAGAGTGCGGATGCCCTGCTCGCCGTGGTACACCGGGTTGAGCTTGTTCATGTACAGCAGTTCGGCCAGCTTGTGTGCATCGATGCGGTCGCTCTTGTTCCCCGCTTTCAACAGGGCATTCTTGCGCGGGTCACAGACCAGCACGCGCGTGACGTGAGGCTGGAGCAGGTCGTGCAACCAGGCCGCCCAGGTTCCTTCTTCCAAAGTTACGTGCAAACTGCCGCGCAGCCCGCGGAGAAACTGCAGAATCGTTTCCGCTTTGGTTTCGAGAATGGCTTCCATCACCAGCTTGCCGGCGGAATCCAGAGCCGCGGCAGAGATCGTTGCCTGATGCACATCCAGCCCAATATACTTGGCGTCATTCATGAGGGCGCTCCTTCTTGTAGGTGATGATGCGAACGATCAAAACCTACTCCAAACGGGCGCCCTTTTATAATGCGTTAATCAGGACTTGAGGCCACGAACTGGTGGGAAATCGGTTCGCTATACTTATTTGGAAAATCTCGATACGCGAGAATCTACAGAGAATTATCCAACTGAACTCGGCGTGCGAAGTTGGGTCGCTTCTAGGCTCATTCGCGTTTGTCCCTCTGCTCGAATGAGTTTCGACTGTTGCGCCGTAAAATGCAGGTCGCCCTTCATAATCTGCCGGACCTGTTTGCGTTCCCATTGGCCCTGCATGATTCCGGTGTCAGAGTGGCTGTTTGAGCCAAGCATTAGATGGCCGATTTCGTGGGCCATAACGAAACCAAGAATGATGGGGGTCTCGAACTCGGCACCGTCATTCCTGGCGAGACTCACCGCATGTTCGTAGTAGACACTGGCTAGAACGGGAAGGACTGCAATGCCAAAGGCACTGTCTTGGACACCATTCCGGGCGCGATCAGGGAGCACCCGCAACACGATGTCGGTCGGTTCGAGCGGTTGCTGACAAGGGTCTGAAGCGACAGCTGCTGATTGCCCCACCGGGCAGTCTATCCAGACCACATTCAAGCCGGCCTCGCCGAGGAGTCGGCCAGCTTCGCGTTCGGCCTTGGATACCGTGGCGGCTGTGGCTTCCGTGTAGTTGGTGGCGCGCACCCTGATTGTGGGTCTTGGGTCTGCCGCACGGGCGGAAGAAGACTCTGCGCAGGTGAAACCCAGTACAGCAAGCAGGCCTGCAGCAAGCCGGAGGCTCAGCCGAAGCGGATGAAGTTGTTTATCCCTGAGAGTTTCGCCGGGGGTTGAAAGCTGTTGCCTGATTCTTGTTTTCATGTCGCCCTCCTCCGCGGGTGGCGCGGTGAGGGCGACATTGGGCGGGAGGTGCAGCTACCTCAATGCATGTGTGCGCTACGGAGGGTCAGTGGCAGGTAAAATGAAAGTCATTGGGTAACTCTTTTAGCTTGAGAGGATTGAAGGATCAGGTCAGCAATCGGGTACTGGCCAGATGCTTGTTTAATTGGGAATGGATGCTAGACTAGCGGCGCCTGAGGCAAACGTCAGTGGAAAAAGATGTCCATTCCCCTCGATTCATCCGGTTCGGGACCTTCGAACTCGACCTTCAATCGGGAGAGCTGCGCAAAGGCGGGGTGAAACTGAAACTCAGTGGGCAGCCGTTTCAGGTGCTCACCATCCTTCTGGAGCGCCCTGGTGACGTGGTAACGCGAGAGGAATTGCAGAAGCGCCTGTGGCCGGACACCTTCGTTGACGTTGACCACAACTTGAATGCCGCCATTAACAAGATTCGCGAGGTGCTGGGCGACTCAGCGGAAAGCCCAGGCTTTGTCGAAACCTTGCCACGGCGGGGATACCGCTTTATCGCGCCGGTAGATGGCGTCAGCCCTGCAGCACCCGCCGAACTGTCGGCCGGCAACACGCCACAACCGCGGCGCAGTCAGGCCCTGCGTCTCCCGATTCTATTCGGGGCGTGCGTATTGCTGGCCGTTTTGGGTTTCGTTATCTACCTGCGGCGGCAAGTTTCCGGGCCACCAGTCCAACGAGCGCTCACGCGGCTGACTTTCGACGACGGCCTGCAGATCGGAGCAACATGGTCACCGGACGGCCGCTTCATCGCCTACAGTTCTGACCGTGGCGGGAAATTCGACATCTGGGTAAAGCAAGTAAGCGGTGGCGATCCGGTGCAAATCACCAAGGGTCCAGGTCACAACTGGCAACCCGACTGGTCGCCCGATGGGAAATACATTGCATATCGTTCCGAAAGCGACAACGGCGGCTTGTTCGTTGTCCCATCGCTTGGCGGTGAAGGGTTGGAACGAAAGATCTCGTCATTCGGTTACTACCCACGGTGGTCTCCGGACAGTTCGCAGATCTTGTTCCGGACACATTTTGTTAAAATAGATGTTACGGATAGGTTTTTTCTGGTTGGCCTTGATGGCAGCACACCACGCGAGGTCTTGAGGGAGTTAGTTTCCCAAGGGAAGCTTGAAGCAGTTTCAGCCGCCTGGCACCCCGATGGCAAGAGAATCTCGGTATTAGGTCGTGGCCCTGGACGCCTCTCCATCTTTTCGACAGTACCGGTGACAGGGGGTGCCGCCCTCAGTTCGGAGGTTGGTCCCGAAATCGTGAATCAGATTGGGGAAGTGCCCGCAGGCCCTGAAACCTTCTATGGGATAGATCCGAAGTTCTCGTGGGCACCATCGGGAAAAGCCATCTACCTTGGGCGGATGATTCGAGGGGCCTTAAATCTCTGGAAGTTGGCCATCAATCCGGATACTTTGCGAGCCACAGCAATCGAGCGCCTAACCACCGGATCCGGCCCTGACACCGAGCTAAGCGTTTCCGCCGATGGGAGAAGACTCGCCTTCACCGAGAAGACTCTGCGTATCCGGGCTTGGCTATTCCCCTTTGATGCCACTCGCGGGCGAGTCACCGGGGCCGGCCACGCCGTGACCTCGCCAGGAGTGGAAGCCTGGACGCCGGACCTGTCACGAGATGGCAAAAAGCTGGTTTTTGGCGGCATCCGCGCCGGCAAAAGCAATGTCTGGGAAAAGTCGCTGGTGGACGGGCGAGAGGCTCCGATTGTAGCTGACGATTATGAGCGACATAATCCGCTATGGTCGCCCGACGGTACGCGACTGGCGTATCGGCGCGGGAATCCTTCTACAAGGGAATCTCAGATCATGGTTTGGTCTGGTGAGAGCCACAACGAAGAGCCATTAACCAAATTGAGCTCAACGGATAAGAATGCTTACGATTGGTCCCCTGACGGCAAGCGCCTCCTGTTGGCTTTAGAAAATAACGACCAGCGTTCCGAAATCTGGCAACTCCCCGTCGCAGAAGCTGAGGCTCCTCAGACATCAGCGGCGCAAAAGATTATTTCCGACACTGGGTTCGATCTTTGGCAGCCACACTTCTCTCCGGATGGTAAATGGATCGTTTTTGAAGCCGTCACAAACTCAACCCAACATTTAGAATCGATCCTTTTCGTGATGCCCGCTGCAGGAGGACCGTGGACTCGCATCTTGGGAGGCAAGAATTGGGACGACAAGCCCCGCTGGTCTCCTAACGGAAAGGCGATTTACTTCGTGTCTAACGAGGGCGGCTTCTTTAACGTCTGGGGAATCCGCTTCGACCCAAGTAAAGGAAAAGCTGTGGGAGAACCGTTCCGTGTGACAGCATTTGAAAACCCTAGTTTGATGGTCCCAAATGCTATCGAGGCTGTTGAGCTTTCGGTTACCCAGGATAAGCTTGTGATTACCGTGGCAGAACAATCCGGCAGCATCTGGATGCTGGATAACGTCGACAAATAAGAGGGCAGCCTCAACGCCTGATTAGTCGGCTCATGCTTATCCGGTTGTTTCAGCAAGCCACAATATGTTGTGGTCAGTCTTGGCTGGGTGGCTTGGAACGGTCCGTCTAGTTCGCATCTCCTTGTAGGTCGTGGACTTGTGCTTGGTTC
>JBEKUR010000382.1:0-3920 GCA_049514855.1 Terriglobia bacterium
GGAGCCGGCGATCCGCTGCCGATGTCCACGTATTCAAAACCATGTCCGGCCATCGTGGCACGGGAAAACATGTTGCGACCATCGAGAATCAGTGGCCGCGCCATGATTTGGCGAACCTTCGTCCAATCAAGGCGCAGGAATTCCTCCCACTCGGTGAGAACCAAGACAGCTTCCGCGCCTTCGGCCGCTGCGTAAGCATCTGCACAATATTCAATCTCGGGGAGCTCCGCTTTAGCCTTTTCCATCGCCTGTGGATCGTGCGCACGCACCAGAGCGCCTTCCGCAAGCAATCTCCGGATTACCGCCAGCGATGGGGAAGAGCGAACATCGTCTGTGCGGGGTTTGAAGGCGAGTCCCCAAACTCCGATCCGTTTTCCACGTACCACCCAAAGCTCATCCTTGATTTTCTTGACGAACAAATCGATGCGGCTCTGGTTGATTCTTTCCACTTCGCGCAGAAGCGTGAAGTCGCATCCGGCATTCTGGCCTACCCGGGCGAAGGCTTGGAGGTCCTTGGGAAAGCAGGAACCACCAAATCCCACGCCCGGTCTGAGAAAGCTGCCGCCGATCCTTTTATCCATGCCCACTGCCTCGGCCACTTTTCCGACGTCCGCTCCCACAGCTTCGCACAGGTCGGCGATCATGTTAATGAAGGAGATCTTCATGGCCAGGAAGGAATTCGAAGCATGCTTGATCAGCTCGGCGCTGTTGATGTCCGTGACGACGAAAGGCACGCGCGGGCTGTTGTGGCAATTTTCGTGAACGGGACAGGCAAAGCTCTGCTCGAGCACCGGCCGGTAAATCTCCTCCAGGAGTCCGGCCGCTCTTTCCGAGTCAACGCCTACAACAATACGGTCGGGATGAAAAAAATCCTCCACGCCCGATCCTTCACGCAAGAACTCGGGGTTGGAGGCCACGTCACACTGGAACTGGGAGTTGCTACCGTATATGCCGAAGTGCTTCTGAAGCCGGCGGCCGGTCTGTACGGGGACAGTGCTTTTTTCAATTACCAGGAGGTAGCCACGGGCATGTTCGGAGATTCTTCGCGCCACCAACTCCACGGAGGAAAGGTCCGCTTCACCACTCTCGAGGGGTGGAGTCCCCACGCAGATAAAGATGACCTGGCACTTCGCCACGGCGTCTTCTATTTGAGAATTGAACTCGAGCCGCTTCGCCTGCTGGTTGCGCTTGACCAGGTCTCCCAGGATCGGCTCGTAGAACGGCATTCCACCCCGGTTTAAGAGCTCAATCTTCCGCGCATCGTCGTCAACACAGATAACCCGATGGCCAATTTCAGCCAAGCCCGCGGCGGTGATAAGCCCTACATACCCCGCTCCAATGACCGCGATATTCATAACAATACAATCCTCCGACAGAATGGCATTGAACTCCGCCTACTGGAGAGACTACCACAAGAATATCCTTGCAGTATCACTCGTAGTTGCTTGAAAATCTCAGAGAGATAAGAGTGAGGGAAAGAGTCAGGGCGCGAGCGTAAGAAGGTGAAACGCAGGGAGCCAAGACGGAGTGGAGGGGAGGCTTCATGATCGTTGGAGTTCCTAAGGAGAGCTTTCCAGGGGAGCGGCGCGTGGCGCTGGTGCCCGCGGTTATTCCGAGTTTGCTCAAAGCGGGTTTTGAAGTGGTTGTGGAGTCGGGCGCCGGAGCTGGGGCCGGCTACCCGGATGCAGAATACGTCGGGAAGGGCGGCAAGATTTTCCTGGAGCGAGCCGAGGTGTTCAAAGCTGCCGATGTGGTGCTCCAAGTGCTCTGCCACGGGTCGAACGACGTAACCGGCAAGGCCGACATGCCCCTGCTTCGACCCGGCCAACTGCTTATCGGATTTCTGCGTCCCCTGGGGTCTCTGGAAACTGTTCAGGAAATTGCGTCCACGGGAGTTGCGGCATTCTCCATCGAGCTCATGCCGCGCACCACGCGCGCCCAGAGCATGGACGCTCTTTCTTCCATGGCAACGATCTGCGGCTACAAGGCGGTGCTGCTGGCTGCGGACAGGCTTCCGCGGCTCTTCCCTATGCTCACCACCGCAGCAGGAACCATTACCCCGGCGCGTGTACTCATCATCGGGGCCGGTGTGGCAGGTCTTCAGGCCATTGCCACGGCACGGAGGTTGGGCGCCGTCGCCTCTGCCTATGATATGCGGCCTGCGGCAAAGGAGCAGGTGCAGAGCCTGGGAGGGCGCTTTGTGGAACTACCCGTCGAGGCCAAGGATGCCCAGGATTCCCGTGGCTACGCGCGGGCACAAGACGAGTCGTTTTATCTGCGCCAGCGGGAGTTACTCAGCCGCGTTGTGGCCGAGAGCGATGTCGTGATTACAGCGGCGGTCATCCCCGGGAAGAAGGCGCCGGTGCTGGTGACGCGCGACATGGTGGAGAAGATGGCGCCCGGGTCGGTGATCGTGGACGTGGCGGGCGAGAGGGGTGGGAATTGCGAACTGACCCGGGCAGGCCAAGTCGTCGTCGAGCATGATGTGACCATCATTGGTTACATCAATCTGGCGAGCACCGTTCCCTATCACGCTAGCCAGATGTACGCTCGAAACGTGGCGGCGTTTCTTCTCCACCTGACTAAAGGCCGGAAGATTGAGATCAAGACCGAGGACGAGATCACCCGCGAAACCCTCGTGACACAGGGGGGCGAGGTGGTCAACACGCGGGTGCGGGAATTCTTTTCCCTCCCGGTGAAGATCGCTTAGCAGGATACTGAAAACCTTTTTCAATGCTGTCATTCCGACCCAGAGCGGAGCGAAGGGAAGGAATCTCGCTCTGCGCTGGGGTGGTTCGGAGCTCAAGGTGGCCTAGGGGGTAGGCGGAAGAGAGAACAGAGCGAGATTCCTCGCTGCGCTCGGAATGACACCGGAGGAGGAAAACGTGACGTCAAACCTGATCACCAGCCTCTACGTGTTCATGCTGGCAGGCTTTATCGGTTTCGAAGTGATTCGACGCGTCTCACCACTTCTTCACACACCGCTCATGTCCCTGACGAACGCCCTGGATGCCATCGCTGTGGTGGGCGCCATCGTGCTTGTCGGCGAGCATAAGAGCACGCTGGCGACAGTGCTTGGGACAGTGGCCGTAGTGGCCGCCATGAGCAACGTGGTCGGCGGTTTCCTGATTACGGACCGCATGCTGAGAATGTTCAAAACCAGTAAACCGAAAAAGCCATGACACCCCTCATTAACGAGACTTTTATCCAGATCACTTACCTTGTGGCCACCGCCCTGTTCATCCTCGCTCTCAAGTGGCTGAGCGCGCCAAGCAGTGCACGACGTGGTGTTTGGGCGGGTGAACTTGGGATGCTCCTGGCGATTGGCGGGACGCTGCTCTATCAGGGGATTGTTGACTACAAGTGGATCGCGATCGCCCTCGTCCTGGGGTCGATCATCGGCGTCCCTCTTGGCCTTGTCCACATGACGGCGGTCCCGCAGCGGACGGCTCTCAGCCACGCTTGTGGCGCTCTGTGCGTAGCGCTGGTCGGTACGGCGGAATACTATTTGCGCGCGCCCAACGTCCCGCCCTTCATGATGGCGGTGCTCTCGATGGAGGTTATTCTCGGCTCGCTGACCTTCACCGGCAGTTTGATGGCCTCAGGGAAGCTGCAAGAAATCCTGCCGCAACGCCCCATCACCTATAAGGGGCAGAACGTTGTGAATCTATCGCTCCTGGCGGTGGCGTTGATAGCCGCAGTCATCCTGGTGCTTCACCCTGGGCAGAAGCACCTCTTCCCGCTGCTCATAGGTATTCCGCTGGTCTTTGGCGTATTGATGATCGTTCCCATTGGCGGCGCAGACATGCCCACCGTGATCTCGCTGCTGAATTCTTACGCCGGCCTTTCTGCGGCGGCGATGGGGTTCGTCCTGGACAGCAAGCTTCTGATCATCGCGGGCGCGCTGGACGGCTCTTCGG
>JBEKUR010000383.1:0-3911 GCA_049514855.1 Terriglobia bacterium
CGCAGTTCGAGAAGACCGCCCACGCCAAGTTCTCCCTCCCCGGCAAGAACTATGTGGCGGGTTGTGAGGTTTGCCACGGCCCGGGCAAGGCCCATGCCGAGGCCATGGAAGCTGCCGTTGGCAACGACGCCAAGGTCGCGGTCGTGCTCAACCAGCATCTCATCTTCGGGTTTCATGCGAACCCGCAGGAGAATTCTGCGCGCTGTCTCCAGTGCCACGTCTCCGGCAAGCAACAGGAACTGTTCGCCCACTCCCAGCATGCGGCGGCGGGCGTCTCCTGCAACCAATGCCATACGGCCCACCTCGTAAAAGAGTCCAAGGATCAAAGCAAGGGCAGCCTCACCTACGCGCAAGCTAACTTCTTCCAGGCGCCGCAGCTTCGGGACTCGGTCCGCTGGCTGCATAACAGCTTACTGAAGCAGTCCGAGCCAAGCTTATGCTTTACCTGCCATGGCAACATCCAGGCGCTGTTTGCCTTGCCGGTGCACCACCGCGTGCCCGAGCAACTGATGAAGTGCACGGACTGTCATAACGCGCACGGCAGCATCAACCGCGCCAGCCTGAATGAGACCAACTGGGAGACCTGCGTCAAGTGCCACGTGGAGAAGCGCGGGCCTTATGTTTACGAGCACTCTGCCGCGAGGGTGCAGGGTTGCGTGATCTGCCACAATCCCCACGGCAGTACCAATCGCATGCTGCTGGTGCGGCGTGAAGGCCGGCAACTCTGCCTGCAATGTCACACCGGCTTCCACAATCAGGCCGGGGCGCCGCACTCGCGGTTGGGCTACCAGATCAGTGGAGAGTGCACCCGCTGCCACGTCACGGTCCACGGTTCAAATTTTGACCCATACTTATTGCGGTGAAGGGAGACCTCATGAGACCTGGACATCGTTTTCTTATCTCTTTGGCGGTGCTTCTGTTTTGCGGCCGGGTATTGGTGGCGCAGGACAGCACTGAAACTCCCTTGAATATTGGCGGGTTCAATAACCAGGGGTCGGTGACGGTTGGGTACCGCTTCGACGACGTCAAGGGCTACGTCCCCATGTTTCAGGAGTTGTCCGATCTGAGGAAGGGCTTTCGCCTGACGGATTTCAACATGTTCGGCGAGGCCCAGAATGGGGTCAACCGCTTTGCGGACAGCTATTCCATGTCGGCCACCGGATTGGGAGGCGAGCCTTTCGAAACCGGGCAGCTTTCCGTTAGCAAGACCCGCCTCTATGACTTCCGGGCGAACTGGAGACAGAGCTACTACTATTGGAATCAGAACGACAACCTGGTGCTGCCGATCGCGCACTTGGTCTCGGGGGTTTCCACGGGTCTCACGGATAACCACGACTGGGGAACGGTGCGCAAATTCGGCTCCGCGGACTTTACTCTGCACGCCACCAACAATCTACGCTTCAACTTCAACTACTACCGCACCACCGATAGCGGCCCCGCCTTCACTACCGAGTCTCTGGATTTCTTCGATTCGCCTTCCTTCTTTGGCAGCTTCGCACGAGCCAACCCTTATTACCTTTACGCGCCCATCGACGATAACACCAATCGCTTCACCGGCGGGATCGATTACACGTTTCACTCCTGGTCCTTCCACTACAACCTCGGCTACCAGACGTTCACGCAATACCTGAGCCTGAATAATGTGAGTTCACCCGAGCTGAGCATCAATCCCGTTGCGAGCTCGACCAAGGAACCACTCACCAACCTCTCGCAGTCCGAGTACCGGCGCCTCACGACTCCCATCAGCGAGTTTTCCTTCACGGGGAAGCCGCTTTCTAACCTTGATTGGCGCGGCGGCTACATCTATTACCGTTATCAAGGGCCGGCCACTCTGGACCAGTCTTACAACGGCACCGCCCCGAACAGTGCCGGCGCCCTTGCGCCCTACACTGTGAGCCAGACCGCACGTGACATCGTAGTTGAACCTGACAACATTGTGTATCAGGGCTTCACCTACAAGGTAAGACAGTGGTGGGAGATCATTGCCGACTACCGCTACTCCCGCTTTAGCACCGACGCCGTCGGGAATTTCGCCAGCCTGTTCAGCGTTGTCACCAATCCCACCTCTTCTCCGCCTACAACCAGCACCACGCCCTCCTCCGGACAGGACTCCTTCGTCTGGCGGGATGGGCTGAGTGACTTCGACTTCAGCATGCTTTTTACCCCCACCCATTCGCTCACCTTGCGTCCTGGCATTCGTCTGCTCAAGGCGGATGTGGAGTCGCTTGAAGACGGCGTGGCCCAATCGGCAATCACGCTGCGAACCAAGACAGCCTCGCCCGAAATCAGTTTCGGCTATCAGCCCTCGAAGGTCTTCAGTGTCCGTGGGGACCTTCACACCTTCGACAACGGCTCATCTTACACGTCCATCACGCCTCACACCGAGGTGGCAGGACACCTTATCTTTCGTGTCCAGCCAACGGCGAAGGTATCGCTGCAAGACGATCTGAATCTGACCAACGACAAGTTGATCGACGCCAGTTTTAAGAACAACGTTCACTCGAACACGGTGACGCTGTCTTATGCCTTGAATGACCGGTTTTCGATTTTTGGGGGCTTCACCTACGACAGCATCTTTGCTGCGGGGAATATCGTTTACGCGCGCGGCACGGCGCCGCTCAGCGATTTCCTGCGCGACCAGGAAGCGGACCGCGTGTGGCAGGGCGGGGTGGAAGCCAAGCCCAGCAAGCGTTTTGGCCTGCGGCTCACCGGCAACTTTGATCGCTCCACCGGCCTCGGCCAGATCAGTGGCGAGCCGCCAGCCTACGGACCCCTCACTTGGCCGCTGGTCACTGGCACCGTGTACTACGATTTCCCCAAGGCCGGCCGCCTGTCGGTGGATCTGCAGCGGACGTACTACATTGAGCAGATTGTCACCGGCAACAACTTCGGCGCTAACCTGCTGACGATTCGCTGGACGCGCGACTTTTGACGGGTCATTACGGTCAAGTTAGAGTCGGGATGATCCGAAGATGGCCCCATCGCCCGAACCAAATATCAACAGGTGCGACTCTTTGACGCGGCTGTAGCCACGGCGGCGTCCCAGATTTGTGATGGACTGCAAGCTGATTCTGCTTACCGAGCTTCCACGTGCCACTGCACAGTGCTGGCAGCATCAAGAGCAAATGTCTTGGCCACTGGATTGCCGTGAAGTACACTGTGGGCGGAGTTAGCCGGGTTGCTGGACCAAATATGAGACTATGGTGCATGGATGGAAGGAACTCATCAGGAGGTGACCGATGCGCAGAGTAACATGCGCTTTGCTCGTGTTTTACGGCACGACAGCTCTGGCCGTTGATTTGAAACCGCCAAGCAGCGCAGAGGTGTGCGGCGATTGCCACCGTGCCATCTTTGACGGGTGGAAGAGATCGGCCCATGCAACCGCGATGGAGAGCCGGCTTTTTCAGGATGCTCTGAAGCGAGCGGAGGCAGATTTCGGCGTCCGGGCCCGCAAGAACTGCCTCGCCTGTCACGCCCCGGTAGCTGTTCTGAC
Source organism: Terriglobia bacterium (assembly GCA_049514855.1). Taxonomy (GTDB): domain Bacteria; phylum Acidobacteriota; class Terriglobia; order UBA7540; family UBA7540; genus CAVROP01. Next base: position 3,494 of record JBEKUR010000383.1, read on the forward strand.
GGGAGATCTTGAACTGGTCAGAAAGGTGAGCTGGGAAGGAGTCACCTGCGACTACTGTCATTCCATCCAGGAGGTTACAACGACTGGCGGTAACCCGAAGGCCAAAGTGGAGTTCACGCTGGTGAAAAGCGGGCCCTCCAAAGACTTGTTTTCGCCTGCTCACGGGACGCGTTTCTCGCCGCTGCATACTTCTTCGCTGGCCTGCATCACCTGCCACGAATACTCGAACTCGCAGGGCTTTCCGGTCCTCGCGACATACTCCGAGTGGAAGAACAGCACCTACGGGAAAAAAGAATTAGGCTGCCAGGGGTGCCACATGTTCCGCATCGAGGGAGATGTGGTCGATCCCCGGGTTAAACGATCGGCAACGCTGACGCTCAATCTCCACGAGATTCCCGGCGGCCATTCCATCCAGCAA
>JBEKUR010000384.1:0-3902 GCA_049514855.1 Terriglobia bacterium
ATCGACTTCCGGCTGCACCCAGGGAGGCTCAGCCTGAAAATCCGTTTGGACAGCCAGAATGGGGGCGTAAAACCAGCCTTCGCGCTTGCCGAGAGCGGCGATCTCCAGCGCGCCGATTTCGTTGGCGATAACCAGATGAGGAGCGTAGGCTTTGAGCTGCTCGAGGACTTCCCTGCACCCGCGGCGAAATACCCAGCGCGGGGCCGTGGCGCTGTGGAGTTTCTTCTGCCGGCGCTCGAATAACCACCGCCAGAGACCCGGCGCGCGCCGAAGCAACCACCAGTAGGGGCGAACGTACAGCGTGAGAAACCAGGAGCGCGCCACTTTCAAGCCGTCCAGCAGGCGGACTTCGACAGGATCAATGCAGTCGTAGAGCGCGCGCTGGAGGACTTCCGCCGCGCGGACATGCCCGGCGCCGACGCCCAAGGTCAAAATGAAAATCCGTTTCGAATTCACTAGGGACCTGGGAAACTAGAAACTGGAAATTGGAAATCGGGAATAAAAACAGTCCGCGGTCAATGGTGAAGCCTCAGTTGCCGGTCCGTCTCGACGTCGTGTGCTCCAACTCCGGTGTCTCCGCCTTCGCGGTTCTGTTTTCTAGTTTCCATTTTCCAGTTTCCAATTTCTGGTCTTTACTCGAATTTTCGAATCAGCAGCACGGCATTGAGCCCGCCGAAGGCAAAGGAATTTGAGACGGCCACGCGTACTGGTTTCTCGCGCGCCTGGTTGGGAACATAGTCCAGGTCGCACTCGGGATCTGGCCGGGTGTAATTCGCCGTGGGGGGGATGACGGCGCGCTCCGAGGCCATAGCCGTCGCCGCCAGTTCGATTGCCCCCGTAGCGCCCATGGCGTGACCATGCATTGATTTTGTGGAACTGATGGCGAGCTTGCGAGCGTGATCCCCGAACACGGTTTTGATCACCTGCGTTTCGGTCACGTCATTCAGGCGCGTCCCGGTGCCATGGGCATTGATATAATCCACTTCGTGCGGAGCAACCTGGGCTTCCTCGAGGGCCATGCGAACCGCGCGGGCCGGTCCATCCACCGAAGGCTGGGTGATGTGGCCGGCGTCTGAACTCAGGCCATAACCGGAGATTTCCACAAGCATCCTGGCCCCGCGTTTCTTCGCATGTTCCAGTTCTTCGAGGAGGAGCATCGCGGCACCTTCGCCGATCACGAAACCCTCCCGGTCCGCCGAGAAGGGCCGGCAGGCCCGGCTAGGATCACCATTCCCGGTCGCCAAAACGCGGACCGACTCCCAAGAGCGAATCATGCCGTAGGTAATCGGGGCCTCACTGCCTCCGGCCAACATAATATCCGCCATCCCGTACTTGATAAGGTGGAACGCCTCGCCAATCGCATGGCCTGAGGAGGAACATGCCGTGGCGGTTGTAAACGAAGGCCCCTGCGCCCCAAATTCCATGCACATCTGGGAAGTGGCAGCGTTGTGCATCATGCGAGGAATAGTAAAGGGATGAAGCCGCGTCGCCTGATGGCCATAGAGGCTGAGATATCCGCTATCAAGGGTATTGGCGCCACCCATGCCGGTGCCGCTTACCACGCCGAAGCGGGGGCGCTCTTCCTCGCGGACCTCAATTCCGCTCGACCTCATCGCTTCCTGCGCGGCCAGCAAACCAAATTGGCTGAAGCGATCCAACAAATCAAGCCGCTTGGCAGGAAAGTAATCCGCGGGATTGTAATCCGGGACTTCGGCAGCAATCTGGACCGACAGGGAGGAGGGATCAAATTGGCAGATGCGGTGAACCGCCGACCGGGCCTCGAGCAAGTTCTGAAAAAAGGTTTCCGAATCTTTTCCTGCGGAAGCAAAGACTCCAATACCGGTAATGACGACTCTTCGCACGTTTCGCCCCTGTGATCGGATCACCTGGCCGTGGCGGCTGGGGCCTCGCCCTTGGCCATCGCCACGAGATCGGAGATGTCCTTACCCTCCAGGACTCGTGTCAGACTATCCACCACCTGGCGGACCGACTTCATGTGTTGCGCAACCGAGTCCGGGATGTCAATCTTGAATTCCTCTTCCAGGGCGAAGAGGATATTAACTCCGTCCAGCGAGTCGATACCCAATTCCGCAAACTTCGAATCCACGGTGATCTTGCTGGGGTCCAAGTGCTGTTCGCGGGCAATAATCTCGATCACTTTCTGGGTTGGATCCATTTCTGCTCCTCGTGATTTGGAGGTATGCTCTCTCAGGTGCTCCTAAGTGGAAATGCCGATGGGATTCCTTTCAGTCAGTTGGGAGACAACCTGAAGCAATTGGGAAAGGCGAAAGGGCTTGTCGAGCAGCGCATACGCGCCCAAGTCTCTGGCTAATTCCCTCTCCGTGGCACTGATGAAGGAAGACATGAGTACGATTTGGTGTTTGGCATTTTGCTTTCGGAGGTTTCGAAGCAGGTCTAAGCCCGACTCGTTGGGCATGTGCAGATCAGCGATGACGATGGGGCAGTCATCGTCCCGCGCCAACGCCTCTCGTGCCGCCAACCCGTCGGCTACCGCCTCCACTTGCTGATATCCGTTGGCTTCCAAGACCTCACATAATAGGTCGCGGCTCTCCGGGTCATCGTCAACAACAAGGATTCTGCCCATTAACGAACCACTCCTCACACTTCCTCAGTACGGGTTATGGCAATCTGTCTGCCAAGGATTGATCAGCTTTCTAACATGTTGACCGAATTGAAGTTGTGCGATGCGGTTGGCCTCTTGAGGAAGATTGTGATTAGGAAATGCGGAGATTACTGTGTCAAATTGCCACAGGAGGGTGACTTTCGGTCTGGTGCGTGTCGGCGCGCCCACTTTTGTTTCCTTTCTCACCTTTGTATCCATTGTAACAGGAAGATGTTGAGGTTGGCAGTTACGAGAGCCCCGAAGGCTCGACTTCAGATGTGTCAAAACGCGACAGACGAATGCATGCTGGCGCGGCAATCCCTCAGTTTCGAGCATGGCGCTAGGTGACCGCGATGATGCAATGGAAGTGATTGAGCCGGCAGGAGTCCTTCGGTTTCCACCCACCACATGTTAACCACCTGTCTTTTCAACAACATTCCGGCTTTACAAGGCTAAGTACATTTGTTTTCATATACATTCCAGCTTTGCCCCCGAGTTTTCCACAGCGGTCCTTTGTTTTCATAGACATTCCCGTATCGATCGTTCAATTTTAAAGTTACTACGTGCTCTCTTCCGCTGTCGCAAGCAACATGTTGTCCTGGGCTGCCGGGCGTGCCAAAGCTCTTGTCGGCTTCAATTCCCCTCAAATGGACTGCGCACCAGGCGGCGCAAAATGGACTGGGTCAATTCACAATTCACTATTCGCTATTCTCTGCCCCTCTCTCTTCCCCTTCCGCCTCCTGAATCCTGAATTCTATCACGTACTACACTAGCCTATCTTGTTCCGCTTGTCAAGAGACATGAAGTCTGTGTAGTGGGACTATTCAGATCAGGCGCAGGAAATTCAGCCCTGACTCGAGGGCCAGGATAGGACTGTTCGTAAAGGCGCTGACTTCGTAAGGGCAACCGATCTTACAACCCTCACAAAAGTCCCAAAGCGTGGACTCCTGGGCGATGATTTGTCGGGCAGCTTCCGAAGCGAAGATTTCCTTCAGAGGCGCCTGGGATTGGTGAAGAGTCTTAAAGGCGCAAGGGAGATGGATGGAACCATCCGGCTTCATGGAAATCAACTTGGAAGGATGCCGGCAGGGGAAGCTGGGACCGAATCCGCCATTGCGGTAGAAGGTATAGTAGTGGGAATAGAAACGCACGTTCTTGGGATAGGCGCCGCGCAACTCACGCAAAAACAATTCCACCTTGTCGATTTCCTTCCCGTGCAATTCCGCGTCGGGGAGCATCTCTCCGTCCCGCATCACGTTGTGGATGGCTTCCGGATGCA
>JBEKUR010000385.1:0-3875 GCA_049514855.1 Terriglobia bacterium
ATCTCCGGGGTCATCACAGACCCCTCAGGAGCTGTTATTCCCGATGTAAGCATCACGGCAACAAACACGGGAACTCAGCAGACTGCCAGGGCGAGCACGAACCCATCCGGGAACTACGTGCTCCCCAACCTCCCGTCAGGCGACTACAACGTTAGGGCTGAGAAAGAGGGCTTCCAAGTTTGCGAGAACCTGGGTGTGCACCTCGACCCAGCCGCTAGCGTACAGTCCAACTGCACGATGAAGATAGGACAAGTCACGCAAACGGTGGAGGTTCACGCCTCACCCATCACAGTCCAAGTGACTGACTCCAAAGTAACCCGTACGGTCGACTCGACTCAGATGCAGGACTTGCCGGTCAACGGGCGCAATTTCGTCAGCCTCTTTGGCCTCCAACCAGGCGTTGTCCAGAGCTTTTCCTTCAATAGCTTCCAGGCCATGAGCCTTTTTGCTTCGCAATGCACTCAGGTCAATGGCTTGACCGGAGAATCCAACAACCTGCTGATCGACGGTACGCCCTCGACGCGCACCCGTGCCAACGGCGCCACCGTGGCCATGCCCAGCATGGACTCGATCGCCGAAGTAAACATCGTTACGACCGGGTACATGCCCGAATACTCCCGTGCGGCGGGCGGGCAGTTTGCCGTGAGTTTAAAGTCCGGCGGTGACAAGTACCACGGAAGCGCTTACGAGTATATCCGCAACGACGCTTTGGATTCCCGCAACTTCTTCTCACCCACCGTCCCGACGCTGAAGTTCAATGATTTTGGGTTCGCCATCGGAGGTCCGGTGATTCCGAAAGGCCACAAGCTTTATTTCTACCTTTCGGAAGAATGGAACCGCGAGGTCAGCGGCAGCACTTGGACGGGTACCGTGCCGACGGCTCACGACCGTGCGGGTAATCTGAATGACTATTGTCAAGTCTTCACGGGTAGTTGTCCCACGGTTCCGGCTTATTTGAACGGGGTGGACGGGCTCACCTACGTAGCACCGCCTCCGGCTCCGGCTCCAGACCCGAGGCCCGGCGCCTGCGCCGCAAGTGGAGGGACAGCGGCTGGCTGCTTCCCGGGCAACGTCATTCCTCAAAGCCTCTTGAGCTCCAACGGACGGGCGATGGTAGCCAACATGTACGTGCCTCCCAATACCGTCTCTAAGCCTGGCGCCAGTTATCCCTACGAGGGTGGCTTAAACTTCATCACCACCTATAATGGCCCCAACACCACCCATATGTACGATATCAAGGGAGACTATATCCCGAACGAAAAGAATCACCTCGCTGTGTCCCTTCGCCATTACTTCGGGAATACGAGCAGCGCTGCTAACGGAACGGGCGCCAGTTCCGCGCTCATATTTCAAGGTTACCATTGGCCCAGCCGCGGCGGAACGGTGGATTTGACGACCACATTTAGCCCCACACTGCTCAATGACTTCTCGGTGGGCGCCAATGAGGACATCAATCACATTGTATTGACCAATGGTATCTATGGGAAAAACGGGCTGGATCGCAACTCGCTCGGCATCGATTTCCCCTATATTATCCCTGGGGGGGGGGACGCAAGCAAAGATATTGCCGGCAAGATCCCCACGTTGATCATGAGTGGTTTTGACGGGGTCAACGGGCAGGCGTATCCTTCCGGCAGCATCGGCCACGTCTATACCCTTCAGGACGTCATTACGAAAATTAAGGGCAATCACACCATTAAGGCCGGATTCTGGTTCGAGCACGACGGCGAGAATGACCACGACCAAGTGCGGGTCTCACCGGGTGGCGGCGTGGGGAACAACCTGAACGGGCAGTTCACGTTTAACGCTGCGCCGGGCAATCCCTACTCCACTGGCTCGCCTCTGGCGGACGCCCTGCTCGGCAACTTTGACAATTACTCCGAGCTGGGCTGGCGCAACCAGACAGACTGGGTGGCTCACCAGATCGGATTCTTCGGTCAAGACAGTTGGAAGATTACGCCGCGGCTTACCATCCAGGGGGGCCTGCGGTGGGATGTTTTCCAGCCCTACCAGGCTAAGTGGAACAACTTCGCCATGTTTGACCCGTTGTTCTATTCCTATGCACCCGGTGTTCAGCAGGTGGTCGATCCGACGACCGGGTTCATCACGGGAGGCAACCCTTACAACGGCATTGCAGTTCCTGGCATGGGGGTTCCCAACAATGCCGCCGGGCACTTCGCGGTCTTCGGCCAGGCGTTGACAGCACAGAACATCGCCTCCATCAATCAGCAGTTGCAATATTACGGCATGGCGCGCGGGCTACCGCCGTCGATCATTGGGACCCAGTATCGCAATTTCCAGCCGCGCCTCGGGTTCGCCTGGGATCCGACGGGTTCCGGCAAGAGCTCTATTCGTGCGGGCGGTGGCATCTTCTACAACCACAACACCCTGAGCGACGTGACTCTGGAGGGCGGAGTTACGCCGTACCAGTTGGCTTCGGAGGTGTTCAACGGCAGAGCAGATTGCCCGGGCTGTCGTTGGATTCCCTCCGGAACTGCCTCACAGGCGGCGCGACTGCTCCCCAGTTGCCCATCCCCATGACCGGCTCGGACTTGAAGAACGATGTCCCGGTGGTTTATTCCTGGAACTTCACCCTCGAGCACATGTTCTTCAATAACACCTTGGTGAGCGTCGGTTATGTGGGCAATCGTGGCAAGCACTTTCCCATCAATGCCGACTTGAACCAACCGGCGATAGGAACCTTTACCAACCCCGCCAACGCCAATATTAACCAGGATCTGCTGCGACCTTACCCGGGCATTGGCGGCGCCACGACCACCTTGCAAGAGGGCAATTCGAAATACGACGCTCTGCAAGTGAGCGTACAAAAGCGCCTCGCTAAGGGCTTGCAGTATAACGTTGCCTACACTTACTCAAAAGCCTTTGACATGGCGGACAGCATCTACGCTGTGGTCACGGATACTTACAACCCCAAGTACAACTGGCAGCTTGCCGGCTTTAACCAGACACACAACCTGATATTCACCTGGATTTACGAACTGCCGTTCGAAAGGCACGCAACGACATGGTATGGGAAGGCTGTGGGCGGCTGGATGATCTCGGGCGACGCCGCGTTCATCAGTGGATTCCCCACAAGCGTCTTATCCGGTGGCGAGCCTCTGGGGAACGGTGTTACGAGCATCGGCGGAAACGAGTATGCTGCCGTCAACGCCGGCTGCAACTACCGGGGCAACCGTTCGATTTCCCAATTCTTCAACACTGCGTGCTTCCCCATTCAGCAAGTACCCACGCTTTACGGCACGGTTGCACCGAACGCCATCGAGGGGCCGGGAATTGATAACCTCGACTTTGCTTTGCTGAAGAACGGCCCGGTTTGGGGGGAGCGGGTGAAATACCAGTTCCGAGCTGAATTCTTCAACATCCTGAACCACCCGTCGTTTGGCTGCGGCACCGGCTGCGGACTCGACACCACGGTGACAGACAGCACCTTTGGCACAGTAACTGCTGCCCATGACCCGCGGGAGATCCAGTTTGCGCTGAAACTGACGTTCTGATGCTCTGCGGGCTTTGATTGAGGATTGACAGGGGAGTGCGTATCCCGCCGGATTGCTCCAACTACGGAGCATTACGGAACGGGCTACGTGCTCCCTGTCTTTTTTTGTGGCGCCAACGGCCTTTCCCAAGTAAACCTTCCTCCCAGGTCCCAGGGGCGAGTGCAGCAGGCGCCTGAAGCCCGATCGCGGAGTTCCTTAGTCTTCGCTGTCCCCCATTGGTTAGTGGCCAGTAGCTAGTACTACTACGTTAAGTTATTGACCTCCCACAGGAGACGTGCTAAGCTCTGGTCCATGACCGAGAGCGAAATCGAGAAATGTCGAAAGCGCTTGGAACAATTCTTGGCCGACCTGCTGGAGCCG
>JBEKUR010000386.1:0-3860 GCA_049514855.1 Terriglobia bacterium
TGCGCTGGACACGACGCGGCGCTCACCGCCTCCTCAAGCTCCGCCTCTGGATCGCTCGCTGCGGAACAACTTGGTTCGAAGTCTTGTATTCTCGCGGAGCTCAACTGACAAATGCTTGACACAACCGTATTCCTGGGTATACTTCTCAAGCGGACATCGGTTATGGTATCGCCGTAGATCCCTCAGGTTACGCGTACGTTGTGGGAAATGTCGGGTCGACCGACTTCCCGACGCTTCACCCCCTTCAGAGCCCTCCAGTGTCCTGCAGCACCGCTGGCGTTTTTGTCGCGAAGTTCGATACCACCCAATCCGGGAACTCCTCGCTTATATACTCCACTTGCCTCGGCGGAACTGGCCCAGATGTGACTGGCGACGATGGTTCTGCGATCGCAGTGGATGCCTCTGGTAACGCCTACGTTACGGGACTAACCGGCTCCGCTAACTTCCCCACAACCGCAAACGCTTTCCAAAGTTCAAACAAAGGCATCGCGAACCAGGATGCAAACGCTTTCGTGACGGTACTCGGCTGGGACGGTTCCGCCCTGAGCCTGCTCTATTCCACCTACTTGGGCGGCAGCGGCTCAGCCACGTACCCCATCTATGGGGATTGGGGCCTAGGCATCGCCGTAGATGCTTCAGCACGGATATACGTCACAGGATTCACCATCTCGAGCGATTTTCCTGTGATGAACGCTTTCCAACCGACGCTCGGTGGAGGCCTGCAAGAGGCCTTTATGACCGAACTCGACCCCAGCCAGCCTGCGGCTAATCAACTGGTGTTCTCTACTTATTTTGGAGGAAGCGGAAACGACTCCGGCGACGGCGTTGCCGTAGATTCCTCGGGAAACGCATACTTCATTGGCGATGCAGGCCCGACAAGTCTTCTGGTGACAACTGGTAACTTCAGCCAGTTCTACGGCAACGGCGAAGGAACATACACAGGCGGGAAACGCAATTATTTCGTACTGCAGATCAGTCCCAGTAATACTGCTCAGGTTGGCGTGTCCCAAATCAGCATCCTGTCATGCGCTGGTTCGCTAACCGCCAACTGCTTCACCGACCAAGCCGTGGGCACCAGCAGCAGCCCCGTGCCTGTTGTTTTGGGCAACCTCACCAGCCAATCGCTGATCGTCAACAGTATCCAGGTGGAGAACTCCGACGGCACCCCTGACACTGACTTTACCGTGAATCCCGAACAATGTGCGCTGCCCACGACTTATTCTCCCGGGATGCAATGCACCATCCAGGTTACCTTTACTCCTCAAAGCGGCTCGTCAGACCTAGAGATGGAGATAGACCCCAGTCGCAAGACACCCAAGAAGACAAAAATAGGAAAACTGGTGATTAGCGCGGTCGCCGCAGCCTTCAATGAAAATGCTCCCAGCGTCCCAGAGCGAAGGCTAGATCAACAAACGACTCCCTTTACGATGCCCCTTCAAGGGAATGTGCTGGTCCCTGATGCGACTCTTTCAGCCAGCACACTGAGTTTCTCTGGTCAGGTTCTTGGCACCACCAGCTCCAGTCAATCGATCACCCTGACCAGCAGCGGAGGTGTGAATTTGGGTTTCACAGGTGCTACCATCACGGGCCCCAACGCGGCCGACTTCAGTGAAACCAACAACTGCACTGCGACGATAGCTTCAGGAGCTACGTGTAGCATCAATATCACGTTCAAGCCCAGCATCTCTGGAGCCGAGAGCGCCTCTCTTGAGGTGAGCGATAATGCCTCCAGCAGCCCGCAGACGGTCAGTCTCTCGGGCACTGGCGAGGACTTCTCGATTTCCGCGACGTCGACTTCGATGACGGTGACACCCGGGCAGCCAGCAACTTACTCGTTGACTGTTAGCTCTCTGGGTGGATTCAGCCAAGCAGTGGCACTGACCTGCGCGGAGCCGACGACGCTCACGTTATCGACGTGCTCTATCTCACCCACGTCGGTCACACCCGCTGGCAACGGCTCCGCCTCAGCGACAGTCACAGTGACCACCACGGCCGGAACAAGCATCGTGGCAAGGCGCAGGGAGCCGCCGCGGATGTGGCCGGTCAATTACCCTGTCCCAGCGTTAGTCGTGTGGCTGTTGGTGCTAGGGATTGCCCTCGCGGTCGCAACGACACGCCAGCGACGGCCTTGGGTTGCGCTTGCGCTCACCATCGTAATGGTCATCGGATGGGCAGCGTGCGGAGGTGGAGGAGGCGGAGGCGGCGGGGGAGGCGGTGGAAGTCCAGGCACGCCTGCGGGCACATACACGCTGACCATAAATGGCTCCACGCCCGCTGGCTCGAGCTCACTGACACACACGCAATCTCTGACATTGACAGTTCAGTGATCGCAAACGGCGCATGATCGGACGAGTTTGTTGAAAGATATCACGCCCAGTTATCTTGCACGCCGACTCAAACGCGATTGAGAATGGAATCCTGCATCCTTGTAGAATGAGGAGGAGGTCCGTGTGTCAGTACGCGTGTCAGTGGAAGCGGGATTTCACGGCATTTCGTGTCGTCCTGTGTCGCCAACTGGCATTCGCATCTCGTTAAGATTAAAGCTAAGTAACAGAAATCACTAGTCTAGGACTTGTCGTTGACACGGTAGAGGTCAACGGTTCGAGTCCGTTCGGGCCTACCATATTTTTCAGTAACTTAGCTCCGACTGTGTCTCCATGCAAAGCTCCAAAAAGCTCCATTTATCACTGAGCAATGAACTTCAGCCTTTCTTGAGATTCAAGGTCGCCCCGACTCTTCATTCCCAATTCCTCGTACGCGTCTACGATGCCCTGAGTCTGCTGCTGGGACCGGAGCATCTCGCCCGCTAAATACTAAAAGGCTCAACTCGACCGGTATCGCGTAGCTTGTCTTGAGGCGACACACACCGGGCACACAGATATCCCTCAGGCCGCTACAAGCGAAAGAAAACACCACGCCGATAGGAAGGTGTACGCTGATCGGCGAATCAGTGGCCACTGCCTAGAACGTGTACGCGAGCGAAGTTGAACGAGCAGTGAAAGCGACTGGACCAGTGGCCGCCAGAAAGTGATGGGAATAAGGCGACTGACTGGCCGAAAAGTGTGCCAGTCCACCAGCCATCAGAAAAACGACCTCCCCGCTCGCACTACGGTGTGCCGAGTTTGTGCGACTGGGACGCCTCGGCCGATGCTCCAATACTGGTCGAGGTTCGCGGGTGAGGCCTTTTTCGTTATCGAGCGCCTTTCCTTCCGATCTTCGGAGGATTTCGACGACGGCCAGCATCCGAGCAACACCGCTGGCCGTTGTCGGCGATGGCTGAGCGCGAGGTGCATAATGGGGTGCATACTCGTGCCCGAATGGGGTCATTTGACCCGAATGAAAGACAGCGGAACCTACTGAGAATAGTTGACTCCGAACAGGCGGAACGGTGCGGGCATGGTTCCCTAAACCGTAGGGCAAGGGTTCGAATCCCTTCAGGCCCTCTTTTCAATAACTTGCAGAGACAGAATAGTCCGTAGAGCAACGGTCCACCAAACCGTGGGTCAGCGATCAAACTCCTGCGGCGGCTCCCGCAACTTTCCTTCAGAGTGGAACTTAGGCAGTATATTGTCGAGCCGGTTCAAAGATGGTGACCCAACTTCCGTTAGAGGTTTGAGCGACGGTTCTCCGGTCTGATTCGGTAGAATCAGGTTGGAGAAATCTCAAGAAAGGAGAACCGTCGTGGAGAAACCATATCACATTGTGGAGCCGGGGGACAGGCAAGGCTGGGTGAAGGTTGTGTCAAGCATTTGTCAGTTGAGCTCCGCGAGAATACAAGACTTCGAACCAAGTTGTTCCGCAGCGAGCGATCCAGAGGCGGAGCTTGAGGAGGCGGTGAGCGCCGCGTCGTGTCCAGCGCA
>JBEKUR010000387.1:0-3857 GCA_049514855.1 Terriglobia bacterium
TCCGCTCCACGCTGGCTCGGCTACTTGTTGAATGGGCAATTACAAGGTAAGCTCCTTTCAGCTTACAAGATCAGCCAGGCTTTCCCTGGCACACCATACATGAAAGACAATGTATGCGCCACCCGCGACTTTGAGGTTTCATGCTCTGCGCGGCAGCAAGGGAGCGTTTTGGCAGCACCAGTTTTGGGACCGGTTTGTGAGGCACGAGGGGGAGTTCAAACAGCGCCTGGAATATATGCACATGAATCCGGTCCGCCGGGGGTTGGTCAAGAGGCCGGAGGATTGGCGGTGGTCGAGCCACAACAATTTTGCCTTGGACAAGGCCACGGTGTCGGCCTGCCCCATTCAGATTGACTACGTATCCTTGCCAGTCGGATATCGGGCATGAGAAAAGCCCACGGTCAGAAAAGCACTGACCGTGGCTACCCGCTCGATGCGCGGCCACAGTCGGTCGAAGGCCTCGATCAAGGCGGTGGTGCGGCAATTGCCCAGGCGTAGCCACACCGAACGCGCGGGGCGACAACCAGACCTGTGATCCTCTTCACGAACCACATAAAGTCCTGCAATGTGCCTCACTTGAGGAATAGCGTTGTTCATAAAGGCGCGTACCGACCAACCATGGGCCAAGTTAGCGATGCGCTTAAGGAGACGCGAGGGACTCTGTTCCCGCTCGCTCGGCTTCTCGGCGTTCGGGTCGATGAGGTGAACTGGTACGCGAAGCAGCGAACGTAAGGGCCGGCCCGTCTATGTGTGAAGGAGGCAAGGAAGTAAATCCCGGAGCGGACAAAATGTCTTTGTGGCCGCCGGCTGCTACAGCCTCGTTCTGAGGGAACGACCCAAGACGGAATTCCTAGATTAACAAAGGTCGCCGCGCCGGGCATGCCTTGCCTTTCATACATGCGCCCCGTCTTTGCACGCTAGGCTGCACTTGGGCCAAACCTGACCAGTTCGATGCCTTCTCGCTTGCCCAGATTTCTGCTGTATTGCTTGTCCTGTAGGTTGTTCCAGTGCTCGTGAACCCCCAGGCTGGCCAAGCGAGTCGTATGGGTAGCGTGGTCCGCATCGTAGAACATTCCCGAGGGCGGATGGTCGGCCAGAGCCGCTTCGTGCAGGTAGTCGTCGGCTCCGGACATGTGCGGGTAATCGTTCCATTCAGCCCAGAGGAAATCGAAGGCCACGGAATCGATAGCGACCGGGTCCTGGGAGGCAAGAAGGCTCGAAGCCCATTGCCCGTTGAAAGGGGGGATGGACCACTTGCGGGGAGAATGTTCGATGGGATGCACTCCCGGGTAGAGACCGTCGACCAAATAGAGCAGGGTCTTGCCGCCGGTGTGAGCGTGCCCCATCAGGTCCACGACGGCCCGGTAATGCCCGGAGCCCAGGACTCCGCGCGGCAGGGTTCCATGCATGTCGTAGTAGCCCTTGTCGGGCGGCTTCCTGATCAGCGAGCCGTAATGGTTCTTGCCACAGAGCGTGACCCCCGCCCCGGTGTGGCTTTTCAGGTTCGCCATGTTGATGAGGTACTTCGCTTCTGCGTAGGGAACAGGCACATAGTCCTGGGCCGTTCCGGTTGGACGAGAACTCCAATAGAAAGGGATGGAAGAGTACTGCACGCGGGTTCGGGGATGGTCCGCATTCCCCCCGGCGCAGTCCAAATAGTGGACGTTGGGGAACTGGCTATGGAGAAGGTCATAATATTGATTGGGGAACAAGCAAAGCGGATCGCCCACGGAAATGTCTTGCGGATTTACGCCGACCGCGTGGACGAGTTGGCGCAGCAGAGCCAGGATCATCTGGGGCGAGGCGTTCATGTAGTCCAGGTCGCGCACCATGTCGTAAGACTTTGGATCAACCGCTCCGCCGGCGATGCAACTCACCAGGTTCACTTTGATGGTGACCTTCTCCCCCTTCCTATATCCAGCTTTCCCGTTGCCGTGGGTTTGGTTGAAGTTCTGGATTAGGGCGTGCCATGCTTCTCGATCGTTGGCCTTTCCGCCCAGCCGGCGAATTACCCCAGACATCATGCCCTCGACCACAGCCTGGTTGGTATGACCGCCTTCCCACCAGTGTCCCTGTCCTGGCCCCTCCCAGTCGGCCGCGTTGGGGTCGTGTGCCCAGACGACGCGCCCGGGATGAAGACCTTTCGCGACGCCGATCGGCAGGTTTGGAACCGGGTTGCTGGCTAGCACCAGTTCCTCGCGGGGGGTCCCAAGGGCGCTGCTGATTCCCCAGGTAAACGCCTCCGCGGCCCGCAGCATGCAAGGCGCCAGGGCCGCGCCACCTATGATTTTGATGAATTCACGACGATCGCTTCGATTTCCCATTTGTTCCCCCCAACAGAGTCAAGCCGATTCTCACGCCACCCGTCACGCTAAGGCGCTGTCGAACATCTGTCAAGCGATTTCTCTTTCCGGGATTTGGGCAAGCCCGCCTAGGCGGGCGACATCGCGTGGCGGGCTGATTTCTCGGTGCACTCGTTTGTTCCAACACATCCTGGGTCAACCGCCTTTCAACCCAGCGGGTCGGAACGGACCAGGGGCTCTCAATTTCCGATTTCAGTCTGAATGCAGCGGATAAGCAGTTGCGAGTATAATCCAGCTTGAGGATCAATCATGAAATACAAAGTCGTTTTGCAAGCTTCTGAAGAAGGTTACAGTGTTTCGTGTCCCGGCTTGCCCGGATGCTGGTCATAAGGACAGACAGAAGAGGAAGCACTTGAGAATATCCGGGAGGCAATTCGGGAGTACTTGGAGGCGGTCAAAGAAACTTTTCGAGAAGCGGAAGTGCGGGAGATCGAAGTGTCTGTCTAACTCATGCCCAAGCTGCCCGGCATTAACCATCTGAATGCGGTCAAACTTGCTGGAAGGACACCCTCATGTCGAGACATGAAAGGCGATATCAGAAATACCTGGACCGCCATCGGCAAAAGCAGGCAAACAAGACAACCGAACCGGGAGAGGCTGGGGCGATGGCCCCGCAGATAGCCACGGCCGCCAATGCCCCAATCCATGAAGCTCTGGTCCCGGCGAAGCTGTTCGAGCTGGGTATGGGCAACTTGGTTTTCAGTCGCTCGCTGCCGGATGGACGCATCGCCCTGGGCGCGTTCCTGCTGGACGTGTTCTGCCTGGGGGTCAAGAATGCCTTCTTTGCCATCGTGACCAGACGTGAGTATGCCGAGCGCCTGCGCAGTTGGTCGGCGGCCGAGAGCCTTCAGCCGATGCCGCCCGCCTGCTTCCGGAAGCTGGTAGAAGGCGGGGTAGCTTTCGCGCACGAGCTAGGATTCAACCCCCATGTGGATTATGACGAGGCGCGCCAGATCTTCGGCGATGTGCAGGCCACGGCCTGCCCGACGCATTTCGAGTACGGGCATGACGGCAAGCCCTTCTATATTTCCGGTCCCCATGAGACCGCCGCTCAGGTGCGGACCATCCTCGAGCAGCTCGAGCGGCGCTTGGGCCCAGGAAACTTTGACTACCTCATGTTGGAACCGTAGCCCAGCGAACCGAATAAAGTGGGTTTGGCTGTCGAACTTACGCAGGCTCACCGGAAGGACACGGAGCGCCGCGGATGGCCGGGTGACCTGGCTCTCACGCGCAGTCAGGGCTAGGATACGAGGTGAGATTGGAGAATTGCAGCGGGGACGCGGGTGGCGCCGACATCCCGCCTTGCGGGACCGCTAGGAAGCCAGGACAGGCTGTGGCTAGGACGCGGCGACAGAGATGTTGCGCGTGTTCGTGGGGCGGTAGAGTAGGAGAGGTGGCGGACAACGCTCCTCTCCCCTCGTCGAACCGGACGTGCGGATTTCCCGCATCCGGCTCTCGCAGAGACCTTCGCCGCGAGCATGCACAGGTGGTGCC
>JBEKUR010000388.1:0-3773 GCA_049514855.1 Terriglobia bacterium
AAGAGGGTAGGTCTGCACTACATCGGCTTTTCGCCAAGCCCGCGTTGCAACGAAATCACTTCCCCGCCGATCTCCACTGAAAAAACCTAAAATCGGTGTCCCCGTGACGAACTTGGGCTAGTGGATTTTGTGCTATCCTGGAGTTGTTACGGGCCGGAAGCGGAGTAAGGAGATTGCCGATGGTGGACGAAAAGCAGCACGCTCACGAGTTAGTCGACCGGTTGCCCTCGTACCAGCTCTCCGCCGTGGTTGGACTACTGGAAGCGATTCTCGATCCCGTCTCGCGCAAGCTGGCCGCAGCGCCCATCGACGATGAGCCGGAGACCGAAGAGGAACGCCAGGCAGTCGAGCGGTCGAAAGAGTGGCTGCGCCAGCGTGGCGGCAAAGGTATCCCTCACACTGAAATACTCCAGGACTTCGGTCTGACGACGGAAGATTTCCACCACATGGCGCATGGCAAAAAAGATTGAGTGGACTGATGCGGCCCGTGCCGATCTGCGCCGCATCGACCGCGAGGCGGCCATGCGGATTCTGGAGGGCTTGGCGCGCTTCCTCTTCACGGAGGAAGGCGACGTCAAGCTGCTGAAGGGATCCGATCCCAGAGAGTACCGGCTGCGTGTCGGCGACCACCGCATCCGTTTTCACGATCTCGGGGACACTCTTCAGATCCTCTCCCTCCGGCATCGCCGCGAGGCGTATCGCTAAAGGCCTCACTGCTTGGCTCTTTGTGTTGTTGCCGTCTTCATGGAAGTTCGCGGCTTCCACCACAGCCAGACCACCACCCCCATCATTCCCAACCACCCCAGGAGCCTCACCACGGCTGCGATTGACGTGTCGTGGTCGAGCACTCCGAGTTTTCCGAACAGGTAAGTCCAGTCGTGTTCGCCGTAATCGGCGTCGCCCACCGTGACCAAAGGCAGCTCCTGCCGCCGAGCATCTGCCATATAGGTCGCGACGTTGAGAAAGTTCTCGAAAAAGAAGAAAGCGGCAAAAGCCGTACCCGGGATTTGACGTTGGAATATGAAATACACCGCAATCGCGAGTGGGACGAAGAGCTGGAGTAGCGTTCCGCCCATCACCCCGATGGTATGACCAAACCAGCCGAACAAGAGATGCCCGCCTTCGTGGATCGGGAAGAAGACGTAATCGGCAAGCAGAAACTTCCCGCTGTTGGCAGCCGCGTAGAACAGGAAAAGGAGGTAAAAGATCGTCCACGCTATGGTTGCCGGTTTCGAAATCGGTTGCCAATCTTCCTCGAGCCCGTCCAAGAAATCCATCAACATTATTGTACTTCCTTCAAGCGCACTCCGCTCTGCTATACTGTGCCGCCCGCTGAGCCCTTTTGCTTGCGCCGGCCCCGGGTCCTACCTGAACGTCACACCAATGCGGAAGCTGACGACATTTTGAGGCGCTGTATAGGAATTGCCCCAAGGTTCATAATCTATGCTTATATTCCGCCCGCCGATGGTATCCCGAACCTCCAGGCGCAGGGCAGCGTGTTTCTTCAGCCAGATATTGACCCCGCCCCCGAAATTGGCTCCGTTCGCCTTGCCGTGCCTCCTCGCCTCCGCTTACGGCGGCATCATTTAGCGAGCGGTTTCCACAGGGGGGAAGACATCCCCCACGAAGAATACACCAGATGAACGATTGTGAGCGGAACGAGAACTCCAAAGAATTCAATTCCCAGGACGTGCCACAACCGTTGTAGCGCCGCGCCCGGAACCAGCGGCTCAAGGACAGCTAGAGCAGCGGCGCCCATGAGCACACACCGCGTAAACCGTGGAGCCTTCTGGTCGCTCATCACAATGCCCGCATAGAGGACGGGCCAGAGCATGGTCACATACGCGAGCCGGTGGACATTAGGTTCGATGATCAACAAAGAACAAAAGAAGATCGAGTATGCCGCACCGTCACTGGCACATCGATAGACCCAAACCAATGCCAAGAGACCCAAAACAATCGCCAGCGTAAGCCAGAATTGTCGGACCTCCCAGGAGGGCAACGAAACGAGGTTCACTTGCCGATAGTTCTGATCAGGAAGCCCGGAGTAGTCCATCCGGGTGAAATACCTGAGCATGACGCCGCGCAGGGATTGGCTGGGGTACCACCGGTCGCCGAGAAGGGCGTTGATCCGCTGTTCCTGGAGGAACCACTGCTTCAGCAAGTGAAACAGGTTGCTCCAACCGAGCCAGAAACCCGGCGCAACTGTTAAGACTGCCGTCGCGGCCAAAGCTCGCACTCCGATGCGCCAGCGTCCACGTCCACGCACCGCCAGGAAGGGAAGGATAAACCCCGGCCAGACTTTAATCGCCGTCGCGAGGCCGAGCAACAGGCTGGTGACGAAGGGATGCTCGTCACAAAGCAAGAGGGCAAGGCACACTATTTCGACGAGAAATAACTGTACGTTCCCCATCTGTAGTTCATAGAGCAGGTACGGCAGCAGCAGAAGGGCGGAAATCCAAAGAGCTGGACCAAAACGTGACGGAGGATATCGTCGGTACCAGATCCAGACCACAGGCGCCAAGAGCAACACCTTTAGCGCAGCCCACATTCCCGCGGCAACACTGAGCGGAAGAGAGGCGAACGGCCGGAAGAGGCAAATAAACAGGGGCGGGTAACGGTACGTCATTGGCCATCCGAATTCTTGGTTCGGACCGTACATGGGGCCAGACAGGAGGAAGAAACTTCTGGCGGCCGCATGATAAACGCGCAGATCCACCGCCTTGAGAGGCCGCAGCGCACAAACCGCGCCAGCGGCCAGAGCAAACAGGAGTGACAGGAGTATTGCTCGACGCACCGCAGAGGACTCCAATCTATCAGAGATAGCAAGTAGCACCCTGATTCATCGGCGCGGGTCTACCTTGAGAAGAACCAGGGGCCTAAACAACAGAGGTCGGCGCCACCAGCTCTTTCGTACCCTTTCGGCAAGGCCGCATCGCGTGATGTGCCCCTGACCGCGCCTCCCGCCAGCGATTCCACCTCCGAACGGAAAGCGTGCAGCGCTCCGCTACCCGCCGGGCGCCTTCGCTTGCGCCAGGCCGTGGGTCCTACCTGAACGTCATACCGAAGCGGAAGGCTACGTAATGCTTGAATTGACTGAAACCGTCAAAGTAATTGATGCCGCCCTGTTCCCGAACCTCCAAACGCAGGGCAGCGTGTTTGATCACCCAAAGATTGACGCCGCCCCCGAAGTTGAACCCGTTCTGCGTCGTTGTGCGCTGCCCGTAGTAAAGGCTGTAGCCTCCGGTGGCAAAAGGCTCCACCCTCCTGCGGCTCTTATTGCCGAAGAAGTGGTAGGTCGCATCGATTGAACCCACTCCCACCGCTCCATCTCCGTCAAAACTCCAATCGGGGCCTCCATATCCAAGTTCGACGCCCACACCCAGCCCCTTGTGGACTAACACTTCTCCGCCGAAACCGGTGTTGTTTCCACCCACCGCGGTCAAATAATAGTTCGCCGGCACCGGCTCCCCGGGTGTGAACACCACTCCGGAGTATGCCCGATTGAAATAGTATTGGGTATTCGACACAATCGGGGCAGTGAAGAAATAGAACTGTCCCTGAACCGAATTGCCGTCAGCGTTCCCTGCCCGGACTAATGGCGATACCGTAAATAACAAAGCTACTGTAGCAATGAGTGTTTTCACGTTTCACCTCCGATATGGACTGTCGTGGTAGCGGTCGCGGTAGGGATACCGGTTACCCGGCACCCCCCGCACGGATCCGTACGGGCGCTGATTAGCGCATACGGCTCTTAGCTCGGATGCATGGCG
>JBEKUR010000389.1:0-3713 GCA_049514855.1 Terriglobia bacterium
CCATGGGCGCATGCTCCAGCGTGGGTGGCCCGTTCAATACCTACGCAGTGCTTCAGGGTGTGGACAAGATCGTCCCCGTGGATGTTTACGTGGTGGGCTGCCCCCCGCGGCCGGAAAACCTCTTTTATGCCCTTCTGAAGCTGCAAGAGAAGATTGACGGCATGAGCCTGAGCAAGCGGCCTACCGAGGTCCGTCTTAACGAGAGCATGTTGGAGGAGTTCAAGAAATCCGTCCGCATCGGCAAGGCAGGAACACCGGAAATGGTCCAAATCGCTTAGGCATTTTTCCTTGCGCGGAACTCCAGACCACTCGGAATTACTGAAATAAGGCGCAGGCCCGACCCTTCCACAGGAGGAGCGTACATGGCGGAGTTTGTCAAGTATGCATCCGGCGGGCGCGCAGAGATGAAGAACCTGCCGGCTGAGCTGGTTCAAGCGATTCACCAGGGCCAGCTTCGTATTGTGGACCTGACGCACGACCTGGAAGAGAGGTCGCCGTTTTGGCCGGAGGGCACTGAGCCCTTTCCCTTTCACGCCAAGGCGGTCGCAACATTCGAGCGGGCCGGCTGCTTTGCTCGCACCCTTCAAATTCCTGAGCACTTTGGGACTCACATGGACGCTCCGCTCCATTTCGACCCCAAAGGCGCGAGCTTGGATCAAATCGCAGTGGAGAAGTTCGTAGTCCCTGCGGTGGTTGTGGACGTGACCGCCGCCGCAGCCTCCAGCCCTGACTATCGCGTTACGGTGGCAGACTTGGAGCAGTGGGTGAACGCGCACGGCCCCATGCCCAGCGGCTGCGCGGTGTTAATTCACACCGGATGGGCGTCGCGCTGGCCCTCGCAGGAGCGCTACGTGAACCAGGATGCGCAGGGGCTGATGCATTTTCCCGGGCTGTCCATCGAGGCCGCGCGCTACCTTCTGGACCATGCCCATCCGGTGTCCATCGGGATTGACACGCCGAGCGTTGACTACGGGCCATCGGAGGATTTCAAGGTCCATCACTTCACCATGGCGGCAGGCCTCTACCACCTCGAGGACCTGGCGAATCTCGACCTGCTGCCTGCCACCGGCGCCTGCATTATCGCTCTCCCCATGAAACTCCGGGGCGGCTCCGGGAGCCCGACGCGCGTTCTGGCCCTAGTTGTTAGATTGCCCAATGCCTGAACTCCCCGAAGTCGAAACCGTTTCGCAGGGCCTCCAGAGGCATGCTCTGGGACGCCGCATCCTTGCCGTTGAGGTCCGCCATCCGGGCGTCATTGTTGGGCCGCCGGAGCAATTCGCAGCCGAGATTGAGGGGCGCGCCATCGTTGCAGTGCAGCGCAAGGGCAAGGCGCTCGCCCTCGAGCTCAGCGCCGAAAACCAGCCGCCGCGTTATCTGCTGGTGCGCCTCGGCATGACCGGGCAATTCACAGTCTCCGCGCGCCGGGCGCCACTCGAGCCGCACACACACGTGCTGCTGGCGCTCGGCGAGCGCGAGGAGTTGCGGTTTCGCGATGTGCGGCGGTTCGGCAGGATACGCTCCTGCACGCGTGAGGAGCTGGAAGCCGCGTTCGGCCGGCTGGGGCCAGACGCGCAGCAGATGACCGAGGAGCAGTTCCTGAGCGCCATGCGCGCCCGCCGCGGCGCCATCAAGAGTTGGCTGATGAACCAGCAGTTGCTGGCCGGGCTCGGCAACATCTATGCGGATGAGTCGCTCTTTGTGGCCCGCATCCATCCGCTGGCGCAGCCCGGCCGGGTTTCCGCCCGGAAAGCCCGCCGCCTTTTCAAGGCGGTCAGGAAAGTCCTGGAGCACGCCGTGAAGCTCCAGGGCACCAGCTTCCGCGACTACGTTGACATCGAGGGTCGCCCCGGTAATTACGCCCAGCGCCTGCGCGTTTACCAGCGCACCGGCAAACCCTGCCGTCGTTGTGGCCGGCCGATCCGGCGCATCGTGATCGCGGGGCGCAGCAGCCACTTCTGCCCTTGTTGCCAGCCACGTCCCCGCCAGATTGCCAAGCAGAAACATTAACCTGCCTGTTTTCATATACATTCCGGCTTCAAAGGGATAACTACCTTTATTTTCATGAACATCCCCGGTTCCGTCTCACTTTTCCACAGCGGTCCTTTGTTTTCATAGACATTCCCGCGTCGGTCGTTCAAAAAAAGAATTTTCTTTGCGGTGGATTCTCCAGGGCACGGTCAACCCGCTGCGGCAGGAGATCCGAAGGCTGGTTCTGGCTGATTTTCGACTGAAAAACATTAACCTGCCTGTTTTCATATATATTCCGGCCTTGGACACATAACTAACTTTATTTTCATAAACATTCCCGCTTCACTGCCACTTTTCCACAGCGGTCCTTTGTTTTCATAGACATTCGCGCGTCGGTCGTTCAAAAAAAGAATTTTCTTCGCGGTGCATTCGCCAGAGGGCGGCCAACCCGCTGCGGGGGGACAGTTGACTGTGAAAACCTGCATAAGGACTGTTTCCCGGCTTGCGCGGACTTATCGTCAGCAGGGCGGAGCCAGACGCCCAACGGGCCCTCCTCCCTGCGAGTGTTCCGCCCATTGCCATACGCTACCAATCTAGCCGATAGGTTGGAGTTTGTCAAGTCTAAGCCTTCAATGCCATTTTTTCTCCCCCGGGACCTGTCCAGGTACGGCGCGAAGGGCCGTATACTCACAGGGCCGCCTCAAAGTCCCCGAAGGTTAAGATCCCAAAGCAGCTCTGCGCCCGGCGGATTTCTAACGCCTAGCGACGTCAAATTCGAAGCTCGTGTAGCCCCCCTTGTACTCGCCCACCCCCTGCCGCCTTTCGATTCGCAAACTCCGGTTCGATACCGCACAAAAGGCAGCTTTTTGGCCCCTTTTTGGGGTTTGATTGGGGTTCGTTTGCACTCAAAACCAGTTCGTTTTCAGCGTTTTAAAATGCTAAGTCCTTTGTTTGCACTAGATCGGTAGGTTCGTTTCGCCAAAATAACATCTTTTTACCATTTCCCCGCCTTTTTCCCCCTTGCCGGGTCCCTTTCGCCTTCCCTTGCCGCCGATTGCCGGCGCTCGCTTGCGACAACTCTAGTAGGCTACTACGAGTGGGTGGGCGTGTCAAGAGAAAAGTGCGGGGGACAAAAAGGCAGGTAGCAGGCGTCAGGGGGCGGGTTACGGGGGCCTGGGAAAGTCCGTTATCCGCAGGTTAAAATCCGTCGGCTGACGGACCATTCACCGTCGGCCCCTGCCGGGGCAATTCGAACACGGCTTAACTTAACGCTTACGGGGGCAGGTCCTGGCCCTACACCTATTAGTCCACGGTTCGTGCCGCTACTTCCTTGGGTAACTTCCTTAAAAGAGCCTCGGGGCAAAGTCCTTCAGATCGCGACGCCAGGTCTGCCACTCGTGGTCTGTACCCGGCGACTCGTAGAAAACGTGCTGAATGTTCGCTTCCTGGAGTGAAGTATGCAGTCTCTGGAGTCCCGCACGCATTCTCTCAGGCTCATTTGTCCCGACACCCATCCAGAGCAAGTGCACTTTCTTGGCGAACGCAGCCGGATCAGCAAATACTCCGTTGTAATCGGTCTTGGGATCCAGTTTCCGATCGCCAAGGACGAGCATCCCGCCCGCTCCACTGAATCCGCCAATGTAGGAAAAGAGATCGAGATGATTGAGCGTGATCTGGAATGCCTGCATGCCTCCCATGGAAAGGCCGGCCATGGCGCGGTGATCGCGATCCGAAAGTGTCCTGAA
>JBEKUR010000390.1:0-3649 GCA_049514855.1 Terriglobia bacterium
ATGGAGCTTCTGAAAAAGGGGACGTGAAAAAGGGGACGTTCGTGCAGAAATTGCTTTGCATTCCCCACGAAGAATATTTCACGAAACGTTCTTTGCGGTTGAAGAAAGCGGACGGGTAATACAGGAGGTCGTGACTCCTAAATAACGCGCTATCTCCGCTCCCGAATAACCGTGTTCCATGATCCCCAATCGTGATAGTTCCTGCCGTGCCTCCACTACGGCATGCCTGCGCGACCCCGACCGCAACTCCTTTAAACTCACACCGTGATCCTTGCACACTCTCTCCTCCAAAGCCTCTAACCTCTCCCTCTTCCGGTCTATCCTGAATAGATTATTCGCCTTCTCATCCGCTTCAGACAATATTCTTTCCACAAATTCTCCCTCCCCTAAAATCCTCTGATCAAATGCCTGCTTCTCACCTCGCTTCCGTAAAGCAAGCACCGAAGACCACCCGCCTAAACTCCGGATCAAGCCTCCCCCCACCAACTCCGGCTTTCTTCCCGATGAAAGCCCTTCTTCCATAAATTTGAAATAATTCCTACGCCCTTTCCTCCCTCCTCCAAAGTGGGACAAGACGTATTCCCGGTTCTGCCATTCGTGTCCTTTCGGTAAGCCTGCGTAGCGGGAGGCGGGACACGCAGGTGCCGGTCAAAGCATAGACTGCCCTCAGCTAGCGATACAAGGTTACCGAAGATTCGGCACCGCTTGGTGGTAATTCCAGGGGAGCCATTGCTTGGGATTTTTGAACAGCTCCGAGGAGTGTTTCTGAAGAGTCGTCAGGTAGTGGAAGGGGTTGACCCGGTTGAGCCTGCAGGTATGAATGAGACTCATGAACAGGTCCCCGATGAAGGCTCCATGTTCGGTCCGGAAGAAGAGCGAGTTCTTGCGATGCAGAATAGCCTGTTTGAGGGCCTGCTCGCAGAGGTTATTATCCAAGGGCGCCCCTGGAAGCCGTAGAAACAAGGTCAGCGGCTCCCAGTGCTTGAGCATGTAGGCGATGGCCTTGCCCAAGGAGGAGTTGGGCTCGACCTTGCGTTCACTGGTTTGCATTTGCAGCCATTCCTTCAGCCTTTCCATCACGGGGCCGCTGTGGGCCTGATGGAACTGGAGGCGCAGGTCCGCTGCCAGGCCCTGCTCTTTGGCCATTTTATCATGATGATAGACCTCGGCCAGGGCTTCGATCACATAGCGGCATTCCTCCGGGAAACTGGGGACCAGATCCACGAAGTTGCGCCGGGCATGAGTGAGGCAGTTAGCCAGGAGCGTTTCAAATTCTTTGGGCACATTACGGCTCAGGGCATCGCACATCTGGATCGGAGGGCTGAGATCCTTGGCCCTTTGTTCCAGGATCTGGGTCAGATTCTCCCCGGCATGCTTGGGGCCGGTAAGGAATAGGGCCATGCGGCGCTCTTCGCGCACGGCCAGGACCCCGGTGGTAAAACTCCCTTTGCGCGAGCTTGGATCCTGCGGATCGGTCTGCTGGAGATTATCCAGGATCTTCATGGTGGTGTCATCGTTCTGGAGGATCTCGCCCTGGGCGGCGTGGCGCATCAGCTCGCGGTAGACGGGATGGATTTGATCGGCAGTTCTTTCCACGATCTCCCATTGGGTGGAGGCGGGAAGAGGGACCCCGAGGCTATCCTGTAGCTTCTCCAGGCGATGGAAAGGAAGGCCGCCTCCGTACTTTAACAGGGCCACCATGGCGCCGGCGGTCTCATCGTATTTTTCCTTTCCCGCTTCTTCGGGAAGCGAGGCGGTAAAGACCTTGCCGCAGAGGTTGCAGCGCCATTTCTCCCGTTCATAGACCGTGGCCTCCAAGGGCGCTCGTCCCACGATGCGGACCTCGACCCCCGGCTCTCCCAAGGAGTAGAGCTTGCCTTTGAGACAGAGCGGGCACTGATCTCCCGCTTGGTAGCCGGGTTGAGGGACACACACTTTGCGTGCGCCCGCATACGCGGCGGCGCCGTTTCGGCCATGCCCCTTAGGCTTTTCTTTAGTGCACTCTTTTTCCGCAACCGTGGGGAGGCCGGGGGCGGCCTCGGGCGGACAGGCGTTCTTTAAGACCGCCTTGGCCTTTTCCGTGCGGGAAAAGAACCGGTTCAGAAGGCGCCGCAGAGCGTGCGACTTCTCCTGATACGCATGATCGAGGGCGAAGTAATTGCGGAAGATGACTACGGCGACGGCGTAATCCTCCTTGTCGAAGGCATTCTCTACAGCCCGCTGGATGAGGGTCTGGGCTTCCGGATGCGTGATCTCGATCCTCGGTCGCGGGTCCTTATTCATCGGCTTTTTCCGGTCGCGGGACCGTCAGCAGGTCTTCCAGTTCCTCGTCGGAAGGTTCCCTCCCCTCCCGGTAGATCTGCGGCAAGGTGAAGGTCTTTTTAATGATCGCCGGGATGATTTCATATTCGGCTTTTTGCAGGGGGGCGCGGGCCTCTACTCGCTTGAGAAGGGCGGCCAGCTCCTCCCGGCTTACTCTTTCTTTTTTCATGTCTTTCCCTCGCAAAGCCGGTTGCGAAAGCCCCGGCACAGGGGATAGCCAAAAACTGCTTTCAGGGATCGATTGGGTTGATGGGTTTGATCATCTTTGCCCCGTCCTGTGGTCTGGCCCAGATAGAGCCAGTTGGCCGCCTGGTAGCAGGTGCCCGGAAACCGTTCCAGGTCCACAAAGGTCTCCAGGAAGTAGACGGGGTGCTGATAAAGCCGCTGCCAATCCGCGGCCAGCACCTTGGCCAGACGCCCCAGGAGGTGAGAAGCCAAGTGGGTCACCCGCACCCAGGGCAGAATCAGAAAGCGGCTTTGGTAGGCAAGCAGATGGATGTTTTGGCGGCGCACTTGGGGCGTCCAGCCGATAAAGCGGTCGCGGCAACCTAGATGGCGAGGGGCCGAAGAGAAGATGACGCAGGCCACCGGCCGTTGCTGGGCGAAGACCAGATACTTGAGGTGCTCGCCCACCGGCTGCCCATAGCCCAAGTAGTGATACTGGTCGATCAAACTGTTGCAGAGCGGCTCCAGGGCCGTGCGCCGCACCTGTTGGATCTCCAGAGGCAGGATCTTAGAAAGGGGCTGCTGAAGCGGGTGGGGGTCAATGGCTATAGGGGTTGGCTTCTGGCGCTGGGCCAGAGGATTGAGCGGGGTCCGTTTCCGGGCGGGCAATTCAATATGACCGGCCCGGTCCAGGGTTAACATCAACCCCCGGCAGACCATGTCCCGTAAAGCCCCATTGGGCTGTCGCCAACCCCAGGCCTGGCATAGTTTCTTCGATAAGACCCAGCGCGAATCCCCGGGGTTCTTATCGATCAACTGGCGGATATAAGCCACATCCTCGGTGGTGATCCGCTTGCTGCGATAGGTGAGCAGCACCTCCATGCAGAGAGGTATAACACGGGCAGATTCGGAACGCAAGCAAAAAATAACACGGCCAGGAAAAAATCTTCAGATCCCCGCGGGAAGTCTTTTCCACAAAGGCGCCACCTGTCCTCCCAGGGGATTGCCATTCCAGATCAAAAGGTAGAGTTCATGGGCCAGCAAGGTCTTTTGTCTCTCTCCCCGGCTGCGGGGCCACCACCGAAAGCAGCCCCGGCTCAACCGCTTCTGGCACAGCCAAAACCCTTGGCCGTCATAGTTGAGGATTTTGATGGCCGTGGCC
>JBEKUR010000391.1:0-3636 GCA_049514855.1 Terriglobia bacterium
CAACAGCCGAAAAGGATCTAGCGTCAGGTGCTTATTCCGCTGAAGGTGGTCAGTGATTCCGATTTGATCCCGGTCGCTGTTTCCGAAGTGAAGCCGGTCGTTTTCGGAGCGAAGCGACGCTGGCGTTCTTATGGTGCTTGAAGTGACCGGGATCGGTCAACTGGAATTCGGTTCTTTCTTCATCTTTTCTTGTTCTCCCTTCTTATAGATTAGGCCGCCGTCGGCGCGGTGGAAATGTGGGAATCCGGCCGCCTTTGGCCGGATTTCCAAGCCCGGTGGAAAGAGTGGGAAACTCGCTCTTGGAGTTTTCCACGCTTTCCACAGGGCGGCATTTCCACCGCGCTGCTTGGGGCTTTCGGAGCGCAGCGACGTGGGTCATTCCTTGCCACCCCGCTTTTTGCGCATCGACTCGCCGCGCATCTCGAGGCGGTGGGCGTTGTGCACCAGTCGGTCGAGAATGCTGTCGGCCAGGGTCGGATCACCGATCTGCTCATGCCACTTGGCCACCGGCAGTTGGCTGGTCAAGATCATGGATCGCCGCTGGTAGCGGTCCTCACAGATTTCCAGGAAGTCCCGACGTTCGGCGTCGGCTAAGGGCGCCATTGCCCAGTCGTCGACCACCAGTAGATCGAGGCGGGCCAGCCGGGCGAGCAGCGTACGCAGACTGCCGTCGGCGTGCGCCAGCGCCAGGTCGCGAAACAGTTGGGTGGCTCGCGTATAGAAGGCGGTAAACCCATCCCGGCAAGCCTTCTCCGCCAGGGCGCAGGCTAGGAAGCTTTTGCCGATCCCGGTCGGTCCCAGCAGAAAGATATTCTGATGCTCCCGCACCCAAGCCGAGTCCAAGGTGAGCGAGCGCACCAGGGCGCGGTCCAGACCGCGCGGGGA
This sequence comes from Terriglobia bacterium, assembly GCA_049514855.1. Taxonomy (GTDB): domain Bacteria; phylum Acidobacteriota; class Terriglobia; order UBA7540; family UBA7540; genus CAVROP01. Next base: position 886 of record JBEKUR010000391.1, read on the forward strand.
GCGGAAGTCCAGGTCCTCGACCGAGGCCCGATGCCGCAACTTAGCCTTGCTCAGGCGGCGCTCCAGGGCCCGGTTCTGTCGCCAGTTCCACTGCTGATCGACCAGCAGCGCGAAGCGTTCCTCGAAGCTCAACTCGGTGATCCCGGTCTGCTCGGACTGGGCACGAAAGGCCTCCGCCATGCCGTGCAAGCGCAAGGCGTGCAACTTCTCCAGGGTCTGTTGATTCAACATGCGTTCTCCTCTCTGCAGATGGAGCTACTGCACCCTCGGGGTATCGGAGGGATCGAAATAGGCCGCACCCCGCAGGTTGTCATGTGCGAGCGGGGGGCGGGGTGCCAGGGTCTCCAGCGGTTGACGGTCTAACCCGCGTTTCAGCATCGACTTGACACTCTGGTAGGAGCAGGCGCCGGTGGCGATGGCCCGAGCCGCTGCCGCTTCCACCCGCTCGGTCGAATAGCGCTGGCCCAGGCGCAGAATCCCCAGGCACGACCGGTAGCCCATCTCCGGGTGCGGTTTACTTTCCATAATGGCCTTGAACAACTGGGCCGTAAACGGTCCCACTGACTGCGCCCAGTGCAGCAGGCGCGAGGGCGGCCAAGCCAGGTGCTGCTGATGGCTCTTGGGACGATGCTCGTTGACGGTGGAGGCTTTATAGGGCACATGGCTGCGGGCATGCGAAGCCACGCGCTCGCCGCGGTGGAAGATCTCCACCGTCGTCAGCGTCGAGCGGATCTCCACCACCTGCCCGGTCAGCGTGTAGGGCACGCTGTAGTAGTGGCAGTCGATCTCGACGTGATAGTCGATGTTGACGCGCGCCGTCGCCCACTGCTGGAGTTCAAAGCGTTCCCGCGGCAGCGGCCCCAGCGCCGGCCGGTCCAACTCCTGGAACAAACTGGCGCGACAACCCGGGCGCTTGCGGAAAGGCCGTTGATTAAGTTTGTCCAGTAACTCGCGGATCGCCTGATTGAGTTCGGCCAGGCTGAAGAACTTCCGATGCCGCAGCGCCGCTACGATCCAACGCTGCACGATCTGCACCCCGGTTTCGACCTTCGCCTTGTCGCGGGGCTTGTAGGGCCGAGTGGGCAGCACGCCCACCCCGTAGTGCAGGGCCAGCTCGTGATAGGTGCGGTTCAGATCGGGCTCGTAGCGGCAGGCGCGATTCACTCCGGTACGGGTATTATCGGGGATGACCAGTTTGGGGACGCCACCCAGGAATTCGAAGGTGCGGATATGCGAGCCGATCCAGTTCTCTAACTCCTGGCTGGCGGTGGCTTCGGCGTAAGTGTAGTTGCTGGCTCCCAGGACGGCGACGAAGATCGCGGCCTGCCGCTCCGGCCCGCCTTGCGGATCATGGATAGGAATCGTCGCCCCGGCGTAATCGACGAAGAGCTTCTCCCCCGCCGCATGGTCCTGGCGCAGCACCACATCCAGCCGCTGTCGCCACTGTTGGTAGAGTTCACAGAAACGGCTGTAAGCATAGCCGTCCGGGTGGGCCTGCCGATATTCTTCCCAGGCGAGCTGCAGCGTCAAGTGAGGATGGCGTTGGAGTTCTTCGTGAAGTTGGGCAAAATCGGGCGGGGGCTTGCGGTTTTCGTAGGCGCGCCGCGGGGTTCCCCCAAATAAGGCGGCTTCCAGTTGGCGATCATCCCAACCTTCCGGCAGCGGCCAACTGACCCCCGCCGCCTCCGCGCGTTTCAGGTACTCATAAACCGTGCCGTGTCCGATCGAGCAACTGCGGGCGATCTGCCGCTGCCCCAGTCCCAATTCATAGCGCAGGCGTAGTACTTCTTTGAGCTTTCGCATGGACAACCTCTGCATGGGCAATGTGGGTTACCTCCACCTCTCAGTGGAACCGCATTGCCCGCGTTGTTGTCCAGCGTCCTTCGCCCTGCCCCTTACCGTAAAGAGCCCTGTGGAAATCTCTCCGAAATTAACCCGGTCAGGGTTCCGACAAGTGGCCAAAACTGACCGGCTTAAAATCGGAATCCGTGCCCGGCTTCATCCCGGAATCGGGACCGGATTAATTTCGGAATGCTGACCGGATCAATTTCGGAATCGTGACCACCTTGCCCCGGAATCCGCAACGACACGATCCACCTTCACGTTAGCTTGTAACAGCGTGTACCTAATCTCGACTACAGCTCTTCCGGGACTCGGTGATTTCTGCCAGCCCCCGAAGGTTACTTCCTTGAAGAGTGTTCTTGTCGTGCTGTTTCTGCTCGGTGGCGGGGGCTCAGGGTATTCCCGCTGGCGGAGGTAGCGCCCGCGGCATCTGCCGGGAGCCGGCCCGCTGCCAAAAGCGGACCAGCGCCGGTACTGACGACATAAGAGAGACGAAGAATAAGTGAAAGGAGGTTGTTACAGTATGTTTCTCATTCTCTTTATCGTGCTACTGGTGGCTTGGCTTTTAGGCTTTCTCGCATTCCACGTTGCGGGTGGGTTGATTCACCTGCTACTCATTGTGGCCGTCATTTGCTTGATCGTGCATTTCGTGCGGGGCCGAAGCGCCGCGTAAGACACAACTGTGCGTTACCGGCCCGAGGCAATCCCCGACTGACAGGCACCGACCAGGGGTTGAGAAGGAACGTGTTCACCTCCGGTTTTTTCCGCGCAGCGCTCCGTCGAGGGTAAGAATCGAATTTACTGACGGAAGAAAAGGAGACTTCATGCGCTTTGAGACGCTGAAGGATCTATTTGTGAACGAAATGAAGGACGCATACGATGCAGAACATCAAATCCTCCTTCTACCAT
>JBEKUR010000392.1:0-3614 GCA_049514855.1 Terriglobia bacterium
ACGACTTGAAAGATGGTGGGGCCACGATATTCGCCCGGACGATTGCGGCCCTTCGCCGGCACATTGCCGGGTGCCAGGTAGAAGTTCTGATCCCCGACTTCCGCGGGTCTGACGAAGCCCTGGAAACCGTGCTGCGTGCTCAACCCGACGTCCTGAACCACAACACCGAAACTGTCCCGCGCCTTTACCCGGTGGCACGGCGTGGTTCCCGGTACGAGCGGTCCCTGCGCCTCCTCACACGCTCACGTGAAATCGCTCCTTCCATCCCAACCAAGTCCGGCCTCATGGTGGGCCTTGGGGAAACGTTTGAAGAACTGCTGGCGGTGCTGAAGGATTTAAGTGTTGTGGGGGTCGATATCGTCACGATTGGCCAGTATTTGCGCCCCTCCGGTGAGCAGTTGCCTGTGGCGCGCTTTTATTCGCCCCAAGAATTTTCCACTCTCAAGCAGGAAGGTCTCCGCCTGGGGATCCGTCACGTCGAGTCCGGCCCTCTGGTTCGCAGCTCCTACCACGCCCACGAGCAAACCCAAAAACTGAATCAGTGAATCAAGGGCCTTACCAGGATTTCTCACCACCAACGGGGAAGGGCGGGGATTTACAGCCTGCGGAAAAACCCCTCCAAGCTGTCATTCCGAGCGGAGCGAGGAATCTCGCTCTGAGTATTTTTCAACGCAGTGCGAGATTCCTCGTCGTCCCGATCAGATCGGGACTCCTCGGAATGACAGGCCAAACGGGTTTTTCCGCAGCCTGCAAAACCCCGCCCTTCCGGCCGCCCGACTCAAAACGGCAGAGCGTGGTGAGAAATCCGGGCTAATGTCCCGACCGGCGCGCCAGAGCTCGCTCGGCTTGTTGGTGGAGAGGTTTCCATATCTCCGATTGGGGATGGGCGGTTTCGTCGATCACCTGCCGGTAGAGCGCCTCGCCCTCCTTGACATCTCCCATGCGGATCTCAATGCTCCCGGCAAGCAATTTCCAAAGCGGGTTGTGGGGATACTGCCGCTCCATCTGGCGAAACAGTTCCAGGGATCTTGGGTACTGCCGATCGATCGAACGGGAGTAGTTCTTGGCAAGGTTGAATTTCGCCTCCGAGGTCACGAGTTGCCCTTTTTCCATTGCCTCCTGCATTTGGCGGAGACCCACAAGGCGGTCGCCGCCCGGAAGCAGAATCAAAAAGCGCAGCATCTTCACGTAGGTCGGCAAGGTATCCACGAAGTAGTTGTAGAGTCCGACTCCAAAATAGGCATCATTGAGGTTGGGATCGAGCTTCAGGGCGGCGAGAGAAAAACTCCGCAGCCGCTTGCCGGTGCGGGCAGTTGCCAGGGCATGGTCCCGTAAAGCTTCCAACCGCGCCCGCAGTCCGTAGGCCACGCCCTCGTAAAAGTAACTGCGCGCTTCATCCTGATGCGCGTGGATGCGCGTTTCGGCTTTGCGGATTGCCAGTTCATCCAATCGCCTGAAATCGCTGTCGTAAGGAGTGACGGCTTCGGAAAGAGCCTCGAAGACATCCGGGTCAATCAGATTGGCCTCGGTCAAGTAAATCTTCCACCAGTTCGCATCGGCCTCAAGAAGGTAGCCGAGAGGCGACTCGGGATCGGACTTCTGGATCTGGCGGAAGATTTCCATCGCACGGTCGAAGTCGCCGTCCATGAGTTTGTTCATCCCGCGGACGGCAATCTCCTGGTTTCCCGCTTTGTCTGTCGCCCCCGCCTCACAGGCGCACTTCACAGTTCCACCGCTAACGGCGACCCACAATAGGATCGCGCCAAGCAGATCAGGCAGTCGAATTCTTCTCATACACCGTAGACCCTGCCACGAAGGCCGCGCAGAAACTCGTACATCACCAGACATTCTACCGCGAAAGGAGGAAAACCAAGGAATCCCGGGGCCGGCATTTCAAAGACCTTCCAATTTTGCCATATCGGAAAGACGTATAACCACTTGGCGCTGGCCCAATAGTTCCAGAACTCCCACAGGATTCCACACACAAGTCCGGAACCAAGGAAGGCGATAAGCCTGCCTGTTTCACCCTGCTCGAGGTCACGCAACAAGGAGCGACCTCCCCAGGAATAGTTGATGGGTTCGAGCAGCAAGATGAACCCTACCCAAACTGCCCCGAACAGATAACCTCCCACGCGGGGAGGCGCGAGAAGGGGAAGAGTTAGGCATGCCAAGCCGAGAACAAGAGCGGTGATGTGCCGAGACGGGCGATAAGCAAATCCGCCTCCCCGTTTATCTCGACTCGAACCCAGCGCTGAAACCAGGTCCGCAGTCTCAAAGATGGCAGGCCAGATGGTTGCAAACGACCAGGTGAAGCCCAGCCCGCGAAGAAGCGGATTCTGAGGCAGTCCGATGTAAGTCCAGTTGCTGAGGCGCAGGTTGTAGGCCTCAAATACCAACCAAAGGGGTACAGAGCAACAAGCCAGCCCCAAAAAACTGCGCAGTGAATGGGCCATGAGAGACGAGCCCTTCAGGCTGCACACCAGCGAATCGGCAAAAAGGAGATAGCCTGTCCACACGATGGGCGTAAAGAAGACCCCGACCCAGCGAACGCGCCAGCACAGAAGCAACTCGGCGAGCAGGATAATCGTCAGCCCCAACCAACCCCAGGCCGGCAGGGGAGCTTTCTTATGAGTGAAGTATCTCCAGCCCAGCGTGCCGAGCGTCGCCGTCAGCATCACGATGCCTAAAAGGATGTGATTCCCGTTCATGAAGAGGGAAGCAGGCTAATCTTTGTAAAGCCAGCCTGCCACCAGCGACGCCATGATCGCTCCCAGCCAGAGGTCGAGCATCCACCAGAGCGGCAAGTGGCGGTTCATGGGCCCCCACGCAGCTACGCTCAGGTTTATGGGAAACCCTGCCGCGAAGCCCACCAGCAGCCCGACCGTCAGCGCCGTGCCCGGGCCGGCGCCGCGCGTCGCACGCACTGAAGAATAGAGCCAGGCGACCACGTAGGCGAGAAGGAAGATTGTGACGTACCAATAAACCGGGAACAAGGGATATCGTGCGTGCGCAAGCATCATCTTCGCATTCTGCGCAGCCGCATACCACGGTTCCAGAATCACCACGTTGACGATAGTGCTCCAGATACTCCAGACCACGCCTCCGGCCAGAGCGCCCAGGGCCACACGACGTGTGTTGACTATTGCCATGCATCACCTCTCCTGAATTGAAAGTCTCGGGGAAAAACTCCAGCGGACGCTCATGTTACGCGCGCAACTGCGTGAGGTCAAGCAATAGCACTATTTCAATCGACAATCAGCAATCGACAATCGGCAATCATTGCACCCGCGTAATGGCTCCTTCCGATGCGGAGGAGACCAGCGCGGCATATTTGGCAAACACACCTGTTTTGTACCGCGGCTCGGGCTCACGCCAGTTGGCCAATCTATTCTTGATCTCCTCATCGGCCAGATCAACATCGAGGCGTCGCTTCTCGATATCCAACACTACAACATCGCCCTCGGCGACCGCCGCAATGGGACCGCCACGGGCGGCCTCGGGAGCCACGTGACCCACCATCAGTCCATGCGTCGCGCCGCTGAACCGGCCGTCGGTGAGCAACCCGACCGAGTCGCCCAATCCCTCCCCCACCAGCGCTCCCGTCACGCCCAGCA
>JBEKUR010000393.1:0-3602 GCA_049514855.1 Terriglobia bacterium
TCATTTTTCGCAAATGGGTCATAGGGAAACCTCCTGTGACCCACACTTACATCACAAACCATAAAGCAACCAACGCTCAACTACCTCACGCGTAGCGTCTGCCGCAGGGCGGCTACGTTCAAACGCATTTACCGGAGAAGTGAAATCGCCCCCGGTCAGATGTCTGGTTTTGCGATCAGTCAGGCACTTCGAATCGGACTAGAATATCTGCTGAGGCGTTCCCTGGCGCAAGGATGGAACTGGGCTCGCGTCAACGAAAACGTCCGGAGGAGAAGTGTATGGAGCAACTCTTCGCCGTCATCCGCACGCGAGGCGAGCGTTGGAACAATTCGCGCCCTATGGAGGAGCAAGAGGACTGGGAGTCCCACGCTGCTTTCATGAATGCTCTTCACGATGATGGTTTTGTGCTGCTAGGAGGGCCCCTCGAAGGAACGCCGGATGTCCTGCTTATTGTTCGGGGTAGTCATAGAGAAGAGATCAGGTCTCGACTGTCCGGTGATTCCTGGAGCCGCAACGGTCTCTTGCGAATCACCCAGCTGGTGCCGTGGAGATTACGTCTCGGATCGCTGGGCAGCGGTAATTAGCTGCTGGGGCAGGGATTCTTGCCGCCCGAATGGTCAACTCCTGATTAACGCGCTTATCGTACAAGTGGGTCCCGGTACCCAAGTTACCGGTTTGCCGACCATTCGTCACTCCCAACGGTGTTCCTCACCTTCGCGAATTTTCAGAACCAATGATTCGAGGGGAGGAATTGAGAATGACGTAGTCAAGAAATGTTCAGGCGGTTGGGTTCCGTCCTGAATTGCCTTTGCGAGAACCTCCATCGCCTGTCCCGCAAGCGGCGGAATGTGAATCGTCGCCGCGAGCCATTTTTCGCGTACCCAGACTTGACCCGTCGCCGGCTGACCATCACACCCGGTGAATGGCAAGCTCAGCCATCGCGAACGCTCTGCTTCGTTGGTGATCTCCTGAAAAGCTCTGCGAGCGCCCATGGCCATCGAGTCATCCTGCGCGCCGATGAGCTTAATTGACGCGCTTTGTGAAGTAGCCAGTTTCAGCCAGGACCGCACCGACCGCCCGGCACTTTCCTCTGTCCACTCGGCCTTCAGCATCGCCAATTGAATGTTGGGCGGCTTCGTCTCCAGCATCCCCAACTCACGCTCCCGCGCCGAGGGACTCTGCGAAGGTCCTTTGATGTAGAGAACAGAACCGCCTCTGGGCAGCAACGCTGCGAATTGTCTTCCTTGAATCCGTCCAATCTCGAAGTGATCGGAACTGACAGCAAAAATGGGTGCAGTTGCCGTCCTGCGGAGGTCCGACAAGTAATCCGGCCTCTTGTTCAGGACCGCCCAGCCTATTCCTGCGGCGCTGGCGGCCCGAGCCACCTGCGGCATGGCCGTGCTCCCAACCGGTTCCACCACAATCGCATCGGGTCGAGACTCTATCGGGCTTTGGATTGCCTTCAGAAGTTGCGTGCTTTGATTCACCGCGTCGTTATCAGCAAAGACGATTTCCGCATCGCTCCCCAGTTTGCGCGCCGCATCTTCTGCAGATTGGCCTTGTGCCACTTGAAAATCGTTCTCGCGGGTGTGCAGCGATACCAGAAATCTGAGCTTTTTCATCATTTCGCGAGTTTACCCCTGACCGCCTTTTAACGATACGCATAGTTCGCTGAAGTCGGTCCCAGTACGAAGATGTCCAGTAAAACTGAGTAACCAGGAGTTGGACAGCGGAACGGGTTGTCGATTTCTCAAATGTGGCTTACTGGGTCGAGAATGATATTGTCCTGAGTGGTAAGGAGGAGATAATTCCGATGCAGCGTAGAGATTTTATAAAAAGTACTGCTGCCGTTGCCGTAGCCACCGAACTTGGAATGGGTAAAGTGCAGGCGAAGGTTCCCGCCCACAACTGGGGAAACTACGACTTCGGCTCCGGTCCCCACGTGAGCGATCGCCTCAATCAGGGTCCGTTCCCTCAATACCCACCTGATGCCGTCATTCCCACTGACGATGTGGTGATGACCACTACTTCTTCGGAAGTCGCCGTGCCGAACTATGGCATGGGACTGGTCACCTATATCACGGCAGACAGTGGCACGGAGGAAATCAAGTCAGACAATATTCCTCAGGCGATCGAAGACCTGGTTCGATTCCCTTTGGGCCAGCAGCTTTATGTCCGTCCGACCTGGAGGGAAGTACAGCCGCGGCCTGGACGCCTGGAGATGCCCGACTATCTGAAGCTTGTCTTTGAATTGGCGAAGAAGAACAACAAGCGGGTGGGATTGCGAGTTCAGATGTGCGCTCCAGACTATACACATGAAGCGGCCCTCCCGGATTTTGTCCTCGACAAAGTGCCGAAGGTTGATCTGGTGCTTAGCGATCAGCAAAACAGGGCCTCGGCGCAAAGATACTTGCAGAACCCGCATTCGCGTTATCAGCCCCGGTTTGACCATCCTTTTTTTCAGCAGGCATTCAAAGAACTAGTTGGCCTACTGGCAGCGGAATTCAATGGCAATCCCCTCATCGAGTTTATCGATACCTTCATGTACGGCTTTTGGGGTGAAGGGCACACATGGCCATTTGGCAACAATCCTTTCCCTGATTACCAGACAGCAGAGCGCACCTGGACCAGCATGCTCGAAGTCCAGCTCGAGTACTTTTCGAAGACTCCTCTACTGACCAATACGCAACCGGACTTTAGCCGGGTTGGTAATTCAGAACTAGTAGACCGGACGGTCCGCAGCAACAATTGGATTCGGAGCGATACCATCTTTATTGAGAACGAGCAGATTGAAGCGCTCAGCAATCGCCCGCCCTGGATCGCGGCATTGCTCGAGCAAGGGCTTCCGGGTAAACCTCCCGATCCACGCGTCGCATATGAAGGGATATCCCCGGCAGAGAACATGATTGCTCATGTGATTGATGTCGGGGCGAATTACTGGTCGCTCTGGAACTTTCACCAGATCAGCGCAAAGAATCTGATGAGCTACTACCAGTCTTATCCGGCAGCGTTCGACCGGATCAGTCGCCGAATTGGCTATCGGGTGAGGCCGTCTTTCATCTGGAGCTACAAGGACGATGGTTACCTGGGGCTAATTGTCGGCTTCGCAAATGACGGCATCGCGGGTGTGCCGGGCATATTGAGGGTGACCGTGGAGAGCCAGGACGGAAGGGTGCTCAAGAGTGGTTGCTTGGACGCCGGTTACCCGTTACCGGGCAAGATTCGGCAGGCGCAATTCGTGGTTCCGAACGTCCCAGATTGGAAAGGATTGAAACTCAGAGCTGAGATTGAGGTAAAGGGAGTGCGCTACCCCGTGCGGTGGGCTTGTCACCAGAAGCTGAACGATGACGGCTCGCTCACATTGCGTCCGAACCTCCCTCAGCAGGTCTAGGCTGTGGTTGTTCTGATCCAAGAGCCGCCTGAATTCCTCAACGGAAAAAGCGAAGACTAGCGCGCAATGCAGATTGGTCCAAGCAGCCACAAGTCCTTCCATGAGAAGGCCGGTTAGTGTCAAGCCATTCCTTTCTTTTCCCCTCTTTTTTTTCATTCCCCGAGTTTTCTTAGAGGAATTTCACACCAGGATCGCCTAGCATCGACGATCG
>JBEKUR010000394.1:0-3596 GCA_049514855.1 Terriglobia bacterium
AGGGTCCAGCCGTAAAGAAATCCAAAAAGCGGTCCGAAGGCCTCTCGCAAGTAAACGTATTGCCCGCCGGCGGTGGGCATCATTCCGGCCAATTCACCGTAAGTCACCGCCGCCGCGACGGTCATAACTCCGCTGACGACCCAACAGAGCAGCAGAAGACCCGGGGACCGGACCTCGCGAGCAATTTCAGCGGCTACAATGAAAATCCCCGAGCCGATCATCGAGCCCATGACGATCGTCGTGCAATCGTACAGGCGGAGGCCCTTGACCAGCTCAGAGGAAGGGGACTGGGAAGTCGCGTTCAAGGAAGCGGAAGTTGCCATGTTGGGCCGGGGTTCGGGCATTGCGCTTGAAAACATCTACCTTCAGGAGTCCTGAGTCCTGAATCCTTGCTCTTCGGTTAGTCGCTCAAGACCCACAAGAACTCTCGCGCCCGTCCTCGGATGTCAGGTCCATTCAGAAGGTCACCAATCACCGCCACCGAATCCGCGCCGGCCGCAAGAAGCTCACGGGCGTTTTGCAGAGTTATCCCACCGATCGCCACTAACGGCTTCCGAGTAACCCGCCGCGCCTCCCGCAAGCCCTCCAACCCAACCACCGGGTCGGGGTTTTCTTTGCTGGCCGTAGGGAAGATGGGACCAAAAGCAATGTAATCGGCCGTCGAGCGGTCCGCCTCAACGACCTGGCCCACCGAGTGCGTGGAACACCCAATCAATCTGTCCGGTGCAAGAACGCGGCGCGCCATCTCGACGGGCAGGTCATCCTGGCCCAAGTGAACCCCGTCGGCATCCGTCGCCCGTGCCACGTCAGCCCGATCGTTCACAATCAGGCTGCAACCAGAGTCCCGAAGGAGTTCCTTCAGTTCTGCGCAAGTCTCGTAGAGTTGCCGGGACGACGCATGCTTGTCACGAAATTGCATCAACCGGACGCCTGCCGAAAGGAGTTCCCTCGCTACCACGGCTGGCAGACGGCCGCCCGCCCTCGCGGGGTCGACTATGGCATAGAGGCGTGGGATCGAAAAACCCATGGGCGCTATCGGAAAGCACTCTAAATGATATCATCACTGTTCTTGATGAAACGCCGGAGGAAGTGCGTGTCAAACTTCCCTGCCCGAAAATCCGGATCAGCCATGACTTTCTGGTGTACGGGGATGCAGGTGGATATACCCTCAATGATGAACATCTCCAGGGCCCGGGCCATACGGGTTATCGCCTCCAAGCGGTTGTTGCCGCACACCACCAGCTTGGCAATAAGAGAATCGTAATAGGGGGGAATCACGGATTCGGCGTAGGCGGCAGTATCCACTCGGACGCCTGTCCCGCCAGGAGGGTGAAAGGCCGTCACCTTGCCTGCTGAAGGAGCAAAGCTTCCCGGGTTTTCAGCGCAAATCCGACACTCGATAGCATGTCCGCGCAATCGAAGCGTCTTCCCCTCAAAGTCCAGATGGCCGCCTGCCGCGATGTGAATCTGCATCTTCACCAGATCGACCCCCGTCACCATTTCGGTCACCGGGTGCTCGACCTGGATGCGTGTGTTCATCTCCAGGAAGTAAAGGTTGCGATTCTCGTCCATCAGGAACTCGACCGTCCCCGCATTGGTGTAACCAATCTTTTGTAGGGCCTGAACGACCTGCGCACCCACCCGCTCCCTGGTCTGCTGGTCAAGTTGGGTAGAAGGAGATTCTTCCACCAGCTTCTGGTGGCGGCGCTGAATGGTACACTCCCGCTCGCCGAAATGCAGCACCTTCCCGTGCTGGTCGCCCAGCACCTGGAACTCGATGTGGCGAGGCGATTCGATGTACTTCTCCAAGTAAACATCCGGGGTACCGAACGAGGCCGCGGCCTCATTCTGGGCAGCTTGAATGGCACGCGGCAGCTCACTGGGCGTCCGGACAATGCGCATGCCGCGTCCTCCCCCGCCCGCCGCAGCCTTCACCATGACCGGATACCCTGCGCGCTCGCCCTCTTCCAGCGCTATCGCTTCCGATCGAATGACTTCTGAGCCGGGAAGAACAGGCAGGCCCAGTTCCGCCATAGTCCGGCGCGCCTGGTTCTTATCCCCCATCATCCGCATGGCCTCTGGACAGGGACCTATGAAGGTCAGGTTGGAGGCCTGGCAAACCTCGGCGAAGTAAGCGCTTTCCGCCAGGAACCCGTATCCAGGATGAATCGCCTCTGCGCCGGTGATTTCTGCAGCGGAAATGATGCTCGCTACGTTGAGGTAACTGTCCGCGCTGCGGGGGGGGCCGATGCACACTGCCTCGTCCGCAAAGCGCACGTGAAGCGAGTACCGGTCGGCTTCGGAATAGACCGCCACCGTCTCAATCCCCAGCTCCTTGCAGGCGCAGATTACCCGCAGGGCGATTTCACCGCGATTGGCAATCAGGATTTTCTTAAACATTGCGCAGAGCAGAAACTGGAAAATCGAAAATGGAAACTGGAAACTGGAAAATTGAAACTGGAAACTGAAAGATGGAAACCTCCGAAGCTTCTTGGTGGCTGGTTTCAGTCTTCACAGTTCCATGTTCAAGGCCCTACCAAGAGCTAACCAAAAGACGCACTAGTTTCGATTTTCCAGTTTCCAGTTTCCGTTTTCCAGTTTCCATTTTCGAAATTCGATGTCATTTCTTGCGTGAGGGCTTGATAGCAAACAGGGATTGCCCGTACTCCACCGGCTGGCCAGTTTCCACGTAGATGCGGACAATTTCTCCTGCTACTTCAGATTCCAATTCGTTCATAAGCTTCATGGCTTCAATGATACAGAGCACTTGGCCCAACTGCACGACATCACCTACGTTAGCGAATGGCGGAGCGTTGGGCGCTGGGGCCGCGTAAAATGTCCCGACGATGGGAGACTTCATGACGTACAAATCTTCAGTGGATTCTGCAGGTGTTTCGGCTGTTAGGGGTTCTGCGACCGGCGGTAGCTCTGGGGCCGGAGGGGAGACCGAAGCAGGCACAGGCGACAGCGTAGGAGCTGCAGGAACAGACAGGCAAGCTTCAGGGGCCACCGGATTCGAAACTGGGTAGTTTCCGCGCTTGACGCGAATCTTCGCGCCGTTCTGTTCCATCTCGAATTCAGTCACCTGACGATCGATCAGGACGTCGATGAGCTGTTCGATTTCCTCGAGTCCCCAGACTTTCTCGGTTCCTTCGACGCTGCGGGATGGTTTCTTCCCGGCCATCTGCTTCACTCTCCGACTGCTATTCCACCACCCACTGATCTTTGCGGGTGGGGGTCAGCACTTCCGGGCCAGCAGGCCCCACTAAGATGGTATCCTCGACGCGGATTCCTCCCAAGCCTTGCAAGTAAACCCCAGGCTCAACTGTCACCACATGGCCGGTTTGAAGCCGGGCCTTTTCACCACGGGCCAGCCGGGGCATCTCGTGAGTATCCATTCCTACGCCGTGTCCCGTGCTGTGGGTAAAGAAGCGGGCCAAGCCATGGCCCGCCAAGACACGCCGCGCAACTGCATCGACATCCCCGGCTCGGACTCCAGGGAGCGGTCGCGGTAGGGATACCGGTTACCCGGCACCCCCCGCACGGATCCGTACGGGCGCTGATTAGCGCATACGGCTCTTAGCTCGGATGCATGG
>JBEKUR010000395.1:0-3555 GCA_049514855.1 Terriglobia bacterium
CGTGCGCCCCGGCCACCGCCACGCAGAATTTCAAGCGCATCAACTCGGCGAGCATTTCGGCCCGGGGAATAACGGGGATTTGCAGACGTTGGGCCTCCTGCACCTCGAGGTTATCAGGTGGAATCGCAGAAGAAATTACCACCACTTGGGCATCCCGGAGATTGCTCGCAGCGTGGCCTTCGAAAACTCGCGCTCCCAGCGTTGCCAGCCGCTCCGTGACGGGTGTCGCCTTGAGGTCAGACCCTGAAACGCTAAACCCCAGGTTGAGTAAAACCTCGGCGATGCCGCTCATGCCGATGCCGCCGATGCCTACGAAGTGTATTCTCCGAATCTTGCCTAGCATGGGTGAACAACCATTTCCTCGACCAAGTCAGCGATATGCGCCGCCGCCTCTGGACGCGCAAGACTCTTCGCGGCCCGCTCCATCCGAATCAGCCTCAGGGGGTCACTGAGCAGCTCATGGATTTCTCCCATCAGTCGCTCCGGCGCCAGCTCCGCCTGAAGAATCACGCGGGCTGCGCCGGCGCGTTCCAAAGCCCGGGCATTTGCCAGTTGGTGCTGGTCCGTGGCAGCCGGAAATGGTATCAGGAGCGCAGCCCGCCCCGCTGCGGCCAATTCAGCGACCGCGGTTGCGCCGGCTCGCGAAACCACCAGATCGGCCTGCGCCAATGCCCCTGGCATGTCCTCGATGAAAGCCTGGACGTGGGCAGTTACGCCATGTTCCAGAAAAGCCTCACGCATTGCATTATAGTCCCTTTCCCCCGTTTGGTGGACCACCTTGAGCCATCCCGATTCACGCCTCAAGAGCGGAGCACATTGGGTCATTAGCTCGTTGATGGCTTTCGACCCCTGACTACCACCCACGATCAGGATCGTGAAGGGCGCTTCGTGTCTTTTCGACGGGATCCTGTGGAACGCCGCCCGAAGCGGAAGGCCCGTGACGCGAGCCTTCTCGCCGTAGAAGCGCGCTGCCTGCTCGAAGCTGACGGCAGCCAAACGGACAACCGGGGCCAGGGCGCGGTTTGTAAAACCTGGCAATGCATTGGGCTCAATCAGCAGAGTCGGAATATCCAGGAGGGCAGCTTCCACCATCACAGGGCCCGCCAAATACCCGCCGACACCGACTACCACGTGGGGCTGAAAATCGCGCAACACCATAGCCGTTGCCACCGCCGTTCGGGGAAGCAGCATCAAGTTTCGCACGCCGCGAAACCCACTCATACCCTTAAGCCCCGCTGCGTTGATGGTACGCAGTGGAAAACCGGCTCCCGGAATTAAACGGGCTTCCAGGGGCCTCTTCGTGCCGAGAAACTCGATAAGGTATTTCGTTCCGGAGTGCTCAGGGCGCGCTCCGCGAGCACGCAGTTCCTCCGCCACAGCCAGTGCCGGAAAGATGTGACCTCCCGTTCCCCCGCCGACCATCAGAAATCGCAAACGAGACTTGAGCTGCTCAAAACTCAGGGGGACGCCAAGCTCGTGGCCCGACGATTCCACGCTGCATTTCCCGCCTTGAGTCTCGACGGCCTTGACGACCAGCGCCATGCCCCCCAGCCTACCGGAAGTAGAGGCGGCTTTACGCCGCCATTTGGCGAGATAAACTCGCCGCTACAGCATCAAATTGACCCACTACCAGCCTACCCTTCCTCTTGTGAAATGTTGAGAAGGATGCCCACCGCAGCCAGCGTTACGAAAAGTGACGACCCACCGTAACTTATTAGCGGCAACGGTATACCCTTGGTAGGGAGCAGGCCGAGCACCACGCTCATGTTCACAAGAGCTTGTCCGACCACCATGACCGTCAGGCCAATGGCCAACAACCGGCCAAACTCGCACGTACAAGCGGCACTTGCCCGCCACCCGCGCCAGAGGATGACTCCAAAAGCCCCTACAAGCACGATCGCCCCGATGAAGCCCAACTCCTCACTCACCACTGCAAAAATGAAGTCGGTCTGGGGCTCTGGAAGATAGAAGAGCTTCTGTTTCCCCTCCATCAACCCCACTCCAGTAATCCCCCCCGTGCCGACTGCAATAAAGGACTGAATGATCTGAAACCCTTTTCCGAGAGGGTCGGCATAAGGATTCAGGAACGCCAGCACACGGTTGTGGCGGTAAGTGGAATGGAAGACCAGCCAGCAGACCACAGGAGCCGCCCCCAGGGCCACGCCCGCGAAATACTTCAGGCGAACCCCTGCCGTGAATAACATTGCTGCGACGATCATGGCGATGGCCAGCGCGGTTCCGAAGTCCGGCTCCGCCATCACCAGCGCCATACTCGCCCCGCTGACCAGGCCGACAGGAAGCAGGGTATGCTTCACGTCGTTTACCGCGCCCTGCCGCTGCTCAAGGAAATAGGCAAGGAATACGACCAGGATGATCTTGGAAAATTCGGAAGGCTGCAAGCCGGCAGATCCCAAATGCAGCCAGCGGCGGGTGTTGTGGCTGCGGTCTGCAAATAAAACACCCACCAACAGCATCCACTGCAAGGCCAACGCCGGAAAAACCACCACCGGGCTGGCGAGGCGACGGTAGTCCAAATACATCATCACGACCAGGGCAACAAGCCCCGCCCCAGCCCATGCCAACTGGCGAACTAGAAAGTAACTGCTACTGCCAAACCTCTCGGTGGCCACCACCGCCGAGGCGCTGAAGACCATGAGGGCTCCGAAAAGCGTTAATGCCACGACGGTGCCGAACAGAATTTTGTCGGATTGAAGTCGCCTTGCCATGCTCTGTTAATCCATTCCGGGTAGTCGGGGCTGAGGCGCCGAATCGGGGGCCGGCGACTTCGGCTCTCTCCCATCCGCTATCATCGGACGACGTTCCGAAGCTTTGGATTCAGCTTTCGAGGCGTCTTCAGCGAAATCGGGGCTCGCTGATCCGCTGGCAGCAACACCTTTTTCATCTGCTCTCGCCTCGTACGGCAACTGAACGTCGTCCGCCCTTTCAGGTGTACAGGGCGCTTGGGGTTGACTTGTTTCGGGTTCTGCAGAGTGATCCTGTGCCGGCTCAATTTCTGCCGGGGGAAGTTCTTCGGCACTGATTTCGTAAACGAGGCTCGGCTCATGGGGCCGGTTTTCGGTTGCGGAACCGGTGGTTACGCAGCGCTTCGACTCCCCATCGACAGCCTCGGCAACTTGATTGAGCACCTCTTCAACTTCGGGTGCTAATGTCTCTGCCGGAGGTTCGGGACTCGCCTCGGGCCTCTCTTCGGATGAACCCGCGAGTGATTCAGCCTGAAACTGTCCGGAGACATCTAACCCAACGCTCGCAGTTTCCTTAATGAAATCCCCCGACTCGGCAGCCTTGTCTGGAAGGGGTTCCAGTGAAGCTTCCTGCGACCAAACCTGCGACACTTGCGGAGGTGTGGCGGCCAAGGCCAAACTCCCAGGCGCCCCAGTCTCCCCTTGACTTTCAGGCTTCCATTTCCATTCCACCGATCCTGATTCAATATCTTGCGCCAGCCGCTCTACCACCTCCTTAAACACGCGGCCACGATGCTCATAATCCTGGAACTGATCAAAGCTCGAACAAGCCGGAGCGAGGAGCACCACATCA
>JBEKUR010000396.1:0-3546 GCA_049514855.1 Terriglobia bacterium
ATGAAAGATGAAGATTGGGAACAAGCTCTGGCTATTAACTTAACGGCATCTTTCCGATACGCGCGTGAGTGCATCCCGTCGATGAAAGAACGCCGCTGGGGACGGATCATCAATGTCTCGTCACAGGTGGCTTACACCGGGTCGAACAATCATGCCCACTACTCCGCAGCGAAATCGGGACTTCTAGGTTTCACCTTTTCCTTGACGAAGGAGCTGGGGCCTTACGGAATCACGGCAAACGTGGTGGCCCCGGGGCGTATCCTTACGGATTTACTCCTCGAGCGTATGGCAGGACGCGAGCAGGAATGGATCAGCCAGACTCCCATGCGGCGTTTCGGCCGGCCCGAAGAAGTGGCTGCAACCATAGCGTTCCTGGCCTCGGAAGAAGCCAGTTACATTACCGGCGCGGTCATCAACGTGAATGGCGGCTTGGTGATGGGGTGAGGGAATTGAGTGATTGATTCATTGAGTCATTGAAAAGCCGCGCCCAAGGCGGAGCAATAATGAATAGATTATTCCCCACCCTCTCACTCGTCACTTGTCACTGGTCACTCGTCACTGCAATTCTACGCCGTGGGCTTCGCGCAAGAGTTTTACCGTGCGCTCGATTTCCTGCTGGGTTCTTTCCTGCGACCATTCCAGCACCGGCGCCAGCACGACAGCCAGCTCCTCTAACAGATCAAGGCTCAACTGGCCCAAGAGAGCCATGATTGTCCGTCTCAAGATGAGGTCATCCAGGTGCACGATGCTCTCCTGCGACGCCATGAATTGAATTTCGCGCCGGCTGTATTCGGGCAACGAACGCAGAGGCTGGTCAGGCGCAGCACTGATGAATTGCGCCAGGCCTTCCGCGCGAGTCCCATACCGGTCAAGCAAGGCCGTCAAACGCCCGACTGGTAGCCGAGTCTTGCGCTCAAGGGAAGCCAACCATGCACTCTTCTCTGCCGCCGTTTGCGGGTAGCCCTTGCCGCCGCCAATGGGCAAATCGGCGGAACTGGCCAGGCGTGGCCTTGCCAGGTGGTTGAGAATCTTGTCCGCCACCTGCTCGCCAAAGGCACGGAAGGTGGTCCACTTCCCGCCGATCAGGGAATAAACCGGAAAGTTGATTCCATCCCCCGCCGGGATAACCGCGCAGCTATGATCTCGGCTGATCTCTCCCGGAGTGGAGGAATCACTGCGGGGCAGTGGGCGGACTCCACAGAATCGGTAAACAATGTTGGACCGGTCCCGCAGACGCGGGAGGGCGGGGAAAACCTGGCGCATGGACTCCAGGATGTAGTCCACCTCATCTTCCTCACAAAACGCCGTTTCGGGGTCCGTAACAGGTATGTCTGTGGAACCCGCAATCACTTTCCCATAAAAGGGATAAAAGATGCAGATACGCCCGTCCGCATTGGCAAAATAGAGCATCTGTCCTTGGGTCGCGGCCAGCAGTTCGGAATGCTCGAGCACGATGTGCGAGCCTTTGGTGCCGCCGATATACTGAGTCTGCCGCTCCAGGGCGCGATTGGTGAAATCGATCCAGGCCCCACTGGCATTGACCACGATCCTGGGCTTGATTTCGAGTGTCCGGCCAGAAATCTCATCTTCCAGGACAACCGTATCTCCCTTCGCGCCTTTGGGGCGTGCATAATTCAAAGCGTACGCGCCTGAACATTGGCTCTCTGCATCCAGAACGAGTTCCAGGCAGAGCCGTTCGGGATAGCTGATCCAGGCATCGTAGTAGATTGCCGTGCAAACGATCTCCGGGTGGAGCTGAGGGCGCGCGGCCAGGGAAACATGACGAGACTTGAACTGGTGAGTGGGTAAAACCGCTTGATTTCCTGCGAGGAGGTCGTACAAGGACAATCCAATTTTGAACAGCAAAGCTCCTCGATCGCTGGGCCGCACCCTGAAGCCCAGGAACTTTCCCAGCGCCGAAAACAGGCCATCTGCCCAACTGAAGACCGGAATGGTGGTGGCCAGTGGCCTCACATAATGCGGAGCGTTTTTGAGCAGCCGGTTGCGCTCCCGCAAAGCTTCCTTGACCAAGCGGAATTCACCATTTTCGAGATACCGCAGCCCACCGTGGATGATACGTGTCGAGGCAGAACTGGCGCCGGCACAGAAATCGGATTTTTCCACCAGAAGCGCGTCCACTCCCTGTAGAGCCAATTCACGAAACAGGCCAACACCATTAATCCCGCCTCCCACGATGAGTACCGAAACCCCCGGCCGGTGTCGGATGGCCTCGAGCCGCTGCTCTCTCGTCATTCAGTCCTCATGCCTTGCTATTGACCGAGCGATGCCCTTGCGCAGCGGACAGCTTCGATGAACTTTCGGGCATTGGCAACCACCACATCCAGCTTGCCTTCCTTCAGGACTTTCACGTTCACTAGTTCTCCGCCCACCGCCACTGCCGCTGCCCCAGCCTTGATGAACTCCGGTGTGTTTTCAAGATTGACTCCGCCCGTGGGGACGAAATCGATCTGCGGGAAGGGGCCTTTCAGTGCCTTGATGTAACTGGGCCCGCCCACGGGTCCACAAGGGAATATTTTCACCATGTCCGCGCCTGACTGCCATGCCGAAACGACTTCGGTCGGCGTGAGGGCGCCAGGGAAACACGCCTTGCTATACCGGCGCGCCACTTCGATGACCCGGGGATTGAGGGAGGGTGTGACGATGAACTCCGCGCCTGCCAGCAGAGCTGCCCGGCAGCTTTCAGGATCGAGGATCGTTCCCGCGCCGAGCAGCACCTTATCCCCGAATTTCTCCACCACGCGTTCCATGACGTGAATGGCGTTGGGAACTGTCATGGTGATCTCGGCAATTCCTATCCCTCCTTCTATAATGGCTTCCGCGGCATGCAGGGCGTCGTCGGGTGAAGGCGCGCGAACGATGGGAATAAGTCCAACCTCACGAATAAGTGCCAGAGCCTCTGCTCTTGTCCAGGACATTGCTTTCTCCTTCCAGGAGAGCAGTGACAAGTGACGAGTGACAAGTGATGAGCCAAACAAGTCATCAGCTATCAGCAGTCAGCTTTCAGCAGACCAAAACGTTGCCGATGACTGAGTGCTGACGTCCGGCGCCTTTCTCGTCACTTGTCACTCGTCACTCGCCACTGCCTCTCTCACCTTGCTACTCTCAGGCTGGCGCCCCTGAGCAGATTCTCCACTTCCTGGAGCGTTGCCCAATTGAAGTCCCCGGGTACAGAATGCTTCAGGGCGCTGAACGCATTTCCGTAACGGACGGCGTCCGCATAAGACTTCTTCGTTAAATAGCCGTAGATGAAGCCGGCACTGAAGGAATCGCCTCCGCCCAGGCGGTCCACGATTTCGAGTTCGTACTTTACATCGTCAAAGTATTGCCCATCGTGGTAGGCAATGGCCGTCCAGGTGTTCCGCCAAACCAGCGGGTTCTCTCGCAAGGTGATGGCAACGGCCTGGAATTTGAACTTCTCCTGAAGCTGGCGCGCCACCTCCTTGTAAGTCTCGGCAGAGACTTCCGCAAAACCTTTATCATCGGTCTTGCCGGAGGCTTTGATCTTGAAGACAACCTTCGTGTCCT
>JBEKUR010000397.1:0-3536 GCA_049514855.1 Terriglobia bacterium
CTACGGGCAGCAGGCTCCGGCGCAAGTTGTCGAAGACCTTCCAACGGCTGAACCATGAGAGCTGGTTTGGCCCTCGCCGTCCTCCAGGTTGGAGAACACGCGATAAGACCCAATCCGCGATTTGCCAATCACCACGAATCCAACGATGTTGCCGGCGGGTGTAGCTCAGGTAATCCTGCGGGAACTCATCATAGAGCTCAATATCACTGGCCAGGCCCACTCGGACGTGAGCGCCTTCAATCAAGTCATGGCTCAGCAACCACTCTTCAGGAAACCTCCCAGACAACACTCGACTGAAGGCGCGCACATCATAGATGCCTTTGCCATGGTAGGAGCCTTCACCGGCGAGATCCTGATTGACATCGGAAACCGCCTTGGTATATGGGTCAATTCCGACCGCGTCTGCAAAGAGTCGGCTGAAAGGCGAGGCGCTCGTGCTCGGCAGGGAAGGGCTCACGCGCGGCTGGATGATTGTGTAGGAGCCGGCCAGGATCCTGCCTGAGGCATCGAAGCGCGGCCGGTTTAGGGGATGTGCCAGGGTCTCGATCATCCTGCGGGCAGTGCCAAGAGGCAGTTGTGTGTCGCTGTCTAATGTGATGACGAACCTCACATTGGACAGATGATCGGGGTCGCCGACATATACCAAACGAGCGGCATCTTCAGGTCGCGTTCCATCGATCAGCCGATTGAGTTCTTCTATCTTCCCGCGTTTGCGTTCCCAACCGATAAATTTCTGCTCGGACTCACTCCACCTGCGGTCCCGATGGAAAAGGAAGAAACGCTCACCACCATACCGGTGGTTGAGAGCTTCGAGGCTTTCGGTCACAGTCTGGAGCAGTCTTTCGTCGTCCTCACGATGCGCCTCATCCGAATCGGTATAGTCCGTAAAGAGGCTGAAGAGCAGATTGCCTTCTTTGTTGGCCAGGTACCGGATTTCTAACTTCTCCACCTCCGCCCGGATCGTCTCCGCGTCCCTCAGCAGCACGGGCACAACGACCAAGGTTCGAAATGCGTCAGGAATGCCCGAAACCTGGAAATCCATCTTGGGAAGGGCTCGGGGTGGAAGTAGCCGCATGACGAGGTAATTCAAAACCTCGAGCGCGAGTTGGCTGACGGGGAGCAGCAAAAGGAGGGCGATCACAAGCCGGATCCCGGGCGTCTGCCCGCGCCGACCAAGCAGGACGATCGGGGAGATGAATACAGCGAAGAAGAAGCTGAGCCCAAGAAAGTACACTGCAGAATGATGGCGGTATACCCACTGCAGGGCGCGGAAACGTGGACCCTCAGGGCAGTGTATGAGCCGCGCAAGCTCGCGCCTTCCTTCACCAATCAGATAGGTCCCGACGTGGATCCACCGGTCATCTTTCGTCGCTTCACGTGCGGCTTGCGCGGCTAGCTCGATGGCGTGTTGGGCGACCTGGTCTTCCGCCTGACCGGACCGACGCGCGAGCTCTTCAATCGCACGGCGATACCGATCGCGCGTGTCGAAATCCATCTTGGGATAGACACCGGATGGATCCAGCCGAAGCCACCACTCCACGCGGCTGAGCTGCTCGAAGAGCCCTCTCCAATCCAACAGGGCGAGCTGTCGCAAGCTGGTAAACGCATTCCCAATCGATAGCAGATCCTTCGTCTGGCGGTTTTGCTCACGCAGGCTGAGCTCGCTCAGGGGCTTGTGGTAGGTGCGCTCCAGCCAGTTCAGGACCGGCGCTAACGCGGCTTCTTCGTCGTAGAGATGATCGACCAGTTGAGAAGCGAAATAGGGGCTTGGGCTGGGTTGGTTCTTAGCAAGTTCTGCCAGGATAGAGAAGAGCTGGTTGGGATCTCGCCGGTTGGCCGCAATGAGCCTGTTCGCCCAGAAGTCGGCGATCTCACGTTCCCGCAACTCGGTCAGAGCGCTGGCGGCGAGGTCCTGGATGCTCTCAATCAACGCGATGCGCAGCATCTGGGGGACAGCCCAGAGTTCGCCGATCGTCAGCGTGCGTACAGATTGATAGGCCTTAATAAACGCCAGGATGTTCTCCCGGTCTAGACGCAAGTCCGTATGATAGACGAGTTCCCTCGCCAAGCCGTAGATGCGCGGCAGGCCCCGGTAGGGCTCACTCGCGAGCGCCGGCAGCTCCTGGTAATAACGCCCGGGAAGGTTCACCTGAACGTCGCGGGCGGTGCTCTCGATGACGTACTCATTATCGAGGAGCCACTCGGCGGTCGGAAGCGGACCCTGTTCCAGTCGACTTGCTTCGATGAGATCCGAGCAAACCTGATGGGCCCATTGACGGGCCAGTTCGAGCCGCTCGAGCAGTGCGGTGTTCCGCCGCGGCTTTGGGTCCATTTCGTGGTCCAAGGCCAGGCGCTGGGCACGCTCCTGGATCTGCGCCGGAGAGAGCGCTGCCCCAGGGCTTCGCACCTCTCCAATCGGATTCTCGCGCTTCGGATGCAGGACGAAGACCGCGGGCGGGATGTCGCCGCTTTCTCGGAGCACCGCCGCTGGGAACCGCAGTGTTTCAATCGGCACCTGGAGGATCAGGACGGCCTCCTCGGACACCAACCAACGTTTGTGATCCTCGAGCAGCCTTCGTTCCACGCCGTACTTCGATCGTCGTATCCACACCCCGGCGAAGAGGGCTCCGATGATTCCACCCACAAGGATCGAAATCAGGGCAGGAAGGACTTCGCTCAGAATCGGCTGCGGCCAATGAAGGCCTATGAATGCAACTCCGGCGAGGACCCCGAAGAGGATGAAAGCCAGGGTCGCA
This sequence comes from Terriglobia bacterium, assembly GCA_049514855.1. Taxonomy (GTDB): domain Bacteria; phylum Acidobacteriota; class Terriglobia; order UBA7540; family UBA7540; genus CAVROP01. Next base: position 2,757 of record JBEKUR010000397.1, read on the forward strand.
CCGAAAGCCCGGCGCCAAAGGAAGGGGTCCAATGTACGCACATCTCCATCCGCGGTCTTGCTCACCAATGCGGCGCGGCGGAAACCTTTCCTCTGCAACTTCCTGAGGGCTCGGCGAGCTTCATCTCGTTTTGCGAAGTAGCCTATGAGGATGCCTGCTTCCATTCTCCGTCCTTCCATCACCACTGGGTCTAAGCTTCCAGGCATTGCGACGGATTTCACTAGAGGGGAATCTACGACGCAACGCTACCAGTATATCGTCTTGTAGTGCCGCCGGCCTATGTGTGAATCCTCGATTAGGAGGTTATAAACGCCGTACTGCCGGCGAAACCGGACAGGGGCACCGAGTCCTATCAAAGCAGCCCGTGCCGGCGGTAGAACCAGGACTTCACAGCCTGCACCAGGAAGAGGTAGGTCACGGCAAGAAGCGCAATCGCGCCCAACAACGACAGCGGTAGCGGGGTAAACCCCAGCAAGCTCGCGAGTGGTGTGTACGGCAGGACAGTGGCGGTAGCGACGACAGCTAACACGCTGGTTACCAACGGCAGGCTGGGACGGCTCTTGAGAGGATTGCCTGCCGTCCGGATCACGAACACCACGAGCGTCTGTGTTGCCAGGGATTCCACGAACCATCCTGTACGGAAGAGCGGCGCATTCGTGGAAGCGTGGAACACCCAAAGCAGTACCCCGAAAGTGAGGAAATCGTAGATCGAGCTGATGGGACCGACGATGATCATGAACTGGCGAATAAACCCAATCTGCCATCGCTTGGGCCGGTGCA
>JBEKUR010000398.1:0-3516 GCA_049514855.1 Terriglobia bacterium
TCTCCATCGCAGGTGAGCTTCGCGGGGACCAGGCCGACATGGCCACCAGCGAAACCGACGCCGCCACGCAAATCCGGTTGCATCAGACAGACGGCAAGCTCTTGCGTGCCATTGAGGATGCCTTGGCTCGGATCCGGCACGAGAAATTTGGCATTTGCGCAGAATGCGGGCAGCCGATCAGCAAGGCGCGCCTGGAAGCGGTGCCCTGGACTCGGTGGTGCAGGGACTGCAAGGAACGGCAGGACTCCCGAAGCTGAGTTGTTGACGTTCCCGGAACACCAGCACCCCCTTCTAATCCGTCAACTTATGGAAATGTCGTTGAGGCTCTGCCAGTGCAAGCATACCAAGAATGCGCCGTACTGCGACGGGACGCACAAGACCGTTTCGACTTTGGCCGCCTAGAGTAATCGACATGGTGGTCTTGCCGCCTCTGACCGGGACGGACGTCGCTTCTGCATCCTATTCGACAAGGCGGGCATCGAATCCAACATGGCGCCCCGAGGTTCATCCTGGATTCGTCGTAGAGCCGAGCAGGCCATGAAGACAGGCCTGCTCCGTGCCTATCGCGGTGTGGGCGTAAATCCCGACAAATATCTGAAGCACCTTCGCCGCGCTTACGGTCTGCACGTCACATCCTTCCGGGAGATGAATAAGGTGCCGTTGCCGGTGGTGGATTACCTTGCCGAGAAGACCATTCGCGCCTCGATGAAGATGGCTATGTTGGAGGGCGCGGGGGCGGGCGTAGGTGGTGTGCTTTCCATTCTTCCCGATGTTGGCCTCCTGGGCGGCATCACCTGGCGCATGATCCAGAAGCTGAGCTTGGTGCACGGCTTTGAGTATGCTAGCGAAGACGACATGGCCGATCTGTGGCTGGCGGTGGCGAGCGCCGCAGGCGTGGATATGGGCAAGGACCTAGTTCGCAAGCAGGTGATCGAACGGTTCGTGCCGCGCATCGTGGAGCGTATCGCCGTGCAGACTGGCGGCGAGATCGCGGAGAATGGGCTCTGCCGCCTGGTACCAGTGCTGGGATCCGCCATGGGCGGCACGCTCAACTATTACTTCGTGCGGGGATGGGGACGCCGCGCCCAGCGCCATTTTCGCGAGCGGCACCTCTTGATCCGAAGTCCCCTGATGCCCCGGCCAAGCCTGGAAGCAACGGCAAGCGACCCACATTCGGCGGAATTAAGTCTCTCTCCCTGCCCCGATGAAGCTCCCCTGCATCTAGGATGCAGGTCCAATATTATCCAGTTCGGTTCAGTCATTCACTGGACCGCGGGACAGTGACACTCCTGCGAGCGAGCGAAGTGCTCCAAGCCCCCCATATCGTACTTCGTATCCTCGTACGGAAACATCTTTGCAATGTAATAGGCTGCGCCACAACCACAATTGTACGCCTCGACCTTTGCGTCTCCTGCCCTTGACTTCCAGAGACCTGCCACAGCCTCAGGAGCGGGAACATTCTCGTACTTGAGAAGAGCGTGATAATGTAAGGGGATCGGAACATTGACAACCACATGGCCAACTGGAAAGTCATTGCGCTGGTCAACGGCGATATCGAAGCCGTCTCGGGCCCGGCTGCCCAAGACCGGCCGGGAGCCCATGAATGGATGGTCTGGCAAGGGCCAGCCGCTGACAAGGCTGAAGCCCTCCAAAGCGCGGAGAAAGCTGATTCCAGGTTACTGATGCGAGTCTGAAACTACTCGGAAGGATTCGAAATAGGGCTTTTTCCGGAAAAGAGCTCAGTGTTTTGACGCGGCGTAGAGCCGACGTGGACACACCCGACCATTTTAGATTGTTCCGAATGACCTTCGGCGACCGTGGCGGAAGCTTGCCCGTAAAGATCAAGCCGGTTCTGAACCCTGTACCTCGCCCAGTCTCTCTCGATTCTCTTTGTTTCCTTTTGCGAAGTGATACCGAATCTGCCTAACGCGAGGATGAGCGCCCGAACGCCTACGTGAGGTTCAGCCGAAGGTCCGGTTGTCCCGCACTTGGGGCAGCGCAAGACAGGCGACACAATATGCCGCTTGGACCGAATCTGCTGCAGCATCGCGTCCAGCCTATCGCGCAACTCGATTAACGCCGGGAATGACATCTGGGGCTTCCACTCGCTTCGAAGTCTTGCGAGCATCTCCGGAAACCATACTCGTTGAGGATCTCCCGCGGCCATTTGTCATCCTCCTAGAGGTGGTACGGTCCTCGCGATGTTGACTATCATAATCATTCTCGACCGCTCCGCAAACCCCGCTCCGTTTGGTTGTCTCACCCTGTCACGCCGTGCTCTGCTGTCGACCTCAGATGTAGTCACGGGGCGGGAAGCCGACTTTTCATGCCGAATCCCCAAAAGTGCCAGAACCATCTGAGCGGCCACACCTTGCAGTGCGTCGAGCGAGTGGATTCCTCCTGACGCCGCGGCCGACATATCCGAGAGGATCAATGCGGATTATGTATACAATCGGCAACAATTATGGCACCATTCAGCAGACGATTCCTTTAAAGTAATTGCGACCACGAGGCCCAGCAGCCTCCCTCTACCGCTCAAGCCAGGCGTCGGCCAGTTATGGAGAACAAGAATGTTTTTCTCGTCCACAAGAAGCTCAAGTCTCAGTCGTCATTTTGTCCTGCCGTTCATGGTTCTGACTCACACGGGCGCATCCGTCATCCGCGCGCTTCTTTTCGGTTTCACTCTGATGGCGATAGGCGCGACCGCGCCTTTTGCTGACGCGCAGAAAGTTGAATTGTCCGTAGATGTGTCCAAGGCCGGCGCGAAGATCGACCGCAATATTTTCGGCCAGTTCGCCGAGCACCTTGGACACGGCGTTTATGAGGGCATCTGGGTCGGTCCAGATTCCAAAATCCCCAATACTCGCGGGATCCGCACCGATGTCGTTACTGCGCTTAAAGCGTTGAAGGTGCCGAATGTTCGCTGGCCAGGCGGCTGTTTTGCCGACGAATATCACTGGCGTAAAGGCATCGGCCCAGCCGATCAGCGGGTAGTATCCCTCAATCCCAATTGGGGCGGCGTGACCGAGCCGAACACGTTTGGGACACACGAGTTCCTGGACTTTCTGGATCAGATCGGCGCTGAGGCGTACATCTCGGTGAATGTCGGCTCCGGCACTCCCCAGGAGGCGGCCGAATGGCTGGAATACATGACCACCGCGCAACCGACGACTCTGGCGAAGGAGCGCGCCGCCAATGGCCATCCTGCTCCCTATAAGGTCGCCCTTCTCGGCATCGGTAACGAAAGCTGGGACTGCGGCGGCAACATGACACCCGACTACTATCTGAGCCAGATGAAGATCTACAGCCGCTTTGTCCGCAACTTCAATCCGGAACAGCAGGACAAGCAGCAGATGCTGAAGATCGCCGTCGGCCCCGGCGGCGATGGGCCTCGGTGGACTGACTGGACGGAGGCCATCATGAAGGCCTATCAGCATCACTCGTGGAGTTGGGACATCAATGGCCTTTCGATGCACTCCTACACGGTAGGACACTGGCCGCCGTCGTATACGTCCG
>JBEKUR010000399.1:0-3470 GCA_049514855.1 Terriglobia bacterium
CGAGGCGTTCGATCTTCTGCAACTTCTCAATACGGGTCACGCGGGGACACTGTCCACCATTCACGCCAACTCTGCCAGACAAGGTCTCGCCCGCTTCACGAGCTGTGTCCTGCAAAGCGGCGTCGAGTTGCCGTACCGCGCCATCAAGAGCAACATCGGCGACTCCCTCCATGTCGTGATTCAGATTGAGCGTCGGCCGGGGCGCCGCTATATCTCCGAGGTCCTCGAAATCAACAATTACGACCCTGACGCCGATCTCTTCGACTACCGCGCAATCTACCAAAGACAGGAGGCTCACGCATGACCCAGGGAGACAAAGAGAACAACAAGAACATCTCCACCACCGAATATGTCCTCACGAACTTTCAACGGTCAGACCGTCTCGCTGTCCTGGTGCGCAACCGTAGCCGGGGCGAAACGGTTCAACGCATCACAACTTCTGCCAAGATCGCCGAGCCTTCCTTTCAGGATTGGCTTCGCTACAAGAATGAGAAAGAATCCTCCGACATCTACATCGGAATGAACTCCTTAAAACCCGAAGCTCGCACACGGACCAAGGAGGACATCGAAACCATTCGGCACCTTTATATGGACATCGACCACGATGGCCCGGCAGCTCTCGGCAAGATTCAACAGTCGAATCTCGTGCCTCCCCGGAACTACACGATCACCACGTCGCCGGATAAGTTTCAGGTGGTCTGGCGGCTCGAGAATATCTCACAAGATCAAGCGGAGTCTCTGCAGCGGGCCATGGTGCGTAAGTTCGGGGGCGATCCCGCGGCAACCGACTCGACCCGCGTATTGCGCCTTCCGGGCTTCCTGAACCGGAAATACGAAGTGGAGTTTCTCGTGCAGGCGGTAAAGCATACGGACCGTGTCTATCATCCCCAGGACTTCCGGCTCCGAACCGAGCTCATCGAAACCGACTTCAGGCCGCACCGCCAGACGCCGACATTACCCTCGACTGGGCCACGGCAGATGAGTCAGTCGGAACATGACTGGGCCTATGCGAAACGCGCCCTCGCCAGGGGTGACGATCCCGAGGAAATCATCCGGAGGATCGCTGATTTTCGGAGCACTCACAAAAGCGATCCCGTTTACTATGCACGGCTCACCGTCACGAAGGCACAAGCCGAACTGCAGGGTGAGAGCGGACGCGGGAGCACGATGGACCAAGAACCGGTCAAATCGGGCGAACGAACCCAGAGTGACTTGAACCCGATTACATAAGGCTAAATGCCTTGAGCCATATCGAGGATTAGTCCTCGGTGGTGAATGATCAATTTTCCCCGGTGTTGGTTGATCCACCAGAGAGAGGAGTGATTCAGACTGCAGCCTCTTGCAACTGGGACCTCGGCCCTTTTTGCAGGCCGGATTGAAAGCAAGGCGGCAAGTCACGGTTGAAGCCGCGGCGGTGCTTTGGATATGCTTCTTTCATGCTCAAACACGACGCCAGAACTAAGGGCCAAAAAGAGAGGCAAGTGTATGGCTCGTCGTTCTGGACAATCATCTCAACCTGTAATTCACCGGGGATGGTGGACTGTCAGGTATCGGATAGATGTTCCGGGGCAGGAGAAGCGTATGCAAAGGCGTGAACGCATCTGCCCCATATCCGGTCCCGGCTTGCTTACCAGACCACAAATCAAAAGGAGGGCAAAGGAAATCGTTGCCGCAAGCGGGGCCGATACCGTCGAGCATTTCGAGAAATGCGAAGCCTTCGGTCTCGGCACTACATTCCGTCAGCAAGCGGCATGGTGGATCATTCACATTCAAACGAAAAAGCGTAGCCCCATTGTTCCCGCAACAGCAGCCGGATACCGAAGCTACCTGAAGAAATGGCTAAATCCTTTTGTCGGGGACCTGCCACTGGCTTCAATCGACAACAGGACCGCCAAAGACGTTGTTGCCAAGCTCAGCGAATCACATCTGGCGCCGAAGACAATCGTCGAGATTTTCGGCGTGTTGAAGGAAGTTGTGGCGTCGGCAATCAACGGCGATGGGAAGCAGATGTTTCCGCGACAGTGGAACCACGAGTACATTGACCTGCCGGTGGTCGATCCGAAAAAGCAACACAGACCGACGCTGAATTCTAAGCAGGTCACCGACGTAATCGCTGGATCCGCAGGCCGATACCAGGCACTGTATGCTTTGCTCGCGGGCACTGGCCTCCGAATCGGGGAGGCACTTGCGACAAAACTCGATCCGTACTCAGAGGGCCACACCACTATTTCATCCGACTGCAAGACAATCCACGTTCGCAAGAGCGTCTGGAACGGCCGTGAACAAAAGCCTAAAACGGAGAACGCCATACGCTCCGTCGATATTCCGGAGGCTCTCGCGGCATTCCTGAAAGCATTCGCCCGAGATCGGACATCCGGCTTTCTGTTTCAGACCGACAGCGGCCTACCGCTCGGACAAAGCAACATCCTCAGAGACTCGCTCCATCATTTGGGAGTCGAGGGCTTCCATTGTTTCCGCCGATTCCGCACGTCTGTACTTCGCAGAAATCGTGTGCCCTGGGACTTGGAAAAGTTCTGGATAGGCCATGCGAGTAAGGACATTACGGACAAATACGCGGAACAGCTCAAAGAAGACGTCGAGTACCGGCGCGAATGGGCTGAGAGGGTCGGACTCGGTTTTGTTGTGCCCCGCGTGCCCTTTGTGCCCCAATTAACGGTCGTCTCGCTTGAACAGAACGCGGCGTAATTTGCTACAATTAGAGGAGATAGCCAATTCCGTTCCCCGGTAGCTCAATGGTAGAGCATTCGGCTGTTAACCGAAGGGTTGCTAGTTCGAATCTAGCCCGGGGAGCCATTCTAGCGTTTTTCCCACTGACACTACTGACACTTTGAACCCTAGTGCCCTCTCAGTCGCCTCCAGACCCGGAGGGCAAACAGCACCCCCAGGGCCAGGAATGCGATTACGCTCATGAATCAAACTCCTCTTCATCAGGGTCCGGCAGGAGCTTCTCTTCCGGGGATGCCCAGGGGTCGTGAATTCTTACCTTAATCGGCTTCCGGCCAGCCCGTAGGACAGCCTCAGCCTTTTCCTGGTAGTCCATGTCGCAGGCCGCGTGTAGTCGCATTACCGTCCATGTTCGTACTAAAACTCACTTGTCCGGGACCGACATCTCAGGCAAATGCGCTTATCGTCCAAGTGAATTGATTCGGAGTACGCCGTGATCCGCCCGCAATCGACGGTAAGCGCCAATAAGCTTCCGCCTTCTCATAAACCAGTTGGCAGAAAGCGCGCGCTCGAATAGTATTCCACTCTATCATGCCAATTAATCGCCGCGAATTCCTGAAGGCTGGTGCGCTGGGCGCGGGTGCGGCATATGTTCCGCCACACAATTTCGACAAATACGATTTTGGCGCGGGGCCTGCGATTGTGGACAGGTTGAACCAGGGCCCGTTTCCCGCGGACCTGTACCCGAGCTGGAATGTGGTAATGGGGGTGACACCCTCCGATGA
>JBEKUR010000400.1:0-3440 GCA_049514855.1 Terriglobia bacterium
CCCGCCTCCGCTTCACCGGCTGAGGACATCTTGGAGGTGTGCGCGGAGACCTGTCAAGGGTAAAGAAAAATAAACCAAATTTCCCTTGACACGGCATCACCGTTTCAGAGATGCGCCAGCCAGCGAGGTCTGGAATTATCTCTGGATTCTCCGCCCTCCATTTGTTCCAAGCGTCGGCCCCTTGCTTGAGGATCTGGAGGTGTTCTGGGTTGGCGATGGTTTGAACCTCGGTAATGGCAGTTGGAGGGAAATACTCGCATGGGCGGAGAGAATTGTGAAGAGGGAATGCTGAAAGGTGAATTACGAATTCTGGATGATGAACAGAAATCGGGCCAAAGTCAGTTTGCCCCCAATCGACAACAGAAAGCCGCGGACCTACAAAACAGGTCCGCGCTTCGCTTGCTTTGTGCGCGACGAGAAGGAATTCAATGAGCGTCTGGAGTACATGCACGTAAATCCCGTGAAGAAAGGGCTAGTGAAGCGGCGGGAGGATTGGCGGTGGTCGAGTTACAACAATTTTGCTTTAGACAAGGCAACGGTAGCGGCGTGTCCCATCCAGATTGATTACGTGCGATTGCCATTGGGGTATCGCGCATGAGAAAAGCGCACGGTCAGAAAAACGCTGACCGTGGCCCGCTCTTTTCGCAGTATCATATTGGCGGCAAGTAATTGAAATTGAAAACTAAGGAGATAACCCATGTCTTTTCAAGAGGAACAACGGTCGGAGCTACTCAAAGCGTCACGCATTATGTTTCAGCAGAATTTCTTCAACTTTCCAGGGATCATATATGAAGGTCCACTTGAGGCGTTTATAGAAAAGCAAAGTGACTACCTGGAAAGAAACCCAGACGCTTTCGAGTGCAGAGCAAGGCTGGGTGCGGCGTTGCTGATGATGGGGGACCCTGAAGAAGCTTGTGCTAAGTTAGGCAAGGCGGAGGAGAGCAGAAAGCATTACCCCGAGACCCCCCTCGAAAGCTGTTCTAGGGAATATCGTCACTGCGTTAGCTTACTCTTCTACCTATCACAGCCCCACTGTCCCTCAGGCTAGCGGTTAGCCACGCAGTGCAGTTCTGACCGTGGGTTCTTCTGGCGGTGGTCGAGTTACAACAATTTTGCTTTGGACAAGGCAACGGTAGCTGCGTGTCCCATCCAGATTGATTACGTGCGATTGCCATTGGGTATCGGGCATGAGAAAAGCCCACGGTCAGAAAAGCAGTGACCGTGGCTCACTTCTGCTTGCTGTGAAGGCCGACGGATTGTAGGGAAGCAGTATCAGTAGTCAGCTTTTGGAAGGTCCCCATGGCCCATTTGTATATTAGCCGCCTGTACAAGAAATTTAAGCTGCCGTTTCTTAACTTTTTTTGTTTCACGGTCAAACACCAATTTTATTGATGTGGCTTGGGCAACCTTAGAAGCGGGCAGCGGCAAAATGCCTATTTTGGAAGGTTCATAGACAATATCACCTTGGCTTGGACGAAGCAGGTTCCTAACTTCTCCCTTCACTGCGCTGGTGTAGACGGCATACTGAAGAGTTATGGGGTCCTGCCTATGGTTATATATCCTTAGGCTTAAGTCTGGAATAAAGGTTGGAGTAGCTCGTAACATAACCGCTGACATCCCCAATCTTACCCTCTGTCTTTGTCTATCGTACCCAAAAAGGAAAGCGGGGACCCAACCGAACTTCAAAAGGATTGTCAAAATATCTCGGATTGAGTGTAGTACCGTCGGAGCCGCACGAAATAGTGTATTCATGATATTATGCATATTTATAACCCACCCTATGTGCTAGTGACCGCAAGTATTGGATGCTGCCCACACATGCAATTCATCCCCCAATTCTATATTATACCTCCAGTAGCCAAAAATTTGCGCAGTTCTGAAATTTTTCAAGCTATTTTAGGACACCACCCCCCCCAGAATGCCCCGCCAGCCGTGCTTTCGTGTGATAGACTCCTTCCCGCTTGTTTGCCGCAAGGCCAACAATCCAACCCGGAGGGATTAGCTATGAGCGAAACAGAACTTGTCGAGCGACTGAAAAGGCTCGAAGCTACCATCTACGGAGCGCAGCCTGTGCCCCAAAAGATCACGGCCCATGAATTTGAGGTGGTAGATAGCATGGGAAACCGCCGCGTGTCGATGGGCGTCGGGTCAGGCGTAGCGTTCATCCACGTATACGACGCCGAAGGCCACCTACGCGCGATGATGGGCGTCTCCCCGTCGGATGGGCCAGCCATCGGCGTCTTGGACGCGCAAGGCCACCCACGCGCGGACATGCACTTCTCTACGTCGGGTGGGCCGAGCATCATACTTTCCGACGCGCAAGGCAAGCTAAGCATCGACATGGGCGTTGATCCGTCGGGCGGGTCGAGCATCATGCTTTCCGACGCGCAAGGCAAGGTAAGCATCGGCATGGGCGTTGATCTGTCGGGCGCGCCGAACATCATGCTCCACGATCCGCAAGGCTTTGAGATGGACTTGGGGAGCCCAAAGACGCGCACGCCAAGGACGGGCCAGACGCAGCAAACTTCCGCCGCCTCAATTGTCATGCTTGGCAACGACATGCCGGGCCACGTCATTTGGAAAGCCCCGTGATCCTGGCGCTGTGGCTCGGTGTTCGCGCAGGATGCCCCGCCACCCCGCATCTCCCCTTTGCAAAGGCTTTCGGGGCTGGCGCAGAGCGCAGCTCTGCGGCTCACAGACAAGACTGAAATCCTGCGGAGCCGATCACTCTGAAAAAGCTTGCCGCCGCGATAGGTCCTGCAGATCAGGAGTTGCATCTGTCCGCACGCAAAACGGCCTTTGTGGGTGGGCATGATGAGCGCTGATATGGCACGCTCAAGCGCAGAGCTGCGCTCTGCGCCAGCCACGTAGCAAATAAGAGCTTTGGTTAGGTGGCCACAGCAACGCGCTTCCGAACGACCCGACGCGGACAAGATAGGGCTCCGCGCTTTCGGCTATGCAGTATGCGGCTCAAGAGCACTACTCCACATCAAGCGTGGCGCGGACCTGTCTTGTAGGTGCGCGGCTTTTCGCCGACCAGCGCTCGCCGGTTCGGTTCACTATGGCGTCCGCACTGCATCGCGCGTAGATTGATCGCATGTCCAGGTTGCGGCGCCCGTTCCTTTATGACCGCCACTTCTTCGTGAGCGTGAATTTGCTACGATCGAGGCGCAAGCCAGAGGAACGCGACTTCGCGCGGTTGGGGATTGCACTGGCTGCTGGAGGAAAGGCGCGAGCGTCGATACCGGGAGTACGCCGGTTTTCAACAGCCGCTGCTGCGAGCTGGTCAGCGACCCAAGAGCCCAAGCAGCCCAACCAGGATTAGGTAAAAGCCTACGATATATCTGAGGAGCTTGGGGAAAATCAGAATCAAGATGCCTGCGGCCAGAGAAACAATCGGCGAAAACGAAGTGTAGCGCAGCGTGAAGGAACCGCCCCTG
>JBEKUR010000401.1:0-3360 GCA_049514855.1 Terriglobia bacterium
CGCCCCGGATGGTGTAAGCTTTGCCTATGGCGGAGATCGTCTTTGAAGTGACCCAGGAAGCGGATGGCGGCTTGGTGGCGGAATGCTTGTCGGAAAGCATTTTCACCCAGGCTGACAGTTGGGACGAGCTGCGTGGGAATGTGAAAGAGGCGGTGGCAGCTTATTTCTTTGACCATCCGCAACCCCCGGCTGCGATCCGTCTCCATCTCGTCCGCGATGAAGTTCTCGCCAACTCATGAGAATTCCGCGCCACCTGAGCGGCTACGACCTTGTCCAGACCCTTTTCCGCAAGTGGGGCTAGCGCGTGGTCCATCAGGAAGGCAGCCACGTCGTGCTGGAGACGGATGAACCCTCACACCAGCGACTCGCCGTTCCCGCCCACAAATACCTTCGCATCGGAACGCTGAATGCCATTTTGCGCACGGTCGCGAATCATAAGCGCGTGGAACGCGACGCCATCATTGAGTCGCTTTGACGCCTGCCACAACAGAAAGCGGATTTCGTCGCGATGTGTACGAGCGGCCCTTGGGCGTGACTGGTGAGAATAGTCGCAGAGCTTGCGAAGCAGGCCCGCGCTACTTGCTGAGATTTTTCGCGTATTCGTGGGACGCGCACATAAAATATGATGTGTGCACCACCCGCGAATCATTGGAGGAATCGACTGATCCGGAACCCCAGTTCAGCGGGCAGGTCCCCAGGCGTGGTGATGATCTTCCGCTTGAACGGCTCCGAGTTAAAGAGTGGGGCGCGGCAAGAGGTAGTCGTCGTCAGGAAATGAGGGTGATCGAGGCCGTAGCGATGGCGCTGGGGACGCAGCGGAAGGTTGTACCTCAGCGTCAAGCAGCCCCCGTATGTCGCAGACATCACAAAACGATGTCTGCGCCACCCGCCCAAGGAAGGGCGGAGTGATCTTTCGAAGGCGGTGCGGGAGATGGTTACCCGCGGCAGAATCTTGTTTGCCGTGGAGAGGTACAAGAAAGGGAAGGCCTCACTCGGCAAGGCCGCCGAACTCGCCGGGCTCCCATTGGGACAGATGATGACAATCCTGACGGAGTTCGGAGTGGAAACCCGGCTGGAGAGGGACGACTACCTCCAAGCACTCCAGAATCTCAAAAAGGTATGGTAATCATTCCGCGTCGGCCAGCAGCGTAATGGAAGGGTAAGTGCGCAAACCATCACGAAAACGTGCAAATCCAATCGGCAATCCAAAATCCAAAATCCAAAATCTAAAATCCCTTCGCCCCTGCCACCTGAAACCTGACACCTGGCACCTGGAACCTGCCCTTCTGACTTCTTGTCTCTTGACAAACGGAACAGGATAGGCTACGATTGTATCTTGAAGCTATGCAGGGGTCCACACCTGCAGGGAACGCTATGGTGCATTGCTATCGCCGGCCCCAAGCCACTTCCGAGAATGTGCCAAGCGCGACGAAAGGCTCACCAATTAGCTCGCCACGCCACAGACAAGAAGTCTCTCGCTCCAGAGGAAGCAAAAGAGAATTCTTCAAAATTGAACGAACGACGCGGGAATGTCTATGAAAACAAAGGACCGCTGTGGGAAGCTCAGGGACGAAGCGGGTATGTGTATGAAAACAAAGGTTGTTAGCCGATTGAAGCTGGAATACTATTGAAAAGAAAGGTGGTTAACAGGTGGCAGATGTTGTCCTAAACTGCCTCATAGAACGATGTACAAAGGGCCATGCATTTTGAGGGACTTTGGCGCGACGCGGTCTGGAGCGCGGCCCGTCAGTTGACGGGCCACACTCCAAAGTGAGGGAAAGCAAAAGAGAATTCCTTAAAATTGACAGAACGACGCGGGAATGTCTATGAAAACACACATACTTAGCCGCTTAAGGCTGGAATGTTATGTGCGCCCCAACGGCGCGGATCGCCAGTGGGTGGAAGTCCCACCCAGATAGTTGTCGGTAAGTCTGGTAGCTGACAAGCGGCTTAGGCCGGCGACGGGCCGGACCGGGCCGAAGCCTTGTGACAAAGGCCACCCAGGGTGGCTGAGCAACCCTACAGGCCGTAACACGTGTGAAGCCTGAGCAGGCCTCGAAAGTGAAGTCGTGGACGCCGACCTGCCACAACATCAGGGAAGGCTGCACCGACCGGGAAGTCACCGACACGTACACCGGTTGGGTCCACCGGGGTAATGGGCACGGCATGCCGGGAAGGTGGTCCGGGCGAGTGGGGGAACCCCAATGCGGGCGGTCCCGCTCTCGGTCAGGAGGGCGGCCCGGTTGGGACTCGGAGAGGGTCATAGTACCGTTGAAGCCGGGCAACGCCGGTGGAGGGAAGGACCCTCACTTCAGGAGCGCTTTCGAAGAAGCCAAGGTGAGGTGATTGGCGATGAGCCTGGCAACACCGAACAAGATCCGGACGCTTCAGAGGAAGCTGTACCGCAAGGCCAAGGAGGAACCGGCTTGCGGCTCCCCCGTGAGTCTGGCGGTGAACCCTGTCGGAGAGCCGGATGCGGGAAACCCGCACGTCCGGTTGTGTGTCCAGAAAAAGCTGGTGTGTTCAGTGGGAGGTAAACCCACCGAGGCAAAAGTCAGAACCTCGTAGCTTGGATAGCGGAGGGTAGGGAAACCGAATCTCTGAAACCTATCGACAAAGCCATCTTCAGGGTGGTGAGCGAGTCATCGGGCCGTAACAAAAGTCAACGCAGATATGGCCTCGAAAATGCGAAGCCCCAGAAGCCGAACCCGTAACCGGAGGGTGAAGGCAGCAGGGATCGTCGCAACCTGGCTGACGCGGCGGTTTCATTCTGGCGGGGTTGAAGCGACAGCACGATGACCAGGGCATGCTGAGCAACTGGAGAGACCCTCCTCGTCCCGGGGAGAAATCCGCGGAGCAGGAAGCCGTATAACCGGGGACACCGGGAAGTCGGCGGAAGACGAGAGGGAGTTGGAGGGGTCCATATTAGCGATGAAGCGGAGCAACGTCCGTGGAGCCAAGGGACCCTGCTGATTGCAGTGGCTCTGACAACAAGGGAGGCAAGGGTGGGATGACAACGACACCTGGCGTTTTGCAGGACCTGAGGAAGAGCCTATACATCAAGGCGAAGGCGGAACCGGCCTGGCGATTCTGGGGACTATACGTTCATGTTTGCAAAGAAGAGACCCTTCGGGAAGCCTGCGCGATGGCGAAGAAAAACGAGGGGGCACCGGGCATTGATGGTGTCACCTTCGAGGCCATCGAAGCGGGTGGAGTGGAGAGTTTTCTTCAGCAGATTAGGGACGAACTGGTCACCAACACGTATCAACCCATGCGCGTGCGGAAGAAGGAGATACCGAAAGAAGGCGGAACAAAGGTCCGAATCCTCTCGATACCCTCGATCCGTGATCGTGTGGTGCA
>JBEKUR010000402.1:0-3353 GCA_049514855.1 Terriglobia bacterium
GAGCATTGCCCCCTTTGACGGCCAACACCTCGAGCTCAGCGGACCCGCCCTCAGCGACACTTTTCGTCCCGTGGACCAGCTCGTTGCCAGCCTGGATTCACAACTCCTCGAGGATCAAACTCCGCTGCTCTTCCAGGGTATGGAAGTATTCATCCAGCCGGGCAATCGTTTCCAGCGCGGCGACAAGGTCTCGTTCTACGTCGAGGTGTTTGAACCCCTGATGCAATCGAGTCTTGCGCCCCGTGTGGGGGTGCTCTTCGATATCGTCAATCGCAAGACCAACCAGCAAGTGTATTCCTCGAACACCATACTTGTGGACGCGCTCGCGCGCTCGGGGAATCCCCTGATCCCCGTGGCACGGGAGATTCCCACGGACAGCCTTCAGGCAGGAGAATACCGCCTGGAGGTAAGGGCCCGGAATTCCGCGGGTGGGGCGAGCCCCATACGCACAGCGGACTTCGTTGTCGAATGAGCGTTTCGTCTGTGCGCGGCAGGAAAGCTCGGCTCAATCGGAACGTAGATAACGATAGCATCAGGCGGATGAAGTTTTCGGGCCAGGACAGAGATGCGATTCGAAGTGCGCTACTGGAGTGGTTTCGTCGAAACGCGCGTCCCCTCCCTTGGCGGAAGAGTGGTGATCCGTATGCCGTCTGGGTTTCTGAGGTAATGCTTCAGCAGACCCAGGTGGCGACGGTGATCCCGTACTACCAACGCTTTCTCGCGGCGTTTCCCACATTAGCCGACCTGGCGCGCGCCCCGCTCGAGCGAGTCCTCGAGCTATGGTCAGGACTCGGCTACTATCGCCGCCCCCGTCACCTGCACCAGGCCGCCAAGGAACTGGTTCGCCGCTTTGCCGGGGCGTTCCCCCAGGACTACGAGCAGGTTCGTTCGCTGCCTGGAATTGGGGATTACACCGCGCGGGCCGTTCTGAGCATTGCTTTCGAGCAGCCGTACACCCTGCTGGAGGGAAACGTTGCCAGAGTCCTTTCGCGTCTGGCGGCTCTGGAGGGTAATCTTCACCAGCTTGGCTTCCGTCGCGCGGTAGAAGCCCAACTCGAGCTTCTGCTTGCGCCTCGAAGCTCCGGCGACTTCAACCAGTCGTTAATGGAGCTGGGGCAAACCCTTTGCCTGCCTCGCGCTCCCCGATGTACCGCCTGCCCAGTGCGAAGCTGGTGCCGGGGATACAGATCCGGCCAGCCCCAACTCTACCCCCAGCCGCGTCCCAGGCGCGCAGCAGAATCCCATTACCTTGCCGCTGCTATCCTCCGGCGCGGACCCCGAGTGGCCATGGTGCGCGGCCTTGATGACGGCCTGTTAGGTGACATGTGGAATTTCCCCTCCGCCTTCGGCCGCTCCCGCCCCGAGGCGCTGGCGAGCTTGCGCAATAAGCTCGCGGCTGGCGGGAGCGCTTCCGTCGCCATCCACGACTCCATCGCCGAGCTCCGTCACGGCATTACTTACCGCTCCATTCTCGTCCATGCTTACCCGGTGGAGATTTCGTGCACTCCCCGTAAAGACCCGTTTCAATGGTTTCCTATTTCGAGACTGCGGCAGGCCGCGATTTCGCAACTGGCTCGCAAAATCGCGCAACAGGTGTTGTGACGAGCCCGAATTGCCAATCTAGTGTAGTGTGCACAAATTCGCTGGACAATGCGCTCGCCGTAGCGCCGGCACAGGCGACGACGCTACACTGTCCGCCCAATTACGGCACACTGCACTAGCCCTCTTTACCCACAGCCGCCCAGCAGCCTCAAACCGAGGGGAAGAACACCATGCTGGGAAATACGCCTTGCGCTAAAATGTAATCCGGTAGCGAAACGTTGCTCATGGCAAAAACCGCACAACTCGATCCCGCCACGCTCGTAAGGCTTCAATCCAACATTAGCGTGCAGCGTTACTTTGAGATTTCGCTGCTGCTGACCCTGGCCACGGGATTCATCACCGTCACGATGACGGGCAAGTTGGACATGCTCTCGATCGTGGTGGTTTCCGCCGCGCTGGCCGTGAAGCTCTGGAGCTACTCTCGCGAGGCAGACTATTCCCTCTCTCCGCGCACGGTGACGCGGATTTCCATCTTTTACATCTTCTTTTACGCCCTCGACTTCTTGATCTTCGCGCCGGGCCTGAGCGCTTTGGACAGGATGCTGGCCGCGACCGTTCACCTCATGTTGTTCATCACCGTAATCAAAATCTTCTCCGCCAAGAATTATCTAGATTACAGTGAGCTCGCCGCCCTATCTTTCATGATGATGCTGGCAAGCGCCATCCTGACGGTCAGCACCACTTATTTGCTCTTCTTCACCCTGTACGTCATCTTCGCCATCTCGACCTTCATCAGCTACGAAATCAAGCAAGGAATGGAGTCGGCGTCCCGTGCGCCGGAAGGCCCTTTCCGAAAACCTCGCCAAAACCGGACAGCCGTCGAAGGGGCGCTGATGAGGGCGGCCGTGGGTTTAGCTGTCGGCATTTTTCTCTTGGCAACGGTTCTCTTTTTCGTCATCCCGCGATACCGGACAGGCTACTTGACCGCGCTCTCCTCCCAGACGCAGAACATCACCGGCTTCTCGGACTCCGTTAACCTTGGAGACATCCGGAAGATCCTGCGTTCCCCTATGGTTGTCATGCGCGTCACCTTAGAAGGAGATCCCAGGCAATTCCAGGGCGTGAAATGGCGGGGTGTGGGTTTGACCAGTTTTGACGGCACGCACTGGTTTAACGACGACACGGCGCAAATACCCATTACGCCGGCCTCCGAACAACGCTTTGCTCTGCCCCGGCCCGAGGGCTGGCAGAGCCGTTCGCGGCGACTGCTCCGCTACCATGTGTTGCGCTCGGCGCTCTCCACCGACGTGCTTTTCGCCGCCCCCACTCCCCAGGAGGTTATGGGTCGGTTTAACTTGGTGAATGTCGATGAGACGAGCTCCCTGCATAGCCCTCAATATGCCTTCTCTCCTGTGGCTTACGATGTGGTTTCGGAGATAGGGCTTCCTTCGGCCCGGGAGTTGCAGCGCGCCTCCACGATATACCCCGACGATGTCCGCCTGGTGTATCTCCGGCTCCCCGATCTGAACCCGAAGATTTCAGACCTTGCCCGGCAGGTCGCATCGACTGCCACGAACAATTACGACCGCGCCACCGCGATTGAGAATTACCTGCGAGACAATTTCCGGTACACGCTCGACCCGTCAGCCATTGAGCCCAAAGACCCCCTCGCCAGTTTCTTGTTCAAATCCAAATCAGGATACTGCGAATACTTTGCCGCCTCGATGGCCGTGATGCTTCGAACGCTCAACATCCCCTCGCGGCTGGTGAATGGCTTTCAGACGGGCTCTTATAACCGTATCGGCAAGGAT
>JBEKUR010000403.1:0-3328 GCA_049514855.1 Terriglobia bacterium
TCCATACCTCGGAGAGCATCGCCGAAAAGGACCTCTCGGTCGAGGCGGACAAGATAGGGCTCTACTACGACGGCCTGGCCAAGTCCTTCGGGTTCCGCAAGGAAACCGTCAGCCTCGGCGGGCAGCAAAAGGCATTCTGGGTAAGGCAAGCATCCAAGAAATAGCCAACTCTTTCGTATTTATTGCTATGAGCTCCGATTCTCTATCCTCTTGATGGAAGAGGCGGATTGAAACACATCGCAACGTTGTCGATGGGTGAGCCTGGGGAGAAGGGATAGGTGTTCAGCTACTACGGTTCCAAAAGCAAGCTCGCCCACCTCTACCCCGCCCCGACGTACGATACCATCGTCGAGCCTTTCGCTGGTTCGGCGGCCTATTCCCTGTACGGGAACAACTGGCGGAAGAATGTCATCCTGTACGATTCCAACCCCAAGATTTCCGCGATCTGGCGATACCTCATTGATGCCACGGAGGAAGACATAGAGGCGTTGCCCGACCTTGCTCCCGGAGAGAAGGTCACCAGCTACCCCGGCCTTGCCGACGCCGAACGCTGGCTGATTGGCTTTTTCATAAACCGGGGAAGCAGCATGCCTAAGGTCACGGCCAGCAGGCGGTCCGATGGTTTGACCTACAAAGGGTACTTACGCGAAAATCTTCACAAAATCAAGCATTGGAAGGTCTTCGGCGCTGGCTATGCTTCCTGTCCGGACTTGGAGGCAACTTGGTTTATCGACCCCCCGTACCAGAAAGCCGGAAAGTATTATTTCGGGCATTCGAAAATGGACTATGCCGACTTGTCCGAATGGACCCGCAATCGTCAGGGACAGGTAATCGTCTGCGAAAACGAGGGGGCGGATTGGTTGCCCTTCCGGCCTCTGGTTGCCTTTCGGGGTTCGACCAAGACCCAAGTCGAAGTGATTTACCTTCAAGAAAAGGGACTTCCTCTTTCTTTTTAAGAAAGGATTACATGCCAGTAAGAGAACACCTGGATTACACGGGCATCCTTGACGACCTATTCCAAGTCGCCTCTGCGATCAAGTCCGCATCCATGGATAAGTCGGCCATTGCGCTGGATGACTTGAGCGTAGGGGATGAGGTACGCGCCCAAATCAGGGGGGGAAGCGGCCTTCGGGGCCCCATCCAGGCCATCCATCCCGAAACCAACGAGGTGACTGTCAGGGGCAGGAGGTTCCCGGCTTCCTCCATCCGGACCAGCGAAGACATCGAGAGCGTGGCGGCCCAAAACCTCCGTGTGCTTAAACAAAGAGAACAAGAGACTGCCGAGCAAGCCAGGCGGGATGCCTTGACCGGTCCCGGTCGTACGCCAGGAAAGCCCCAGAAAGCCCCCATAGACTTTTCCGGAAGCCCCGTCCTCCCCATCCTGAGGAATCTGAATGTGGATGTTCGCCTGTACTGGCAGGATTTTTACGATGCATTCGCCCGGGAATGGGCCGCAGATCATGGCGTCCCCATCGAGGGGTGCGTTGCCAACAGGTCCGGGATCAGGGGCGGTACGGAAATCCAGTGGGGCATCTCCGGGAAAGTCACAATCTCCGCACCTAGCGATCCTGCTGATGTCCGTCTCCTGATGGATGGGCTGTCCGCCGAAGGAATCAATCCCACGCTAGTTGACAACGAGATTATAGCGTACGGATACCGGGTTGCGGCCGGGCTGGCCAAGGTCGGATTCCCAGTACACTGTTAGTTGGCAGACTAGGATTTCGTCTAAGTTCAGTATTTTCCCGTATGGCAAAAAAACACGCCCATAGAATCGGAAGCGCCTACGATGCGTGGTGGTTTTTATACTACCACCCCAAGTTCTGCCTCCGGGCGCGCAACGAGATTTCCCGCGAGAAGGCCGACGACCTGGAAAAGAGGGGCTTCATCGTCACCCGCGACCGGGCCGGGGACGCCCCCGGGGAGGGCGGCAAGTGCTGGAGGGAATGGCGTCACCTCCTCCGCCATGCCATCGAGGAGAACCTCAGCATCTTCTACGTCAAGGTGGACGCCTCCGGCAAGGTCAACGACGACGCCTCGCTGAACACCGTCCCGGAATGCTGGCTGGAGTTCGGCTCGATGGAGTACGGCTACCCCTCCCAGTGGCATGACGAGACCCAGGACATCCCGTACCACGATCCCAGCCTGGACTGCGGCGGGGCCACGTTCGACATGGCCCTCGTGGCCCTCGCCAAGGGGGTCCGCAGGAGGTACGGGGACTACAAGGACAGAAGGGGCGAGGAGGGGACCTGCGGCAGGCCTGCCTGCGCCGACTGCGAGGAGATTACCAAAATGCAGGAGGCGAGGATGAGGCAACCTTCTTCCTCTCCGCCCTTGCCTTCCTAGACGTTGCGGTCTTGGCCAGGTGGCACTTGCGGCAGAGCACCCTGAGGTTTTCCGGGACGCTCAGCCCGCCGTCCGCCACCTCGACGATGTGGTCCACTTCCCTTCCCGGATTCCAGCATAGCTGGCACGTCCATCTGTCCCTGCGGCGGACGAACCGCCTGATCGACTTCCATTCGACCAGCCTGAGTACGGTCGTGAGGCAGTCGTTCCCGCACCAGGAGGTCCGCCCGCCGTCCAGGGGCCTGGCGCACCTCCTGCACAGGTGCCTGCCCTGGGCGTCCTTCCGCTTCGGGAAGTCCGCCCACGTATTCGGCATGCCCCTTGGGTTGCCCATCAGCTATGCGCTTGGATGCCCATGTAGGCCCTTACGAAGGCCGCGGCCGCCTGGGCGCACAGGGAGTTCGCGTATCCCTTCAACCTTGCCTTCCGGTTCGGCGTGCCCTCGACGAACGGCGAATAGACTTGGGTATCGCCATGGCGCACAAGTCCCAGGTCAGCGGCAAGCCCTGGAGCCACCTCGCAAAACAGGGGTTCAGGCACCCTGGGAATGGGGCGGTACCTTCCGTCCCGGCAGAAGACCCAGACGGGATCGGACCAAGGATTTCCCCCAGGAAGATCAGGTGCGCCACCTGGTTGTTCAACTGCTCCCCCTTCTTCCCCCCGCCCCGTTCCTCGTACGTCCTGAGGTTCGGGAAGCGGTAGTCCCTGGCCGTCGGGGTGGCCCATCCAGCCGTCAAGGCCGCCGACTGAAGGTCCCCTCCTCCCGACTTCGTCCTTCCCCTGGCCCGCTTCTCCTCTGCGCTCTCCCCGCCTCCAGTGCAGGTTATGGGGGTTGGCCATCCCGCCTTCTGCGCCACGATCCCCAGGGACCCCGAGCCTATCCCCTTCCCCGGGTACCTCTCGTACTCCGTCCGCTTCCGCCTTTCCCAGTTCTCCAGGGACTCGTCCGCCCCCCCGACCTTGGGGCTCGGCCACCCCGCCAGCT
>JBEKUR010000404.1:0-3314 GCA_049514855.1 Terriglobia bacterium
ACGGCTCAGGTGACACGAGGTGTTGTAGGGGTAGGGCTTGCCCTACCCTTCAAGGGGACGGCAAGCCGTCCCCCTACGAGAGCGGCTTCTCAGTGATGACCGCCGCCTGAGCTCGACCCGCCGCCGTGGGAGCCACCACCCATGCTGCCGCCTCCGCTCCCGACCGCGCCACTCGTGGCGCCACCTGCCCTGAAGCTGCTGCCACTTGTCGCGTGGCCGCCCGCCGTTGCTCCTCCACTCCGATATGCTGCGGACGAGCCAGAGTCAGACTGAGGGGAAGAATGATGTGACCAGCCTCCCGTATGGCTTTGTGGAGCAGCCGTGGGTCCCACCTTTGGCGGAGTTCCTGACGACGGCTGAACAGCACGCAATCCCGAAGCCTCTGGGGCTGAAGGGAGTGGACGGATAGGCAGTTCGTTCGGCGCCTGAGTGGCCCCTGAGGGCAGGCGAGAGTTGTTCACATATAGTCCTGACGCCGGGTCATAGACTATTCCGGATCTCGCTCCAGGCGCCGCGTGCTGGGTGAAAGATTCAACCGTCGGCCTGCCCACAGCGCGACTTGAGCCTGCGACCGCACCCGGTGCAGAGGTTGTCGGCTTCCTGTTGATAGTCTGTGGGCCTAAGGTTGCGCCGCGTGTACCTTTCAGAATCGGTTCAATCTTGGCAAACCCGGCGGGCTGGGGCACAATTCGGCCTGGAAGCTTGGCTTGCCGATCCGGCAAAATTTCGGGCCGTTCAATCATCTTGCCAGACGCCAGGTTTACTGGGAGGATGGTTCCAGGACCCACAGGACGGCCGGTCTGAAACGCCTTAGTGCTTACGGCAGTTCCACAGGAGTGACCCTGTGGGCAGGGGTTATTCATTTTACCTTTATGGTGATGGCGGGATTGTGGGATCCACCCAATCCATCCAGGGCCGGCATACCATCTAACCAGGGCCGGTGACCAAATTCCGCAACTCCCAGGGAACCACATCCAGCCCATCCCAGGAAAGAAGTCCCACCCGCCACAGTGATAGGGCAGCCAGCCCCAGGGATCCGCAGAAATCCACGTGTATCCAAAGCTCGGATACCAGCACCAGCGGCCAAACGAATACGGGTACCATCCCGCATAGACATTCGGCATCCACCCGTATCCGAAACCCGGCATGTAGGACCAATTCCCGTAATACGACAAATCAGACCAGCCATAAAAAGCGTCACTGCCGTTATTGGAAGACGCTCCGGGCGATGGGCTGTTTTGGGCGGCTTCCACTCGACTTTCTCGCTCCTGCACCCAGCGATCCCAGTCGTCCTCGGTGACTCCTTCCGAGAGCTGGTCAGGCTGGTCAGTACCGGGACTCAGTTCAAGGACCGAATTCTCGGCCACCGTCCAGGAACCGAGAGAGCTTGCGACCTCCACCGAGCCGTTGAAGACTTCTACCCGTTCCTCTGAGGAATCGACATCAGCCCGGAACATCGCTTTCCCGCGCGGAGTAAGCGTTGCATTGGACGTGCGCACCTCGTACACGTCTTGTCCTTCGGGGGCCGCATGGAATGTCGCATAGCCCTTGGGCATCGTGAGGCAGTTGATTTTGCTTCCGTCGGAAGCCAGGGCAAGTTGGGTGAATTCAAGCATGGAAAGCTGGCCAAGCCGTACTGTCGAGCCGTTCTCGAATTCAACTTCGGCAAAGCTGCCTTCCGCAGTCGAAAGTTTAAAGCCTTCCTGGATAGGGGTGTTCATCGGGGCTTCGGCCCAATCGGCAATGTCGGACTGCTGTATCGTGACATTGCCCTCGACAAAACTAAGGCGAACAATACGGGCGTGAGAATAAGTCTGGCCCCAGGCTGCGGCAATCCCAAGAAAAACTGCCGCACCTAACCCCACCAAAATTCTTGCTACCGGTTGTTTCATGGGTGTCATGGACCACCTCCCCAAAACCCCGAGAAAGGCCTAACAGGCCACCCTAACCTTACACCAGTCTAGACGAGGCAGACAGCCAATAGGTTGCCGGATGGCTGGAATTGCCGATTGCCGATTGCCGATCGACGATTGCCGATTGCTCACGGACAGCGGAAGGAGTTGCCATGCCACTTCTTCAATCGTCAATCGTCAATCAGCAATGACGCAGAGCGCGCTGAGAAATTCGGCCTAAGGGCTGGGTTGGATTCGTTCGATGATCTGCTGAGCGCGAACCTGCGCCAAGTGAAGAAAGCGCGAACCATGAGCAATCTTTTCCAGCGTCGGAAGGAGCATCTCGGGGTCGGCCAAGCTCTTGTTTTTTAGTTCGATCTGGGTTTGCAAAAGCTCTTGCGGGAGACCCAACGGGTCATACTTCATCTCAAATTCAAGCGCCGCAATGTGCTCCTCAACTGTGCCCACTGCTTCGAAGATGTCCACGAGCTCCCGTGCCATTCGGTTCTCAGTGTAATTGAAGACCACTCGGTTCACGTCCTCGCCCTGCTGGTAGGTGAGGGTCTTCTGGCCCAGGTTTGCCACCTTCTTGTGGCTGTCGAGGTCAACGGACTGGAAGTTGTGAAGTTGCCCGGCCAGCGCGAAGATTCGCTCCGTGGTGCCTGCGGAAAGCTGAAAGGCGCGAGGGCTCTGTGCTTCGTCCAGTTTGTGGCCTTCGAAAGTCCCCAACCCTTTTGAGTCCACGGTAATCAGTAGATACTCGGGGGTGCTGCCCTTGAACGTCCTTGAATAAGTCAGCTTGGCCGGAACACCGGCGGCTTGGAGAAAAATCGAGGCAGGGTAGCTGCCTGCTACGATGACAAGACCGAAGAAAGGGATGAGAACCCGGAATCTCCGAGGATGAATCGCCATAGGCTCAACACGTGCAATGACGCATCTTCGTCCTTGCGGGTGAGAGAGGGCAACGGCTCGTCTACCAAGAGCCAAAACCCCGAGAGTCCGAAGCTGGAATTCCATGCCCGCGGCGGCGCACCCTGCCTTTTGCCCCGACCGCTATGCAAGGGCGGTGAGCTGGACGCAAGGCGTCCGTGGGGTGGGTCGGGCGCCGCCAGGCGATTCCTTACTTCGCCTGTGTCAGGGCGTGAAGCTCCGCTTCCTCGATGTCGAAGTTCGCGAAGACGTGCTGGACGTCCTCGTGGTCTTCGAGCTCTTCCATGAGCCGGAACATTTGATCCGCCTGTTTGCCGGTCAGCTTCACGTAAGACTGGGGGATCATGGAGACTTCCGCGGCAGCGGGCGTGATGTTGGCGGTCTTCAGGCGGTCAACCACCTGGTGCAATTGGGCAGGGGGTGAAAAGACTTCCCAGTTGCTGCCGTCCTCGGCCATGTCATCCGCGCCCGCCTCGGTCACCAATTCCAGCA
>JBEKUR010000405.1:0-3298 GCA_049514855.1 Terriglobia bacterium
TCGAAGGCAGAGCGGCCGTGCGGCGCTTCCTCGATCACTACCTGTCTTATACGCCCGATTCCGTGGACCGGAACTTGTCCGAGTCACTCAACATGATGACCGCCAACCTGCGGCAGTACACGCTGGACCGGCTCCGTGACGAAGATACGGTGGGAAAAATCAAGGATGAACACATCATCTCCGACTTTCGCATCCGCACGATTGAGACGGTGAAAGGAACTGCTTGGGCATATGTTGCCTTCGGAGTGAAAGAAGTCCACAGAGTTCACAACGGGACTGAGAGTAGCGACCGAATCGTGGCGCGCTATAACGTGCGGCTGGTGGAGGAACGACGGTCAGAAACAAATCCCAGCGGCCTGTTGGTGGCTCAGTACTCCGAGCAACAGATGGTCGGTGATCGTGAAAACGGGCTGCTGCAAAACAGCCCGCTCGAGTCCGAGGGAGCCGACAAGTAAAGGCTGTCATTGGGGCAGCAGCCCGCCAGGGGCCATCTGGCATGCAAGAAAACCGGCGGCTCGCTTGCGAGAGCGAGCCGCCAGGAGGGAGGTTTGGGTATGGCAGCAGGCAGTACGGTTGAGGAAGCGAAGGGTCCTCAGCCTGTCGCTCGGAGTCCCCGCCGGCGATCGGCCCCGCAGGAGCAGGGGCCGATAGGGAGCGTCCGTTTCTTTTTGGCCAAAGCCGGCGCCAATGGCACAATCCCGTCGCTCGATCGGGAGATTGCGACCGAGGGGGAAGCGAAAATCGAGTCACTCAAGAGTGGCTTGAATTATTACAGCCTCATCGAGTGGCACGCCACGGCGGACTTTACGGGGAAGAATCCCCAGGTGAGGAGTGAGCCTGTTAAGAGATAACCGCGGCATTTTTCTAATACGGCTTCATTACCAGACGAAGTTAGATCCGTCAAAGCCTTCCGCAAGCTTCATTGCGGTTCAGTGCTGGGCTTGGTCCGGTCGTTGAAACTGACTGGAAATTATTCACCAGGCAGTGTAAAGCGAAAGGAACTTTTCCAGCAACCTCTCTTCTGTTCTGCGTTTGCAGACAGAAACTGAGGCGTGAGGGTGATGCCAAGCAGTTCGCAGTTTTGGCTTGTCGTCAACCGATCCAGGTACGACTTGCAGCTTTGGTTCCGTGTACTCTGCCAAAGCGCGCAGGTCGCTAACAACCGAATAGGCCGGCTCTTCGAGTCCGGCCGTAAACCTCGTTTGCGGCACAGGACAGCGAAGAGACCGGCAGCGTCGGTCTCCTTTTCTGCCTGTGACCCAGAGAAAAGGAGAAAAGCCATGTCAAGGACAAGAGATAACAGCGCGACGCCGGTTGTCGCGCTCGAAATCAACAAAGAGGGTCGTTTGTCAAGGAAGCTCATGGAACTGGATCGCCAAGCCACACTCGAGAACACTCTGTTGCAGTCGCTCTATCCGGGAATTCATGTGGCAACGGTTGATGTGCCACGGGAGCCACTCGACTCGTTCGAACAGGCTCTCGTCGAACAGGCGCTCGTCAAGATCGAGTTCGACGGCGTGCGCTATAGCTTGGTCGGCGCGACGGGCTCTGCGAAAAACGGCAAGTTCTACGCCGTGGATGCTGCACATGAGAAGAAGATAGCAGAGCGCTTCCGCTCGTCGCCTCAGGCAGCGATCACCTACTTTGGCATTCTCGTCTCTTCGTGCAAGGTACGCATCGAGGAGCCGGATTGCCGAGTCCTGGTGGTGGAGGATCACGAACTGGGCACGAACGATTGCCGAGGGTGGATTTCCAAATCGCTTTTTCTCAAGCTCAACCTGCCTGCGCACCGTTTCTACCAGTTCCGTTTGGCCTTTGATAAAACCCAGGCCAAAGGATCGTTCAAGGTGATGGGTGATGATGTGGCGCAGAAGTTGGAAGCTGACATCATCCTGCCCAAGTCCGCGGTCAAGCCCGATTACCGAGGTGGCTTGGTACGTTCCTTTCGGTCGCTACTCGGGGACCGGCAGGCGCACGCTTACCGTGGTCACATCGTTCTCGGCATCCGTGACGTCTCCCGCGATCTTCAGTTCAGGTCGAGTTACACGCTGGTGGAACACGCACCCGCCGACTCGATTGAGCTCGAGATCAAAGCCTATGCCCTCCAGGAGATCGAAAAGCTGGAGGCAGCGGTGAAAGAAGGGGATTTTACGGAACTCTTCCGTATCCTGGGAACTGAGGAGGCCCAGCGTTCGATCGAATCTGAGGAAGCGACCGCCCCGGAGTACACCAGCGTAGAGAACACCATTGTCGAGGCTGTGCTCAAGGCGGACCCGACCGGCTACATCGTGCGACACCCGTTCATCAACCGCCAGTTGCAGAGGCTGCTCGCGAAGTGGGCGTTCAAGCTGTGTACCTCGGGAGGTTTCCTGATGCCCGGATTCACGCTCGCCGATGATGGGTACCTCCTGCTACACAATGGGGAAATCTTTTCGGGTTCGGATTGGATTCCGCAGGACCAAGCCATTACACCACTGCGGTGCCGCCAGGGCCTTCTGGTACGCTACCCAATCCGGATGAAAGAAGATTTGCTTCCCTTCGAAAACCTTTCGGCTCAAGAGGCGGTCGGCCTGCTGGGTGTGAACTTGAAGAATAGCGGTTGTACGCTGCCCGAGTCCCAGGTCCTTGATCTCTTCGACCAGCAACTTCGTTTGAAGGGGACCTTCACGCTGCATTCGGAAACCGCCAAAAGAAATGGAGGCGATTACGACTTCGACCAGGTCTGTGTGGTCGAAGGTAACCGCTTCCCACGGTTCGTCCAGGACCGCTTTGCTTATCAGGAGCAGAAGTTCAATCCCAAGAATAAACTCCAAAAAAAGCAAAGCCCCTGGTGGAACCTGCCCCAGGTGGCGATGATGGCGCGGGGTAACCGCATCGGTTCCATCACCGACCTCAAGACCTCGTGTCTCGCCGCCGGCAAGACGGACTTCGCGAACCAACTGGTTGACCAGCTTCAAAATGCCATCGACCAGTTGAAGTGGGGAACGGAGCCTGACCAGAAGCTGATCAGCGAGGTGCGCAAACAAGTTACAACTGCACCTTGGCTGAAGCTCAAGAACAAGCGGTGTATTTCCGATATGCCGGAACACCTCGATGTCCCTGAAACCGACAAGATCGGGAAGATGTACGTATTTCTCCGTCAGCACCTCAACCGGTTCTTCACGGAGACCGCACCGCTTAGTGACTTTCGCGGGCTGATTGCGGGCGATCCCTTCAGCCGCGAGATTTACCGGGAGTGCGGCATTGTCTCGACTTTTTACGCCGTCAACATCGGACTGGTGGTCGAGCGGCGCAGGAA
>JBEKUR010000406.1:0-3293 GCA_049514855.1 Terriglobia bacterium
CCGCTCCACGCTGGCTCGGCTACTTGTTGAATGGGCAATTACAAGGTAAGCTCCTTTCAGCTTACAAGATCAGCCAGGCTTTCCCTGGCACACCATACATGAAAGACAATGTATGCGCCACCCGCGGCAGCAGCAAGGTCGTCGGGGAGCCCGCCTAGCGGGCGATAGAACTTAGCCCAGGGCGCAAGCCCTGGGAAGTCAAGCCCCAGCGCCTTTCAAGCCCCGGAAGGGGCGGCAGAACCAGGGAGAGTTCCCGCGTCGAAACCTTATTCTTTCGCCCCGCTGGGGCTCCCGCGAACAAGAGGGCCTTCTGGACCCAGGGCTGGCGCCCTGGGCTATCCCGCAGGGCGGGATCGGCCCTCCGGGCCTTTCCCTAGCGCACTTAATACGCTCGGTAACGCGCTCCACACGACGAAATTGCCGAAGCCTCACTTCTGCGTTCCACACACACGAGCTGCGGTGAGCTTGACAGGAGCGGTGGGCAGGCGTATGGTTTGCGCCAGAGATAGAGATAAAGTTGAAATCGGAGATTCCGGCTCAGATGAGCGATTTCCAGAGGCCATCCGTATCTGCGCTAAGGGACGATCGCAGCGATCTCAACACCTTTCCTCCTCTCGGTGAAGCGATCAAAGTCCTGATGATTTGGCCGCGTTTCCCCCCCTCTTTCTGGAGCTTTGCTGGAGTGATGGAACTCCTTCGCGAAGAAACCCTCCATCCCCCCCTGGGTCTACTTACCCTCGCCGCGCTCTGTCCGAAGAGCTGGAAGTTACGACTGATCGATCGAAGCTTTGAAGCTCTGCTGGACCGTGACATCCTTTGGGCTGACCTCGTCATGGTCAGCGGAATGAGCGTGCAGAGAGATGACATTCGCCAGACTCTCCTGCGGGCGCGGGCCCTTGGCAAGCGGACGATGATCGGCGGTCCTTACGCGAGCAGTGAGCCGGACACCCTGCTTCCACTGGCAGACCATGTTATCGTTGGCGAGCCCGATGAGGTTTTCGACAGGATCGCGGCCGATCTGGAGCGAGGCTCCGCCCAGCGGCTCTACGTCATCCACGACAAGCCCGATGTGAGCAAGACGCCGGTCCCGCGGTTTGATCTGCTCAAGATCGAAAAGTATGTCTCCATGGCGGTGCAGTTCTCACGTGGGTGTCCATTCCAGTGCGAGTTCTGCGACATCATTACACTATATGGAAGGAAGCCGCGAACGAAGGCGCCGCGTCAGATGCTTGCGGAACTCGAGGCCTTGTTCGAACTGGGCTGGCGCGAGCAGGTCTTTATCGTCGACGACAATTTTATCGGCAACCATAAGCGCGCTCTGGAATTGGCCCGGAGCCTGGAAGAGTGGCAGGTAGCTCATGACTACCCGTTTTTGTTTTACACCGAGGCATCGATCGATCTCGCTCAGAGGCCGGAGTTAATCGAAGCCATGGTGCGGGCGAACTTTTATTACGTCTTCATCGGGATCGAGAGTCCCTCCGAACAAGCACTGCTGGAAACCAAGAAATATCAGAATCTGCGGCACGATCAGTTGGACTCCATCCGCTTCATCCAGAGTCAAGGCCTCTGGGTGACTGCGGGCTTTATCATCGGTTTCGACTCGGACACAGAGGATATCTTCGAACGGCAAAGAGACTTCATTGAGCGCGCCGCCATCCCCTGGGCCATGGCCGGGTTCCTGCAAGCGCCGGTCACGACTCCGCTCTACGACCGAATGTTGAAACAGGGCCGACTACTGGACCAAAACACCGTGCTCAACAATTTCGACCCGCCTAATTTCCGGACGCTCCTCCCGCTCCCCATTCTGTTGCAGGGTTTGCGCGAAACTCTTGTCTCCCTATATTCTGCCTCTGCATTTTACAATCGGGCTTATCGTTCGCTTGTGCAGTGGGAAACACGGGAGCAGCAGAGGGCGGCGCCCTATCCCTTCTTGCTCGCACTTGGCATTTTGGTTCGGTCAATCTTCCGTCAAGGCATCCTCTCCTCCTATCGGAGAGCGTACTGGAAGTTCCTGTGGCAAATCCTTAGGCGCTGGTCGCGGAATCCGCCGAAGTTGGTCATGGGAATGACGATTCTGCTTTCAGGGCACCACTTCATAAAATACGCGCAAGATGTCGCAGCCACGTTAGAGGCCCAATCTCAGAAACTCGCCGCCCAACAGCCAATGGTGACGGTCGGACCATCCGTTGGCTCACAGGGCAACGAGGGGGCCTCACTTAGCACCCTGTCCCATCATGAAGCTCGAAATTGAAAACGTCAGCAAGACCTATCGTGGAAACGTAGAGGCCTTGCGCAGTTTCCGTTTGGAACTTGGGCCCGGTGTGCTTGGGCTGCTCGGTCCCAACGGCGCAGGAAAATCCACCCTGATGCGCATTCTGGCGACGATCACCCAGCCGAGTGCGGGGCGTGTGCTATGGAACGGGACGGACATCAAGCACGATCCTGACAGGTTGCGCACCGTGCTCGGTTATCTGCCGCAAGACTTTGGGATCTACCCGAATTTGAGCGCGCTCGAATTTCTCGAGTACCTCGCCGCAGTGAAAGGCCTGGACGCGGCGAGCGCGCGAAAGCGTATTGGGGAGCTGCTGGAGCTTGTGAATCTTGTGGATGCCGCGCGGCGGCCTCTGGGAGGGTTTTCAGGTGGCATGCGCCAGCGCGTGGGCATTGCGCAGGCGTTGCTGAACGATCCGCAGCTTCTGATCGTGGACGAGCCGACAGCCGGCCTCGACCCGGAAGAGCGCGTGCGCTTCCGCAATCTGCTTTCGGAGCTTTCCGGGGAGCGGATCGTCATTCTTTCCACCCACATTGTTTCCGATGTCGAGGCCGTGGCCACGGACATTGCCCTGATCGTCCAGGGACGGCTCGCTGTCCATGGTGTCCCCGAAGCGCTTCTCGCAAGCGTAAATGGAAAAGTCTGGGAGGTGGTGGTCTCGAGCGGAGAGCTTTCCGCGCTTCGGCAGCGCCATCTCGTCAGCAGCACAGCCCACCGTAACGACGGTGTGCATGCGCGGGTAGTGGCCGATGCGGCTCCAAGGCCGGGCGCTCGTACGCTGGAGCCGTCGCTCGAGGACGCCTATCTCGCCGCCCTTGCAGCTCAGCGCAACGGCGCCGCTGCCGAGGCCGCCGTATGAGAGCCCTTCGTGTTGTCTATGCCATTGCCCGCGCAGACTTTCTCGAGCGGGTGCGCCGCTACAGTTATCTCATTACTTTGCTCTTCGCTGTCTACCTGGGTTATGCCGCAGGCACGGGGCGAATCTCGCTGCGTCTTGGCGACTATCGTGGGGTGTACACAT
>JBEKUR010000407.1:0-3267 GCA_049514855.1 Terriglobia bacterium
TGGTAAGTTAGGCGCTGCGTGCTTCGGGCACCGAGTCTCACAGCCGACCCTAGGCCCTCTCGGATAACCAGAAAAAGCTATGGGCCACGAGTCCCAGATAGAACTATGGTCACCACTTGACCGCCGTGCTGCTTTGCTGGTTTCGGAACTGACAGGCTTCGTTGCGAACAGGCAATGAAAACCGCTGGTAGAGAAAACCAAAACCGCCGGGCCACCGTGCCCAGCAACCGAGCACCTGGCGCGGAAGGTCAGAACAGATCCTGCTCCATCCCGTGGGCTGAGAAGCAAGAAAAACTCCAGCCAGCGCAGGAGTGTTTTTTCTTGACTTCTCCCTTTATAGAACTTACCAGGCACAAGCGGCGCAACGCCGTCATAAATCGCCGCAATTACAAGTTGTCCTTCGCGATTTGAGAAGCCGTATTTCTCGCTCTTTACAAGGTGAGCGTCCGTTGACTTGACGAACGCGGTCTTCATACAATGTTCCTGCTTACGCATGAAAACAATCCGCCACTTCCAAGTGACGTAACGGGGACGCTGCAAATGCAACAGTCCTTCCGACTTAATTCAATGCAACTATTCCGGAGAACGGCGAATGCGGTTGTGCCAGCCCTGGCCGCGATGTTCCTGATGTTTGGCTTGGCCCGCCTCGCCTGTGCTGACACGTCGGATCAAGCCAACAGATTCGTAATCGAGCGGGACAATCGAACCATCGTCTTGGAGCCCTTCGGCGCCAATATTGTCCGTGTGACCCTGAGCTCGGAGAAAGCTGCGGCGCTTGCAACGCCCGGGTATGGAATCGTGGGCACGCCTTCGATGGCCGGCTGGACACACGAGCAGGACTCTGCCGGGTACGACGTCATTCGCTCGGCGCGTCTGCTGATCCGTGTTGCTCCGAAGAATCTGCCGCCACCGCAAGCAATGCCGCTCGACGAGTTGAATCGGTCCCTGAGGAACCACTACTTCTACGGAGACAGGGGCCGTGGAACGTACAACGACTCAATCTTCGTATCGAACACAGCGGGCAAACCACTGCTGACGATGTGGCGATGGTCCATGGTTCCGAATGAAGCTGAGGCAGCGGCCGGCAACGCAGCGAAGCAAGAGAAGCCTGACGCCAGGTACCGCGTTTCCGCCACGTTCGATTCGCCCACCGGCGAGCATTACTATGGGCTTGGCCAACAACAACAGGGCGTTCTCGACCTGCGCGACCATCAAATCAAATGTTGGCATGATTACTCGGCAATCGGCGGAGAGAACGTCTGCGTTCCGTTCCTGGTCTCGAGCCGTGGCTACGGTCTGATCTGGGATAACCCCTCGAAGACTACGATCGATCTCGGCTTCAATCAGCAAAACGTTTGGTCGTCCGAAATCGGTGACCGCGTCTCTTTCTTTGTGATCGCAGGCGATAAAACAGACGAAATCTACCAGGGCTACCGCCAGCTCACCGGCATGACGCACATGTTGCCGAAGGCCACCTATGGCTACATCCAGAGCAAGGCGATCTATCCCACGCAGGAACAACTGCTCCAAGTCGCGAAGGGGTATCGTGACCGCAATCTGCCTCTGGACGTGCTGGTGGTGGACTTCCTGAACATGACCAAGCAGGGCGAGCTGGACCTTGACACCGCCCGATGGCCCAATCCCGCCGCAATGAACCGGCAACTCCATTCCATGGGCATCACCACCCTGTTGAGCGTGTGGCCGCACTTTTCCGCTGGCACCCAGTTTTACGACATGCTGCGCCAGAAAGGCTGGCTCATTCACACCGCGGACGGCACTCCCGACCTGGGTTGGGCCACAAAGGAGATCGGACCGAACATTGATACCACCAATCCGGACGCGGCCAAGTGGTGGTGGGAATCCATCAGAGATCGATATGTGAAGCCCTACGCTTTCGATTACATCTGGCTCGACGAGACGGAACCCGATGTGGATCCGGCGAAGGACTTTTTCTCCATCGGCTCAGGCTCTCGCTATTACAACGTCTACCCGCTGTTCCACACGGCGTCGGTTTACGAAGGCTTCCGGCGCGACTTCGGAGACAGCCGGCGCGTGATGATCCTGGCACGCGCTGCATATCTGGGAGCGCAACGCAATGGCACGGTGTTCTGGTCGAGCGACATCATCTCGACCTGGGACATGCTGAAGCGTTCGATTCCTACCGGCCTGAACTTTACCGCCAGCGGCATGCCTTACTGGGATACGGATATTGCGGGATTCTTCTCACCAACCCTCTCTCCCGACTATCACGCTGCACACAAACCACTCGTCGATCCTACGGACGCGCGCGGCACTGTGGACAAATATGAAGACTATCCTGAGCTCTTCGTCCGCTGGTTCGAGTGGGGTACCTTCCAGCCGGTGATGCGGGCGCACGGAGAGAGAAACCACAACGAGGTCTGGTCGTACGGCAGGCAGGCTGAGCCCATTCTCGAGAAGTATCTGCGCCTGCGCTATCAGCTCCTGCCGTACACTTACTCACTGGCATATGGCAGCTACCAGACGGGCGCTCCCTTCATGCGCGCGCTCTTCATGGATTTTCCGGATGACCCGAACGTCGCGGATATTCCGGACGAATACATGTTCGGACCAGCCTTACTCGTCGCGCCCGTCACGGAGCAAGGAGCAACAAGCCGTAAGGTCTATTTACCTGCAGGTTCGGATTGGTATAACTACTGGACCAACGAACGAATCAAAGGTGGTCAGACGATCACTACCGCCGCGCCGATCGACACCATTCCGCTGTTCGTTCGAGCTGGTTCCATCGTGCCGCTCGGGACCGCGGTGCAAAGCGCACAACAACCGCAGGCCATTGCTTCCGTGCGCGTCTATCCCGGGGCGGATGCGGATTTCACGCTCTTTTCAGATGACGGAACTACATATTCGTATGAGCACGGCGGCGGCTCCATCACCCGGCTTCATTGGGATGAGGCGACGCACCGCCTGACGCACGAGGGCGCCGCCTGGAGCGGATCCGACGTAACCGTCGTAGAAGCCGTTCATCCGTGAGACGGGAAAAACCGCGTTCGTCTGCAAGGAGCGCGGCAAGCCACTGTTTCTTACTCTGAGATTGGCCTAGTGCCCGATTAACGCAGCGGAAACCGGACAAATGGGTCCTGGTACGAACATGTGCGGTTAGGCGACTCATGCTTATCCGGTTGTTTCAGCAAGCCCCAATTAGTAGTATATGGGCATGCCGCGCCCAGCGTTTGCGAAAACCTTACGCGAGTTCCAGTCGATGTTCTCTACCGAAGAAGCTTGCCAGAA
>JBEKUR010000408.1:0-3245 GCA_049514855.1 Terriglobia bacterium
TCCAGTACGACGACACGACCATGAACCTGATGGCGGCCGACGGCCTGGTCTGCCTGACCAACAACAACGGGGCGCTCTTCGTCCGGCACTACAAGAGCACGGACCCGAGCAACCCCATCACGTCCGAGCCGACCTGCACGACGGTCACGGACTACGTCTGCCAGTTGTTCAGGGCCGACCTCAAGCAGTTCATCGGGCGCAAGCTGGTGGACGGGCTGACCACGGACATCAGCGTCGTCTGCTACTCCCGGCTGAACTCGCTCATCAACAACCAGATCATCTCCGGGTACAAGGCCCTGAACGTGGTCGAGGACCCGGACGACCCGACCACGGTGGACGTCACGGTGACGTTCAAGCCCATGTTCTCGTTGCTCTACATCAGCGTGACCTTCACGGTCACGACGAGCCTGTAAGGAAAAGAGGGGGAAAAGGCACCTACCTTTTCCCCCTCGAAAAGGTGAGGGAATGCAAGTGAATCCTGTAGTTACACAGGCCAGCGGGGTCATCATGATAAGCCTCCAGGCCCTGTTCGTGGGAGACCCGGCCGATGCCTCGGACAAGGCCAAGATCGCCGGGCTGGGTGACCCGCAGATTTCCCTCGTGGGGAACGGGACCTTCACCGACCCGTCCAACCCGTCCTTCACCTTCACCTTCCCGTCCAACCAGGACTACGTCGGGATAACGACGGAAATGTCGGGGAGCCAAGTGAGGTTCATGCTGGCCCTCCCGCAGCCACCCCCCGGGAATCCGAACCAGCCCGCGCCGACGCAGGGGCCGCTCGACTGCATAACGCCGAACCCGAGCCAGGCGGCGATAGTGTGGTACAACGCCATGATCTCGGCGATCAGGGCCGCCATGACGGCGCTAAGGAACCAGTCGTTGGTCCCGGTCCTGTCTCCGGCGACCATTTAGGAGAGAAGGATGAAATCCAACCTGATAGCCCGTCGCAAGAAGGCAAAGCTGCTGGTCAGCCTCGACACGCTCAGGCAGGCCGTCCAGGAAGCCTACAAGCTGGAGCCCATCCTCCAGTCGACCAACGACGCCCGTTTGGAGCAGCTCCATGCCGCCACCGCATGGCTTTCCGACATCCTTGCACTGGGCACGGACGCGGAAAGGTCCCTGGACGACGCCGCAAGCCCCCGGTATGCCCAGACCGCCAAGAAATACGTGAACTGGATCGGCCAGCTTGCCGGGCAGTTCCGCACCACCGTGAAGCAGACGGAAATGCCGCCCAAGGCCCCGCAGGCCGTGGCGGCGTCCTCCGGCAGCGACCCGTGGGTCACCGACAGGGACAAGGAAGACAAAGCCAAGGCCCCGGAGAAGGCGGAAGTCCCTCGCTTGGCGACGAAAAAGACTGCGCAGCCCGCAGCACCGGGCGCAGCCCCTGCAGCGACGCCGCCTCCCCCTCCTCCTCCAGTGCCAGCAGCCGGGCCCGACGGATCGGTGGACGTCCACCAGATGTCCAGCGATGCGCTCAGCAAGGTAGTCAAGGCCCTGGCCGACGTGGAACTCAACGACAAGGCCGCCCTGGCGCTCGTCGAGCAGGCCGCCAAGGAGCTCAAGGGACGCCCCGTGGAGGCCGCCCCCGAGCCCGCCCCGAAGGCCGCCGCGATCGGCGCGGTCCCGGGCAAGAAGGTCACGCACGTCGTATACGACGCCTCTCCGAACGGCTACACGGTGTTCATCATGGCGGGGGGAGAGATAGTCGACGAGTACAACGCCGGGAACCACCCGCAGGATTCCATGGCCTCTCTGCCGTCCAACGACCCCACGGCGGTGCCCTTCGAGGGAATCCTTGAGGCCGCCAGGCGGACGGCGGAGGAGATGGCCGAGGAGCACGGCGTGCCGGGCCAAGTCTCGCGGGACGAGGACATACTCTCGGAGGAGCGCGGGGACGACCCCCTTGGGGATGATGGGGTGGACAGGAAGGTATTCGGAGGCCTCAACATGGCATCGGCAGAGAAGGAGGCGACCGGGAAGGTCGCCGTGGCCCCCCCGGGGGCGGAGCACGCCGTGAAGGAGATGAAGAAGGACCCCGACATCGACAACCCGTTCGCGCTTGCATGGTACATGAAGAACAAGGGGGACAAGTTCAAGGGGAGCAGCTTCAAGGAGGCCCAGGCGGCGATGCGCAAGGAGCTTGCCGACCATTACCTCAAGCTCGCCACCGGCCAGGGCGGTTCCTGGTTCGTCCACAACGAGGACACCCTGAAGGTCAAGGAGGACGGCGGCAGGACGCCCGAGATCGCCGAGGCGCACGGGCTGGAGGACGAGGGCCCGGCGAAGCTGGACCGCCCCGCCACGGAGCTGCCCTCCAAGTTCGCGGCGGACACGATGTACTGCACGAAATGCCACAAGGATGCTCACACGAAGACGTCCAAAGGACTGACCCGCTGCGCCGATTGCGGGAGCGTCCTGTTCACCAGCCCCGAGGCACAGGGGGGGAACATCTCGGCGACGGGCAAGAACGTCGTCGCCGCCGACGAGGTCAGCGCCTCCAAGGCGCTCAAGCAGGTGGAGAAGCTGGCCGAGCGGCTCAAGGAAATGTACCTCGACGCCAAGGAAGTGACCGAAGCCAACGACTCCCGGCCCGTCCGGGAGGCGGTCGAGGCCATCTACCGGGCGTACGACCTGCTCGGGCAGGCCGCCAAGGTCCTGGGCAAGCAGCAGATGCAGGAGCAGGCCGAAGAGGACGCCGTCAAGCAGAAGGAGAAGGGGAAGAAGAAGAAAGGGTCGCTGCTCGACGACCTGTCGCTCGCGGCGGCGGAGTAACGTAGCGGCGATTGCAAGGAAAGGGACTTTCAGGGATTTGAGTAGGATGCCGCCCGTATAGGTCGGCTTTCAGGAGGAAGACAATGGCGCAGGGTGGTTACATCTATCAGCAGGGGGCGAGCCCCCAGACGGAAGCCGTCATCAGCTCCCGCTTCAAGATTTTCACCGACGTCGTGGGCGTCGGGAAGTTCGTGAAGCTGGGCGTGACGTCCTCCTTCCAGATTTCCGAGACGCGCACGGTCGAGGCCATCCGCGGGCTAGGCTACGGCGATCAGATCGCCGAGCTGGTGCCCGGCGTCACCGAGCCGCTGAGCATCACCATCCAGCGCACGTGCCTCTACCTGGCCAACATCATGCAGGTGCTGGGCTACAAGGCGGGCGTGAGCGGCGGCGTACGCTCCATCCGCCACCACAGGTGGCCCTTCGACATCAAGACCGAGATCGTGTTCAGCCAGCTCGCCTCCGAGGATCCC
>JBEKUR010000409.1:0-3203 GCA_049514855.1 Terriglobia bacterium
GCATGCTCGCGGCGAAGGTCTCTGCGAGAGCCGGATGCGGGAAATCCGCACGTCCGGTTCGACGAGGGGAGAGGAGCGTTGTCCGCCACCTCTCCTACTCTACCGCCCCACGAACCCGCGCAACATCCCTGTCACCGCGTCCTATCCGTGGCCTGTCGTGGCTTCTTAACGGTTGCCGACATAAAAGGTCCGCCGCGGCGGATCGGCGCCACCCGGTGGACATATCATATGTCAACGACAGACAAGGACTTTTCAGACAAGGACTTTTCATGTCGCTCAAATGGTTGCTTACGGAGACCTCGGCAATGAGAATCCAGCCCCCATCACTGCCGCGTATGAGCAGCAAGCGGGCCCTGTGATCGAACTTCAGTGGGAGAAGGCCGGAGGCAGGCTGGCCTACCTCTTGAACACCGACCTAAAGTGACGAACTTGCGGCAAGCGTGCGCCGACGTGACCTGGGCGGCGCTGTCGAGGAAGCGGCTGAAAAGGTCAACGCGCAAGTTCAACTGCCCCGTGGTTATCACCTCGATTGGGAGGGTGAGTACGAAAGCCAAAAGCTGTCGCCCGCCTAGGCGGGCTTCGCACGATGCCGAAGCCTTTAGGTTAACGCTCATGGGGCAACGCCCCCGGAATGCAATTCTCTCTTCCCTAGCCAGACCCTGAAAGGGTCTCATCCATATCGCCCGCCGCAGCTCCAAGGCCAGCGAGCCTGAGTACGACCCCCCTCTGCGAGGTCGGCCATTGTTGCTGGGCATTTTTCCGCTTCGACGCGGCTCTTGCGGAACAGAGACCAGATTCGAGGCGGCAATTTGTAAATCCAGCGCATTTGAAGTTCTCAGTTCTCAGTTTTCAGTCCTCAGTAGCAAGCGGCTTCTACTTCTCATAACTGACAACTGAAGACTGACCACTGACGACTGACCACTGTCAACTGACGACTGACCACTGTCAACTGACGACTAAGAAGTTTTCAGTTGTCAGCTTCAGTCAATCTGTTCTGGCCGGACGCTAAATCTTACGGCGCGCTCATCGTCGTTCACTGATGACCGATAACTGAAGACCGAAAACTTGGCAGTGGGTCAATTTGATGTAGAGGCGGCTTTACGCCGCCATTTGGCGAGGTAAACTCGCCGCTACAGCATCAAATTGACCGACTACCGAAAACTTAGTTCCGTTGACATTTTTCCGTACATCGCGTATGGTTTTCCATATGAAGACGACGCTGATCATTCCTGACCCCGTTTTTCGCGGCTTGAAGAAGCGAGCGGCGGAGCGGGACACGACCCTGTCCGAACTGGTTACGGAATACTTGCGCCAGGGCCTGCGCCGGCCGCCGAAGCGCAAGCCATTGCCGCGGCTGCCTTCTTTCAAAATGGGCCCCCCTCTGATTGACATCACCAGTCGCGACGAAATATATCGCGTTCTCGACCTGGACCGCCTGCGGCTGTACCGCGACCTCAAAGGGTCCGAGAAGAAGGGCTGACGGTGTTCGTCGTTGACACCAACCTGCTGGTCTACGCCGCCGACGAAGACTTCGCCGGGCAGGGGCAGATGCGACAAGTTCTCCGCCAATGGGGTTTGTCCTCGGAAACGTGGTACGTCACCTGGTCGATTGTCTATGAATTCCTCAGCGTGGCCACGCAACGCTCGGCCTTTGCCCATCCCCTGTCGTTTTCGCAAGCTTGGAGCTTCATCGAAGCGCTTCGGGCGTTTCCTTCTTTCGAGATCGTGATGGAGACCGACCGGCACGCGGAAGTGGTCCGCGATCTGGCGAGCGAATACCCGCACATGTCCGGCAGTCGGTTTCTTGATCTTCATATCGCCGCGGTGATGAGGGAGCACGGAATCACCGATATTCGCACCGCTGATACGGATTTTCATCAGTTCAAGTTCCTCCGTGTCACGAACCCACTTCTTCGCCGTGGCTAGGGTCCCAGGGTGGTACTTCAACTCTTCAGCTTTTGACTCCTCGACCTCCAGATTGCCTATCAGCCGTCACTAACCACTAACCCCTGTTTCCAAAACCAGGCCGATGGCCGCAGAGAGCCTTTGCCAATTAGCTTGCTCTTGCTCCAAATACTTGCGCCCCGCCGTTGTCAGCGAATAAAACTTCGCCCTGCGATTGTTGTCCGACTCACCCCACTTCGCCTTGATCCATCCACTATGCTCAAGGCGGTGCAGAGCGGGGTAGAGCGCCCCCTGGTTCACCTGGAGCACTTCCTTGGACACCTGCCGGATGCGCTGAGCGATGCCCCAGCCGTGCATGGGTTCAAGAGCAAGGGTCTTGAGGATCAGGAGGTCCAATGTTCCTTGGACCAAATCGGTTGGTTTGCTCATTCACACTCCCCTCAGTTATCGACAGTGAATCCTACTTCGACTCCTGTCAATAATCAAGGGGAGATTTTCCAATACCAAAGGAGGTTTCAATGTTCGGACGCATCACCGCAACGCCTCGCGTCCGGCTCGATGCAAGAGAGAGCAGTGCAGAGTTTCGCATCCCAGAAACTCTGCGAGGCGGCGGATCGAAGTAAGAGAGCCGCAGAGTTCGAAACGGCCCGACTCTGCGCGACGGTGCTTCCCGGCAGCAAGCCAAACCAAATTGAAACGAAGCCTAAGCGGCCAGCGCGTTACGCGGCCAAGTAGCGCCCGCTGCCCCAAGAGTGCCAAGATTTCTTCCCAGCGCGCCCTGACTCTGGGGAAATCGGGTCGCAGGTTTCCGATTACCGAGCCGTCGTCACGTCCAGTTTCAGGGAAGGGCGTTTTTCGTTCGCTAGTGGTATTATCGTGGGTGTTATGAGAACAAAATCTTCCATCTCCGCAATGCTGTCTGGGTTCTTCGTATGTTGCATTCTTTTCTCCCGTGTATTGGCTCAATCTCCGCCGCCTACATCGGGGCACGCGGTGGTGTTGCATGCCGCCCGGCTGCTGGATATCGAGAGCGGGAAAATAATCACGCCCGGCGAAGTGCTGGTGCAAGGGGAACGAATCGCCGAGGTGGGTTCGGCGGTCAAGCCTCCGGCAGGAGCGGAGGTCATCGATTTAGGTGATCGTATGCTATTGCCGGGATTGATTGATGTTCACGTGCATCTGTTTTTGCATCCGGGTGCTGAAGATTTGCAGACCATCCAAGAGTCGGTGCCGCAGCGCACGATTTCCGCGGCTCTCGCGGCACGGGACGACCTGATGGCGGGCTTTACGGCAGAGCG
>JBEKUR010000410.1:0-3164 GCA_049514855.1 Terriglobia bacterium
CCTCACAGAAGATTTCGAGCATCGTGGCCTGAATGGCGTTCTGTGCCAGCTTGGCTGAAAGCCCCATACCATTTGGGCCACAGTAGATGTGCTTCTTTCCCAGCACTTGAAGGATAGGCAGGGCGCGGTCGAATACGCCTCGGTCGCCACCGACCATAAAAGTCAACTCGCCTTTTTCCGCGCCGTGTTTGCTCCCGGTTACAGCAGCATCCAGCCAACTGGCGCCTTGGCCGGCGACGTAGCAGGCCATCTTGCGACTGACTACGGGGCTGATGGTGCTCGAGTCGATGACAATGGCGCCCGAAGCGACGGTCCCGAGGATGCCGTCTCTGCCGAGCACAACCTCTTCCACCGCCGCACTGTCAGTCACGATTATGATGACGAAATCGGCGTCCTTCGCCGCTGCGGCAGGAGTCGAGGCCACTTGGGCCCCGGCCTGCTTCAGGGGTTCTGCCTTACCGCCAGTGCGGTTATGGACCGTCAGCTTGTGTCCAGCCTTGAGCAGGTTCAGGGCCATGGGTTGGCCCATGATTCCGAGGCCGATGAAACCAATCGAATTCGGCATTGCTACCTCCTGTTAGCTCATGTACCAGCCGCCATTCACGTTAATCGTCTGCCCGGTGATGTAACCGTTGCGCGCCAGCATGACCGCCACGTCGGCCACTTCCTCGACGGCGCCGAAGCGCCCGACAGGTATGAGGTCCGCGCGGGCTTTTGGATTGACAGCCACCATCTCGGTGTAGATGAGCGCCGGAGCGATGGCGTTCACCGTGATGCCCTCTTTTGAGAGAAGCGCCGCGTAAGAGTGAGTGAGGCCTAAAATGCCGGCCTTGGAGGCAGCATAGTGGGGCCCTACCACTCCGCCCGTTTGCGCGGCCACGGAGGACAGGTTGATGATCCGTCCCCAGTGACGGGCGCGCATACCGGGGAGGACTTGCTGCGTTACCAAGAACATGGATTTCAGGTTGGTGTCCAGGAGCTCGTCCCAGTCTTTCTCAGTGATCTCGTTCAAGGGCTGGGGGCGCGTGATTCCGGAATTGTTCACCAGGATCTCCACCGGCCCCAGTTGCTCCTGGACAGTCTTCACCAGCCGCGCGACCCCCGCCGCTTGAGAGACGTCCGCCCGGATGGCCACGGCGCGTCGTCCGTAGGCCCGGACCCGCTCGCAGGTTTCCTGGGCGGCGCCCTCCTGCGCGAGGTAATTCACGGCAACGTCAACGCCCGCCTCCCCTAGCGCGACGGCGATGGCCCGGCCGATGCCGCGGCTGGCGCCCGTCACGAGCGAAACCTTTCCGGAGAGTTCGTCCAAGCCCATTTGTGTTGCCTCGAAAAGACAGGTTTCAGGTGCCAGGTTTCAGGTGTCAGGGAAAAGAGGGCAGTCGGCAGTAGGCACTAGGCAGAACAAATAAAACAATTCAAAATTCCAAATTTCAAATTCCAAATTCAGAATTGCCCTAGCCCCCAGCCCCGCTTTCCAATGACCCAATGACTCAGTGGTTCAATCACTCAATGCTCTTCTGCTCCCAGCCCCGCTTTCCAATGACCCAATGATCCAATGACTCAATGAATCAATCACTCAACTTCTTTCACCATTCTGCTAAGGATTTCCGAAGTCCAGCCAGACCCGCACATCACGGAGGTTGTTGTCCATATAGCCAATGTCCACCGTATCTCCGAGCGTCCGGAAGAACGAGTAGGAGTCGCTTTCAGCCAAGTACCACGCGGGGTCCATTCCCAGGATCTGGGCGCGAGAAACCGTCTGGCCGTCCGCCACGGCGCCGCTGGTTGGGCTGTTGCCGTCGCGCCCGTCGGTACCTGCACTCAAGACCACCCGGTGCTGTCCGGCAATGGACTGGGCCGCGTAAAGCACGTAGGCTTGATTGCGCCCACCCACTCCCGGGCCGGTAACGCGGCAGGTGACTTCGCCGCCTACGATGGAGCAAACCGCATGTCCCCTGTGCGTGTCAGCCAGCGCTTTGAGCGAGACGAGGTTCGACTGGGCCACCTGCCGGTAGTCCGCGTCCCATGGGCTGGAATCAACCTCGCTCACAAATCCGAGTTTTTCCGCTGCTGTCCTGGCAGCCTCCACGGCGTCGCGGTTGGAGAGCAGGCAGAAGTAATGGGAATTCTTGAAGCGCTCGTCGCCCGGCTTGGGAGTTTCTTCCAGAGTGTGCTCCAGGAAGCGTTTCCGGATGCTGGGTGGAAAGTGGGACACCAGCCCGTTTTGCTCCGCGAGCGCGCAAGCCTGCTCCGCCGTTGACTCATCGGGAAGGGTGGGGCCCGAGGCGACCATCGAGGAAAGCTGCTCCGGCACGTCGGAAATGTAAATGGTGAGCTGCTGCGCGGGGTACGCTCGAACGGCGAGGCGCCCGCCTTTCACCGCGGAGGTGTGCTTACGGAGGACGTTGATTTGCTCGATGGGCAATCCGCAAGTGACCAACACGCGGTTGAACTCGCGCAGGTCAGGCAGTGAGACAGTGGAATCAAAAGGTTGCTCGAAGATGGCCGAACCACCACCCGAAACAAGGAAGATGACGACGTTATCCGGAGTCAGATTCGAAACCAGCTCCAGCGCGGCGCGCGCTCCCTCCAGAGTTCCCGCCTGCGGGTAGGGATGGCCTCCCAAAAAATAGCGGAAACGGTCAAGTTTCCTAGCAGGCCCTCCAGGCGAAACGCAGACGCCAGCTTCAACCCGGCCGCCCAGGACTTCATCCAGCACAGCCGCCATCCGGTTGGCGGCTTTTCCGAAGGCCACCACGCGGGGAGGACGCGCCAGGGGAAGGGAGAATTCACTTGTCTTGAGCAGCTCGCCTTCGCGCTTCAGTTTGGCCAACATGGCGGAGCGAACGTCCAAGGTGGCCATGGTGTCCAAAAAAACTTGAATGGCCAGTTGCTTTCCGCGGGAGTATTCAAGATCGGAAAGCGTGGTGGATTGGGCAGCCTGGGTCATACGAGTTTCGCCAAAGCCTCCACGCCGGCCTGCGCCACTTGTACGTCCTCTTCCTCGGTGCCTGCGCTTACCCCGATTCCACCCACGCATTGGCCGTCCACCATCAGCGGCAGGCCGCCTCGAATGCAAGTGAGCTTTCCGCCGGTCGCCAGCGGCAACCCCAGTGAAAGAAGGACGCTGGGTTCGGCGGACGAGGGCGCGGGACCTGTGGGAG
>JBEKUR010000411.1:0-3138 GCA_049514855.1 Terriglobia bacterium
TACAGCCAACCGCTGACGGGGCTACTGTCCTGATT
Source organism: Terriglobia bacterium (assembly GCA_049514855.1). Classification (GTDB taxonomy): domain Bacteria; phylum Acidobacteriota; class Terriglobia; order UBA7540; family UBA7540; genus CAVROP01. The sequence goes on from JBEKUR010000411.1 coordinate 36, forward strand.
TAAGCGTGACACGTTGGGTGGCCTGCCGCGTTACATAGCCACGAGCTCCCCTTTTCCTTGCGCGGTGACGCCCGCCTTCATGGCAGCGAGGAAGCGCGACCGTAACGCGTCGCTCATCAGGGCCCGCTTGACCAGCGGGAGCCGAAGGAAGGCGCCGAGGATTGCCCGCATGACGTCCTGGGTCAAACTGCCGGGGTCGTCGAAGATCTGGTTCTGCAGCGTGCCGCGCTCCAGGCACTGGAGGATCACCCGCTCGAAGGTGGTCTCGGGGTGAATCACCCGCCGCCCCCGCCGATCCAGGCGCATGGCGCCAGTGCTACAGTCGAGAGTGCAGACGCCGCAACCGATGCAGAACCCCACGTCAACCCGGGGCTCCTTCTTCTTCTTTCCCGCTGGCGAGGCCAACGGCAGCATTTCGATCGCCTCGATCGGGCAGGTCTTGGAGCACTTACCGCACCCCTGGCAGAGGGACTGGTCGGGGCTGGCGATGAACGACGAGGTGACGATGAAGTTGGGGTACCCGAAGTCGCGCACCCCGCGCAGGAGGTTGCAGCAGCAGGCGCAACAGTTGCAAATGAAACCGGCATTCTTCTGCACGTTATCGGCGGAGAGCACCAGACCTCGTTCGCGCGAGCGGGTGAGGTTGTCCTGCATCTCCGCCTTGCTCACCTCGCGCGCCATGCCGTGGCGGACGAGAAAGTCGGCCGCCCGGTCGAAGCTCGAACAAACGTCCAGCGGCCCATCGCACTCCCGAACGCCGGCGTGCAGCTTCTCGTGCCGGCAGGAGCAGATGCCGAGGGCGAAGCGCTCCTTCTCCGCGAGGATGGCGGAGGCTTTCTCGTAATCGAGGATCTCCACGTGGTCGCGCACCGCCCCGTCGTGGGGGAGCGCGCGCATGATGGTGACCTTCTCGCCCTGGGCGGCGTTGGCCTCCACTACCCCGCTCTCATTGAGATAGGCGTGAAACAGCTTGCCGAGCGTGGCACTGTCCACCCCCGGGCCGGTCCGCATCATGGTGAACTCGAAGATGCCGACGAACAGCGGATTGGGCATGTACTGGGTACCGCCCTCGAACTCAAAGTCCACCACCAGCCCCTTCTCCGCGAGCCGTTCGAGGGTACCCTGGAGCTTGACCCGCTCGTGGCCGGTGGACCGGGCGATCCGGTCAAGCGTGGCGAAACCGTAAGGCATGCCGATGAAGACCTCGGCCTCCTCGGGGGAATAAAGTTCCTTCAAGATCGCAAGCATGGTCTCGTTCCACGGCGCCCGCACCGTGAGGCCATCGACCTTCGTGCCCAGCTTGCGGTAAACGTCCTTTCCGACCAGGTGTCCCATGCGTCCGAGCTCCTCTCAGCCACTTACAGCACAGCCTCCTCCCAATTTTCCAGGGTCTGCTTAATGCTGCCCAGGAACTTCTCGGCCACAGCTCCATCGATGACCCGGTGATCGTAAGAGAGGGAGAGGTAGGCCATCGATCGGATGGCGATAGCATCGTCGCGCACCACCGGGCGTTTTTCGATAGCGCCCACACCCAGGATGGCCACCTGAGGCTGGTTGATGATCGGCAAGCCGAAAAGACCTCCGAAACTCCCAGGGTTGGTAATAGTGAAAGTCCCTCCCTGTACATCCTCGACGCTCAAGCGCTTGTTTCGAGCCCGCTCCGCAAGATCCTGAACTGCCTGCGCGATGCCCAGGAAGTTCTTTTCATCCGCCCGCTTGATGACCGGCACGATAAGCCCTGTCTCGAGCGCCACGGCAATCCCCACATTAACGTTCCGCTTGTAAATGAGGTTCGTGCCGTCTACCGAGGAATTGATAACCGGGATTTGTTTGATGGCTTCGACCGCCGCTCGAACGAAGAAGGGTGTGTAAGTCAGCTTGAAGCCGCAGCGGCGCTCAAACTCATCGCGCTGCCGCTCCCGTGCCTCCACCACTTTGCTCATTTCGACTTCGAATACGGTGTAGACATGGGCCGAAGTCCTCTTGCTCGTCACCATGTGCTCGGCGATTTGCCGGCGCATGGGGGTCATGGGAACAACTTGCGTTGGCCCGGCGAGAGTCGAGGCCGAAGGTGTCGGCTGAACCGTGGCGGGCGGGGGCTGCACCAAAGGCTCCCGAGCCGCGGCGGCTCTGCCTGCGGCGGCAGACTGGCGCTGTTCCACATAAGCCAGGATATCTTTCTTGCTGATCCTGCCACCTAGACCGGTACCCCGTAACTGCGTGAGGTCAACGTGGTAGTCATGGGCGATACGCCTGACCAGCGGCGACGACCTTGCCTCCGTGGGAGCAGTGGGGACAGTCGGACCGCCAGCCGCGGTTGGAACGCTCGCGGCCGCTGCCGGCGCTGGCGGTAGGGCAGCAGCCGGAGCTGGAGGCGCTGCGACCTCCGCGCCTGCCTCAGCAGCGGGTGCGGCCACGGCATCGCCTTCGCCATCGATCACAGCCACAACCGTATTCACCGCCACCGTCTCGTTTTCCTTCACCAGAATTTGGCTTAGAGTCCCAGCCGCCGGGGAAGGTATTTCCGCATCCACTTTGTCGGTCGAAATTTCAAACAGAGGCTCGTCCCGGCCTACATGCTCGCCGGCCTTCTTCAGCCATTTGGTAACCGTTCCCTCGGCAACACTCTCACCCATCTGGGGCATGATGACATTCGTGGGCATAGCAACCTCAAATCTATTGGTTCATTGATTCATTGGGCCATCGAGCCATTGAGTCATCGGGCCATCGAGCCATTGCGTCATTGGGTCGTTCAGCCCTTGAACGATTGAGGCCTTGGTTCATTGGAGTGCGCAGTTTGGCCGTAATTCGCGCCCCCGGCAAACCGCTCGCTCACTCCTTCAGGTCAATAGACCAATGACTTAATGGCTCGATGACCCGATGGCCCGATGACTCAATGACCCGATGGCTCAATTTTAGTATTCCGCCAGCTTCCTTGCGGCCTCGACCACCTTCTGGGCGTTTGGCAGAAAGTACTCTTCAAGGGGTGGCGAGAAGGGGACAGGCGTGTCCGGAGCGGTAATCCGCATGATGGGCCCGTCTAAATCCTCGAAAGCCTTCTCGGCAATCAGCGCTGCCAACTCGCCTGCCATGCCGCCCGTAC
>JBEKUR010000412.1:0-3131 GCA_049514855.1 Terriglobia bacterium
ATAACCGCCCACGGGTAAAGGAACACCACTTCCACGTCAAAGAGGATAAAGAGCATTGCCACGAGATAAAAGCTCACCGAAAAACGCTCGCGCGCATCACCCACCGGGGGAATCCCGCATTCATAAGGGCTTAACTTCACCCTCGATGGGCGTTTGACTCCTACCCAGGCGGACAAGCCAAGGATGGCCGCCGCCACTGCCACTACGACCAGGAAATGGATCAGAACAGGCAAATAAGGGCTTGTCATTGCAATCACTTACAGTGAATGTCGTGAACCCCACCGAAACATTTCACTATACGGAGGGCAATCCAATGTGTCAAGTTTTTTCTTGCCTGACGGTGTGTGCAATCGTTACCATGGTTGTTACGCTGGGGTCTGGTTCGTCGGCCAATACCGGGGCTGTTTGTGGGGTGGTGGGTTCGAAGACTAACGTGCTGTCACACTTAACCTCTTGCAATGGAACGACCCCTTCGCCCCCGGCCCCTCTCCCCCAAGGGGGAGAGGGGGGAAGCTAGCCTAAAAAACAAGTAGGTTCGGATAACTCTCCCCTCTCCCCCTTGGGGGAGAGGGGCCGGGGGTGAGGGGGTCCGACAAGATCGGGTTGTCAACGAATAAGCGTGACAGAACAATAACATCAGAAGCTAACGGTACGGTCTACCATGTCCAATCAGTCATAATGTGGAGAAGCAGGTCGTGACCGTCCAATTAAACGGTGAACTTCGCGAGGTGCCCGAAGGCTTGACCTTGGCGGCATTGATTGAGTGGCTGAAACTCCCTGGCGATCGCGTGGCTGTGGAACGAAATCTCGAAATCGTGCCCCGTGCCCGGTGGAATGTGACACCCATCCAAGCTGGTGACCAACTGGAAGTGGTACACTTGGTGGGCGGCGGCATGTAGGGGCAGGCCTTGTGCCTGCCCTCAGGCATTGGGCACCCACAAGGGGTGCCCCTACAAGAGCCTATGAATCCCTACTTGAACATTCCCGCAGCCACAATCCTGGTGGCCCTGCTTATCAAGCTGGCGGTGATCGCTCTCCTTGCAGGTTTCATCGCGCGATTCGGAAGATTCCGGCAATTGATCTTTATCGAGCAGCGTTCTCCAAGCGAGAAGCTCGAATTCGCTGTATTTCTCGGGATACCGTTCACGTTGGGTGTCCTGGCCCGCTTATTGGCCCACTATCCGACCACCGATCTCAGCTTAGAGGTGACAGTCCTGGCGGGCCTGCTGGGCGGGACCATCGCTGGCCTGGTAGTTGGCATGATGGTCAGCTTGCCGGCGGTGTTGATTGGACACGAGATATTGGCAGCGCCGATGGCGGTGCTCTACGCGGTGGTGGCGGGGACAGCCAGGTGGGTTTGCCCGGATAAGGAAGAAATCTGGAAGTTCTCCGGGTTCATTGACCTCAGCCTTTACCGTTCCATCAAGCAACGTTTCCAGCACCCGGCGGTGGACTGGCAGGTTCTGTTTTCTTTTCTCTGCGTCATGCTCGAAGTCGCGCGCATGACCTTCGGCAGGATGGGTCATGGCAAGCTGCTTTACTATACGGATTCGCCGCATTTCTGGACCAGGGTTTTGATTGTGCTCGCCACCCTCATTGCAGTCGGCCTACCAGTGCGCATATGGAACAACACCCGGATTGAGCGCAAGCTCGTTGAACAGGAAAAGGCCCTCCTGCAGGCTCGCATGGACGCACTGATCAGCCAGATTAATCCCCACTTCCTGTTTAATACGCTCAATACCGTTTCTTCCCTGATACGTTTTGACCCGGACACGGCGCGGACGGTACTATTCAAGTTGGCGAACATCCTGCGTCGCAGGCTAAAAAGCCAAATTCATTTTGTACCCTTGAAACAGGAACTGGAATTCATCGACGACTATTTGGATATAGAGGTGGTGCGATTCGGTCAGGATAAGCTTCAAATCCGCAAAGAGATCGAAGCCGATACCTTGGACGTCATGGTTCCCAGCATGATCCTCCAACCCCTGCTGGAGAACGCCATCCGGCATGGAATCGGGCCCAAGGTTGAGGGAGGCACGATAACGCTTCGTGCTGCTCGTAGCAAAGGGCGCTTGGTCATCGAAGTCATTGACGACGGAGTAGGGATTCCGGAGGAACGCCGACACGGCATTCTCGAATCCGGCATTGGCATCAGCAACGTGCACGAAAGGTTGAAGGTCCTTTACAGCCAGGATTCTTCCATGAAGATCAAGAGCCAGCCCGGGAAGGGGACCGTGATTCGCATTGAGATTCCAGAACTGGTTACAACCCGGCAGCCTGTTTCCGTCGAGACGGCGCAGGTCTCGCCCTGACAGGTCGCCGAAAAGATTTCTTAGCATGTTGTTCTGAGCGAAGGAGTCAGGAGTCAGAAGTCAGGAGTCAGAATACAAGGTATCAGGTGTCAGGTGACAGGTGTCGGGGGTGGCGGTTCGGGAGAGGTGCCCGCGGGGAGGCTGCCGACTGCCTTCTCCTGACCCCCTACCTTCTGACTCCTGACTCCTGACTTCTGACTCCCGCTCGCTGCCCGTCACCACTCTAGCGTTGACCCGGGTGCGCTTGCGGGCGACTAAACTTGAATAGGTGAGGATTCTGCTATGGCGAACGATGGATCTGAGGAGGTCAAGACACCCCCAAAGTCGATGAGCATGATCGAGCCGCGCTTGCGCAACATCTATTTGGCGTTTTACAAGGAGAGCTACTTTGCGCCCACCGCGCTTGACTTGAAGACCAAAGAACTGATAGCCATTGGTTGCTCCTTGGTGGCCAAGTGCGAGGGCTGTTTGGAAGGGCACATCAAGAAAGCGCTGGAAGTCGGGGCGACGAAACAAGAGATTAGCGACGCGATTGTGATTGCGGTCGGCATAGCAGCGGCGGGCGTTGTGGATATGTCCGATAAAGCTGCCATCAAACTCGACCTCCACCATTTTGAATACTGATCAGAATTCACAATTCACCATTGCTTCCGGGGCGCGCTTGGACTCGCTTGTAATCGCCGACTTATTCGTTTTGCTGTTCCTCGGGTTGGCTGACAATCAGATGATAGCCGCGCTGCTTCCCTCGCTGCTGGGTTCGCTGCATGTCAGCGTCGGAGTTGCCGGCCTGCTGGTTGCGGTTTACTCCCTCACGGCGGC
>JBEKUR010000413.1:0-3126 GCA_049514855.1 Terriglobia bacterium
CCGAACCGCAGATACCCCGATCTGATTACCCAGCGGTTGCTGAAAGCGGCAATGGCGGGACCTGCCCGGCCCTACGAGAATGACGAATTGGCAGCGCTCGCCCAGCACTGCACCGAAGAGGAAGACGCAGCGAAAAAAGTGGAACGACAGGTCACAAAATCCGCAGCAGCAATTCTGCTGGAATCAAGGATCGGAGAGCAGTTCGATGCCATTGTCACCGGCGCATCGGACAAAGGTACGTGGGTCCGTCTTCTGCATCTGCCCATTGAAGGGAGACTGGATAGCGGTTTTGAAGGCCTTGACGTCGGCCGCCAGCTCCGCGTGCAACTGATTCGCACGGATGTGGAGCGCGGATATATCGACTTTAAGAGAGTGGCGTAAGGAGCGGCAGATTGCCGAATGACGAAGGAGTCTTCCATAAAACCGGGTAACCCGCGCATCCTGACAATCAAGGGCGGCTCGTCGAGCATCAAGTTCGTGCTGTATCAGATCGGCGAACCGCTGGAGAGGAGGCCTTAGGAAAAGGTTTACCGCATCGGCCTGAGCGGGACGAATCTGGCGTTCAACCGCCCGGACGGCAATCGGCAGGACAGTCCACCTTTGCTAAGATCCCTCTCGTAGCGAATGCGCATCCACTGTAGGTCGACTCTGGGATCGGCTTTCTCTGCTCTTTGGAGGGCGTCAGCTTTATCACCGGCTGGCCCGTCGCTAGTCGAAAAAGGTGGGCTCATCCGGCTCAAGGGATCACCATGGGCTCGGCATCCGCCAGTCGGCGAATTGTGCCAAAGCCGTGTGACTCCTCATCCCATTTCACGCCGTGGACGGGGACAGTCACCTTAGGGTGAAGGGCAGCGGCAAAGGCTCGCAGATCGCCTGGCGAGGCGTGGCTGCTCGTGTGGATGTAGGCGATCTCAGCACCGCCAGCTTGGAACCAATCGAGCATTTCCTTCATTCCCGGTTCCGACTCATATCCCCGCCACATCGAGAAGTTGAAAGCGTCCTGTGCCGTCGGAACCAGTCCCGCACGCTGATAATCGGCCAGTAAGCCACGTCGTACCATGGCAACATACCGGCTTCCGGCCAGTCGACGGGCTGAGATGCCATGCGGAATAATCCTCTCAATGAAATCTTCCCGCCCAATTCTCCGGTAGTAGCTCCTCAGCTTTCGGGTCACGACAACCTTCAAATTGGAGTAGCCTGCACGCGGCACGCCTGTCCCTTTCGAGATCCGGTCCAGGACATCAGCAGTGTAAAGGTCGATCACCAGCGTCCGGCCCGTGCGCTTTGCGGCGCGGAAAAGCGTCACGGTGCGGTCAATGTTCTGGCCCGACCACGCAACAAAGACGCGGCCTTTCGTCCGCTTGAACAACGCGACGAATTCTCCCTCCAGATCCTGTTCAGATGTCACCGGCTTGTCCGTACCGAGATTTGTGATCTCAGTTAGAAGCACGTCGATGTCGGGTGGGGGGCTTGCCATCATCCGGTCGACAAGCACGGACTTGCGCCCGTGACGCCGAAAGTCGCCAGTGTAAAGGACTCGTCTTCCTGCGCCCTCCACCAACAGCATGTAAGCGTCGAACGCAGAGTGGTCGGTCAGGATGGGTGTAACGGTAAACGACCCGATGGCGAAGGGTTTAGAGCGGCTGTGCCACGTCTGAAAGCTCCGGGTAAGCGGATGGCGGGTAATGTCTCCTGTGACCGCGATGAGCTTGGCCGATCCCGAGCCCGTCCAGATCGGCCAATCTGGCGGAAGTTCCTCCACTAGGCCCCAATGGTCTTGATGGGGATGACTGATCAGAACCGTCGCCGGACGACTTCGATCGAGTGATTTCGGCAGCAGGCCGGTGGCGCCATCAGGCGCATCAAGTGGCCGCCCGGCGTCGAGGACGAGGCGATCGCCATCCGGATGCTCGAGTTCGATGCAGACACCCCCAATCTCCCGTGTACCGCGGTGAATTGTCAGTCGCAGGCACATAACTTCACTGGAATGTCTTTGGGGTTACCCCTGGCAATCACATATTTGACTTCAGACTTCAGCCGTGCGAGGTGACCCTGCCAGTTATCTTCATCCCGCTCAGCTTTGTTAAAGCCGAATATGACAAGGCCTACTTTCGCGTCTTCATCGTCTGCGCCGAGCGTCAGCGGTCGCCCCTTAGCGACTTCTTTGATCAGAGGCGACAGCCGCCGCTTCCACCCCATCTCCTCGAAAGCGACAAGGTTCTCCGCGACCCGCTTGTAGCCGGATTCGATTTCGTGGCGGTGCTCGGACAAGCATTGCCGATACCGCTTGATTTGTTCGCAAACTGGCACAACCGCGCCAAGCGCGCGAAGCTCGCGATTGATAAAGTGCTTCGCCTCCCAGAACACCAGCCTAACTGCATCCCCGTCCGATTCGAGGGTTAGGAGGTCAACGAGATGTCTCCGTTTACCGGTGCCGCCATCATGCAGCGAGATGAGGCCCGAAAAGCCGATTTCGCGATCGATGACTTGCGGATTGGCCAAGATGATGTCGTGGCACCCGGTATCCTCGAGCCCGGAGAAACGGCCGGCAGCTTTCTTCATCTTCTTGAGCGTCTCGGGACCCTCGTACGTGCGGATAATGCCACTGTCAACGAGTCCTTCCACTCCGAACCTTCCGTTGACCAGTGTTACTTCATCATGCAGTCCTGGCTCGATCAGAAACTTTGGGTGCATCTTGGCGCTGAGCCCCGATGGCCCCATCATCACCTTGAACAGCGATTGCCCCCGCCAATAGACATTTATATTTCGATTCCGCAGCGCGATGAAAAGCTGGGCATCGTTCAGGACATCGGCCCACCATGAAACTTTATTCGCCTCCTCAGCCAACTGCTCTATGAACTTGTCGCTCAGGCCATGCTTGAATTCTGACATCGTTAATCCTCCGACTCTGTTCGGTTTCCTTTACCACGCATTCCAACCGTCGGGTTTTCGTAGATGGTATTTTATGACTTCAGCCCAGTAGTGTCCAACAAAAGTTGGGGTAGTTCCTTCTAACTGCTTGACTAAGCGAAGGTAAGGGCTCTGGATGAGTTTTTTCGATTTCAATTTTCGGCCTCATTTCTGGCACTATTCTACTGTTTCCCAACCTGTTTCGGAGGCAGCAGA